>CAZJGT010000095.1:0-8775 GCA_964545565.1 uncultured Thermoleophilia bacterium
CTCGAGCATCGTGAACTCGGGGTTGTGCTTGAAGCTCACGCCCTCGTTGCGGAAGTCCTTGCCGATCTCGTAGACCCGGTCGATGCCGCCGATGATGCAGCGTTTGAGGTACAGCTCGGTGGCGATGCGCAGGTAGAGGTCGCGCTCGAGCTCGTTGTGGTGCGTGATGAACGGCTTGGCCAGGGCGCCGCCGTAGAGCGGCTGCAGCACCGGCGTCTCGACCTCGATGAACCCGCGGTCGTCCAGAAAGCGGCGCACCGCGGCGATGATCTTCGCCCGCTTGACGAAGACATCGCGCGAATCGTCGTTGGCGGCGAGGTCGAGGTAGCGCTTGCGATAGCGCGTCTCCACGTCGGTGAGGCCGTGGTACTTCTCGGGCATGCCGCGCAGCGACTTGCTGAGCAGTTGCCAAGAGGTGATGCGCAGGCTGAGCTCGCCGCGCCGGGTGCGCATCATGGTGCCCTCGGCGCCGACGAAGTCGCCGAGGTCGACGTGCTCAAGCGCCGCGTAGCGCTCCTCGCCGAGACCATCGAGCTGGCTGAAGAGCTGGAGCTCCCCGCTCAGGTCCTTGAGGACGACGAAGGTGAGCTTGCCGTGCACACGGCGTGCAACGACGCGACCGGCGATGCGATGGACGTCCGGCGAGTCCTGTCCAGCCTCGAGATCGCCGTACATCTCGTGCAGAGGACCGATCTCGTCGCGCGGCTGATACTGCGTGGGGTAGGCGTCGCCCCCCTCACGCCACGCGACGAGTTTGGAGCGGCGCTCGGCGAAGGCGTCCGCGTGCTCGCCGTCGTGCTCGTCCACGGCGCGCGTCAGGCCTTCTCGATGTCCAGGACCTTGAACTTCTTCGAGCCCTGGGGGACGGCCACCGTGACCTTGTCGCCCGGCTTGCGACCGAGGATGGCGCGCCCGACGGGCGATTCGTTGGACAGCTTGTGTGCGCCGGGGTCGGCCTCGGACGACCCGACGATGGCGTACTGAACCACGTCGCCACGCTTCATGTCCTGCAGCGTGACCTTGGTGCCGACGCCGACGACGTCGGTCGTGATGCTCTCGGCGTCGATGACGATGGCGCTGCGCAGACGCTCCTCGAGCGAGTAGATACGGGCCTCGAGCATCGCCTGCTCGTTCTTGGCGTCGTCGTACTCGGAGTTCTCGGAGATGTCGCCGAAGTCGCGGGACGCGCGGATGCGTTCGGCGACCTCGTCGCGCTTGACGGACGAGAGGTACTCGATCTCCTCCTTGAGGCGCTGGAAGCCCTCAGGCGTGAGGACGATCTCGCGGTCGACCACTGATGCCTCCTCTTCAACGCGGCAACGCGGCCCCGTTTGGGACCGCGCGCCGAAGTGGCGAGCAAGTATAGGGCATGCTCCGCGGTTTAGGCAAACGCGGGCCGCACGGGCGGCTCAGAGGCCGAGCAGCGTGCGCAGCTCGGCCTCCCCGCAGGCTCGCATCAACTCCACAGACAGCGCTTTGTCGATGGCGCCGTGGCGACGGAACCTGGGCCAGAACTGGCGCAGATGGCCGACGGCGCGCCCGCCGCGCTCGGCGAGCGCCTCGGCGGCGAAGCGGCGGACCTCGCCGATCTTCTCCGCGGGCGCGGGCTCGGGCGCGCCGAGCACCTCGCCGAACACCCACGGCGCGCCGACCGCGTGGCGCGCCAGCATGACGGCTGCGGCGCCGCCGTCGAGGAGCGCCAGCGCCGCCGCACGGCCGTCCACGTCTCCGGAGGCGATCACGGGGACCGGCAGCGCGGCGGCGAGGGCGAAGGTCACCGTGTGGTCGGCGAGCCCGCGGTAGAGTTGCGCCGCCGTCCGCGGGTGGATGCATACGGCGGATGCGCCGGCGGCGACAAGACGCGGCGCCGCACGGCGCCCGAGCTGGTCACCGGCGCGTAACCCGGCGCGGATCTTGACCGTCACGGGGATGCCGCGTCCCGGCGCGGCGGCGTCGACGGCGCGCGCCACCGCGGCGACGATGCCGGCGGCGCGCTCCGGCTCGGCCAGCAGCGCCGCACCGGCCCCCGTCTTCACGACCTTGCGCACCGGGCAGGCCATGTTGAGGTCGACGAGGTCGGCGCCCGCCGCCACGGCGCGCCCGGCGGCGTCGGCGAGCACGTCGGCGTCGGCGCCGAAGAGCTGAAAGCCCAGCGGATGCTCGTCCTCGCCGTGGACGAAGTAGTCGAGCGTGCGCCGGTTGCCGTAGTGCACGCCGTAGGCGGAGATCATCTCCGTGAACACGAGGCCGGCCCCCCAGCGACGCACGCTGCGCCGAAGCGCGGACGTCGTGAGTCCGGCCATCGGCGCCATGAAGAGACGCCGGTCGAGGCTGAGGCCCCCGATCGTGAGCGGGCGGAGCAACGGGTCCGAAACGCGTGCCGGCGATGATCCGGCGCACCCCGGCGCGTCGAGCGCAGCCACGCCCGTCAGGCCCGTCGCCTCAGCCCCGCTGCTGGCGGCGCATCACGATCTCGATGCCGCGCAGCGTGAGCAGCTCGTCCACGATGTCGATGACGCTGGTGTGGCGGGCGATCATGCCTGCGAGGCCGCCGGTGGCGATCACGCGCGCCTCCTCCCCCAGCTCGGCCCAGATGGCGTGCACGACGCCCTCGACCTCGCCGGCGAAGCCGTACACGGCGCCGGACTGCAGGGCCTCGGTGGTCGACTTGCCGATCGCGTGCTCCGGCTCGACCAGTTCGACCTTGATGAGCTTGGCGGCGCGCGACGTGAGCGCCTCCAGCGAGACTTCGATGCCGGGCGCGATGGCGCCGCCGAGATACTCGCCCTCGGCGGAGATCACGTCGAAGGTGGTCGCCGTGCCGTAGTCTGCGACGATGCACGGCCCGCCGTACTGCTCGTAGGCGGCCACGGCGTTGACGATACGGTCCGCCCCCACCTCCTGCGGGTTCCTCGTGGCGATACGCATGCCGGTGCGGGCGCCGGGGCCGACCACGAAGGCCTCGATCTCAAGGTGCTTCCCGCACATCTCGACCCACTGCTGGGTGAGGAGCGGGACGACGGAGGCGATGCCGACCTCGTCGAGCACATCTCTGGGCCGCCGGCCCTTGAGCGAGAAGAAGCCTTGCAGGAGGCCGGCGATCTCGTCGCTCGTGCGATGCCCCACCGTGGCGATGCGCCATTCGTCCACCACGACTCCGCCGTCGATCACCCCGAGGTGCGTCTGCGTGTTCCCGACGTCGACGACCAGCAGCACGGGTCAGACCTCCAGGTCGAGCGCCAGGTCGATCCACGGCGCCCGCGTGGTGAGGGCGCCGGCGGAGATGACGTCGACGCCGGCCTCGGCGAGCTCGCGCACGCGCTCGAGCCGCACGCCGCCGGACACTTCGACGACGGCCCGGCCGGCGACGCGGCCCACAGCCTGCCGGACCGTCGTCGTGTCCATGTTGTCCAGCAGCACGATGCTCGCGCCGCAGGCGAGGGCCTCGCCCAGCTGCTCGAGCGTGTCGACCTCGATCTCCAGCGCATGGACGTGAGCAGCACCGGCCCGTACCAGCGAGGCCGCGGCGGCGACGCCGCCGGCCGCCGCGACGTGGTTGTCCTTGATCATCGCGCCGTCGAACAGGCCGAAGCGGTGCGGCGTGCCGCCTCCGTGGACGACGGCCTGCTTCTCGAGGGCACGCAGCCCCGGCGTCGTCTTGCGCGTCGCGGCGATGCGCGCCCCGGTGCCGGCGGTCTCCGCGACGTACCGTGCCGTCAGCGTCGCCACGCCGCTGAGCCGGCAGACGAAATTGAGCGCGGTACGCTCGGCGGCGAGGATCGCCGCGAGAGGACCGCTCAGCCTGGCGATGCCGTCGCCGGCGGCGAAGCGCCCGCCGTCGCGGATGAGCGCTTCCACGGCGAGCGCCGGGTCCACCAGCCGCGCCGTCTCCTCGAGCGCCGCCATGCCCGAGAGCACGCCGGCCTCCCTCGCGACGACACGCGCGACGCCCTCGCCGGCGAAGACCGACCCCGTGAGGTCGCCGTAGCCCGAGAGGTCCTCGCGCAGAGCGCGCCTGGCCGCGACCCGCGCCGCTGCGCGGTAGCTGCGCGCGCTCATCGGCGGCCTCGCGGCCTCAACCGCGTGCCGCCCGGTCGCGCGCCGGCAACCGCAGCGTGAGGTGCCGGCGCCAGCGCTCGTCGTCGAGCGCCGGGAAGTCGTCGCGCAGGTGAACACCGCGCGACTCCTCGCGCAGCAGGGCGCACTTGGCTACCTGCGTACCCAGCGTGAGCATGTTGAGCAGCTCGTACTCGGCCTCGCCCTTGTGCTCGAAGCGCAGCTCGCTCGTGAGCTCGCCGAGCTCACCAAGAGCGGCCGTGAGGTCGGCCTCGCGTCGCAGCACGCCGACCTGCCTCTGCATGAGATCGGTGAGGCGCCTGCGGGCGCCGGCCGTGTCGCTGTCGTCACGCGCCGCCCCCGCTTCGGGGATGTCGAAGTTCAGGCGGCGCACGTCCTCCCCGAGGCGGCCGACATAGCGGTCGAGGTCGCGGACGACGCGGTCGGAGAAGACGAGGCCCTCGAGCAGGGAGTTGCTGGCCAGGCGGTTGGCCCCGTGAACACCGGTGCTCGACACCTCGCCGCTGGCGTACAGACCCGGCACCGTGGTCCGCCCCCAGACGTCGGTGACCACCCCGCCGATGAAGTAGTGACACACCGGCGCCACCGGGATCAGCTGGGTCGCGAGGTCGAGACCATGGTCGCGCAGGCCCGCCGTGACCCGGGGGAACCGCTCCCGCAGCCACGCGGCGTCCAGGTGCGTCGCGTCGAGGTACACGTGCTCGCTGCCCTCCTCACGCATCTCGGCGACCATGCCGCGCACGACCACGTCGCGCGAGGCCAGCTCACCGCGTGAGTCGTGGTCGGTCATGAACCGCCGGCCGGCGGCGTTACGCAGGTAGGCACCCTCGCCGCGCAAGGCCTCGGTGATGAGCTGCACGGTGTGCTGGCCCGGAACGGCGAGCCCCGTGGGGTGGAACTGCACGAACTCGAGATCGCGGATGGCGGCGCCGGCGCGATAGGCCATGGCGACACCGTCGCCGGTCGCGACCAACGGGTTGGTCGTGCGTCCGTACACCTGCCCGGCGCCCCCGGTCGCGAGGATGGTCACCATCGCCACGTTGAGTGTGAGGCCGCCGTCGGCGAGGTTGAGCGTGAGCGCGCCGACGCAGCGGCCATCCACCGTGAGCAAGTCGATGACGAACTCGTCCTCGTAGAGCTGGACGCGGCTGCCTATGCGCGCCGCCTCAGCGAGCGCGCTCGAGACCTCGCTGCCGGTGGCGTCGCCGCCCGCATGCACGATGCGCGGCAGCGAATGGGCCCCCTCCCGGCCGAGCACGATCTGCCCGTCGACCTTGTCGAACCGCGGGCAGATCTCCATGAGCTCGCGCACACGTTCGGGTCCCTCGCTCACGAGGACGCGCACAGCCTCCTCGTCGCACAGCCCTGCCCCGGCGCCGATGGTGTCCCTGAAGTGCAGCTCGGGGGAATCCTCCTCGCCGATGGCCGCGGCGATGCCGCCCTGGGCGAGGAAGGTGGTGGTCTCCTCGAACGTCGATTTGGTGAGCAGCCCGACGCGCCAGCGGCGGGCGGCGCCGATGGCGGCGGTGAGGCCGGCGATGCCGCCGCCGAGCACGAGGACGTCGAAGCTGCGCCGGTGGAGTTGCTCCCCGCCACGGCTCGCGACGTAGGGCCGGGTCATGACGCTCCCGTCAGCGCCGTCTGGTGGTCGGTCACCGCTCACCCTCCCGTGGCGTCGAACAGCCTCACCGGCTGGGTGCGGGCGGTCGCCCGCGCCAGGCCGGCGACGTCGAAGTCGGGCATGCCCCTGGCGTGCTTCCACACCTCGGCCAAGGGCACGAGGACGAAGGCACGCCGCATCATACGCGGGTGCGGCAGCGTGAGCTCGGGGTCGTCGGACTCGGCGTCCTGGAAGAGGAGTATATCGATATCGAGCGTGCGCGGACCAAAACGTACCTCGCGCACGCGCCCATGCTCGTGCTCGATGCGCTGGCATTGCCGCAACAGATCGAGCGGCTCCAGTCCCGTCTCGAGGCACACCACCCGGTTGAGGAAGGCGTTCTGGCCGGGAAGCTCCTGAGGGGCGGTCTCGTAGACGGCGGACGCGGCCACCACAGCGGTCGCCGGCAGCGCCGCCAGCGCCTCGACCGCGGCCCGCAAGTAAGCGGCACGATCGCCCTCGTTGGAGCCCAACGCCACGAATACGCGCCTGCCCGACGGCGAACGAGGCGGCGCCCCCATGGCGCCCCGCTCGCTACCTTGCCTACCGCCGCTGTTCACGCGGTGCGCACGACCTCGACGCGGGCCGTGTGGATGGGCAGCGACACCGGTGGGGCGACCTTGCTCACCGCCACTTCCACGAGCACCGGGTCGAACTCGTCCCAGAGCCCGTCGCAGAGGACGGTGGCGAGTCGCTCCAGCAGGTGGAACTCGTCGCCCTCCACGACATCGCGCACGAAATCGACGATGAGGCTGTAGCTGACCGTGTCGGCGAGGTCGTCGCTCCGGCCGGCGCCGCGCGCCTGGGGGTCGAGGCGCACGTCGACGACCAGCGTCTGGCCGATGGCTCGCTCCTCGGCCGTCACGCCGCAGCGCCCACGCAGCTCGATACCGTCGAGGATGATGGACAGGTTGCTCGTCATGACGATGCCTCCCGGTGGACCATCGTGTGTCGGACACTCATAGCGGCGGGACGCCCTCGCGCACGGCGAGCGCCACCCGCAGCGCCTCGAAGTTGGGTCTCACGTCGTGGACGCGGAACACATGCGCACCGGCGAGGAACCCGATCACCGTCGTCGCGACGGTGCCGATGACGCGCTCCGCCGGCTCGGCGCCGACGATGGCGCCGAGGAACCGTTTGCGCGACGTCCCCAGCAGCACCGGACGGCCGAGCGTCGCGAACCGGGAGAGCCCGTCGAGGAGCGCCAGGTTGTGCGCGACGGTCTTGCCGAACCCGATGCCGGGATCGACCATGACCTGCTCCTCGCGCACGCCGCGCGCGAAGGCGAAGGCGAGACGCTCTTCGAGGAAGCGCAGGACCTCGTCTACCACGTCCTCGTACCGTGGGTCGTCCTGCATCGTCTTCGGCATGCCCTGCATGTGCATGACGCAGACAGGGCAGCCCGACTCGACGACCAGGTCGACCATGGCCTCGTCGTAGCGGAGCGCGCTCACGTCGTTGATGATCGTCGCGCCGGCGGCGAGCGCCCGGCGGGCGACGTCCGCCTTCATCGTGTCCACAGAGATCGGGACGCCGACACTGCCGGCGAGCGCCTCGATCACCGGGAGGATGCGGCGGAGCTCCTCGTCCGTGGACACGAGCTCGGAGCCGGGCCGCGTGGACTCGCCGCCGATGTCGACGATCGAGGCGCCCTCGCGCACCAGCGCGAGGGCCCGCTCGAGAGCGGCGTCGGCGGCAAGGAAGCGGCCGCCGTCGGAGAAGGAATCCGGTGTGACGTTGACCACGCCCATGATGCTCGGAAACGCAAGGTCGAGGCTGAACGTCGGCGCGGCCGGCAGCATGGCCGTGGCGTCAGTGCGGCGCGTTGATGAGGGCGAACACCTCGGCGCGGGTGGCCTCGTTGCTCCGGATGAGGCCACGGACCGCGCTGGTGACGGTCTTGGCGCCGGGCGTACGCACGCCGCGCATGCTCATGCAGAGGTGCTCTGCCTCGATCAGCACCAGGGAGCCCGTCGGCTGCAGGGCCCGCTCGATGGCATCGGCGACCTCGCTGGTGATGCGCTCCTGCAACTGCGGACGCGCCGCGACCTGACGCACCACGCGAGCCAGCTTGCTGAGGCCGGCGATGTGGCCGTGGTCGCTGGGGATGTAGGCGACGTGGGCACGGCCGTGGAACGGCAGCAGATGATGCTCGCAGACGGAATAGAAGTCGATGTCCTTGATCAGCACCATCTCGCGGTGATGATCGCCCGGCAGCGCGAGCAGCAGCTCCGCCGGGTCGGGGGCGCCGATGCCCGAGAAGAGGTCCTCGTACATCTCGGCCACACGCCGCGGCGTCTCCACGAGTCCCGCCCGCTGGGGATCCTCGCCGACGCCCTCGAGGATGAGGCGCACGCCGTCCTTGATCTTGTCATGGTCCACAGGGTCGCCTCCGCAGTGCGTGCCGCGTGAGCGGGCGCTCAGGTGGCCTCGGGGTTGACGGGGTTGACGTGGGCCGGCTTGGGCACCGGCGGCTGTTTGGCGCGCTGGCGTTTCTCGGGCTCAGGCGTCTCTGCGCGCCGCCGAGCCTCCTTCTCGTCGCGCTCGCGGAAGACCTCTTCCTCGGGCAGGCCGTCGAGCAGCCCCTGGAACTCCGAAGCCTCGATGGTCTCACGCACGATGAGGATGCGGCTGATGCTGTCGAGCACCTCGCGCTTCTCCGTGAGCAGGTCCTTGGCACGTTGGTGCGCCTCCTCGATGATGCGCCGGATCTCGTCGTCGATCTGGCGCGCGATCTCCTCCGAGTAGTCGGCTTGCTGCTGGAACTCGCGCCCGAGGAAGGGCATCGACTGGTCGTGGCCGAGGGTACGGGGGCCGAGCTCCTCGCTCATGCCGTAGCGCATGATCATCTGCTTGGCCGTCGCCGTTGCCTTCTCGAGGTCGTTGGCGGCGCCGGTCGTGATCTCGCCGAAGACGACCTCCTCGGCGGCGCGCCCGCCGAGCGTCATGGAGAGCGTGTCCATGAGCTCCTGCTTGGTGGTCAGGAACTTGTCCTCGGTGGGCAGCGAGATGGTGAAGCCGAGCGCCTGGCCGCGGCT
>CAZJGT010000096.1:0-2013 GCA_964545565.1 uncultured Thermoleophilia bacterium
TGGTAGCGGCGGTAGGACTCGAACCTACGACACGCGGATTATGATTCCGCTGCTCTGACCAGCTGAGCTACGCCGCCACGGCGGATGCTTACGGTACCACAGGCTCAGATAGCGCTCAATCCAAGCCGGCGACCCTTGATTCGCTCGATAGGCGGTACAAACGCAGCGCGTCGGATTCGTCATCATGAGGTTGCACATCACGCTATTTCGGGTAGAATGCGATTGTCATCACAAGCCTGCGGTCCCGGGATCCCCCTCCCCCCGCAACTGGCCCAGATGACGGCGAGTCTCCAGTGCCCGCCCGCTTCCCCTGGCCGGAGGGCACGGCTTTACCGGCCGGGGTCGTCATCCCCCTGACGACCCCGGCCGATCCTCTTGGTCGAAGTCGACAGAGCCGTTCGCGACCGCGTCGACGCCGGTTGAAAGCGCCAGGCCTTTCGGCTACGATTCCACGGCTCCCGGGGGAGTGCCCGAGTGGTTAAAGGGGGCGGACTGTAAATCCGTTGGCGCAGCCTACCCAGGTTCAAATCCTGGCTCCCCCACCAGCGTTGCCCGGTTAGCTCAGTCGGCAGAGCACCTCCATGGTAAGGAGGGGGTCCGCGGTTCGAGTCCGCGACCGGGCTCCATTGATTTGCAGGGGCTTTGCTCCTCGCCTCCGCTCCTCAAACGCCCTCCACCGCACGTTCCGACGCAAACCGGATATGTACGGCACCGGGCGCTCGCAGGCGCTGAGGGCGCGGTAGCCGCATCGTGAACGGTTGCTCGACCTGCAGACGTGAACGGGTCGCATGACAAAGTGGCATGAGACGGACACTCCCCGGCACCGTCGTCGAAGCTATGCTCGACAGGGAAGGAGAGCGCCCATGCAGCATCAATCACCAAAGGAGACAGCTTTGTGGCCAAGTACTTGATCTCCTTTCCCAGCGCTGCGATGGTCGTGCCCGAAGGCGACTGGGAGGCGGTGGCTCGCGATGCGAACGCCGTGATCGACGAGGCGAAGGCCGCCGGCGTCTACGTCTTCGCCGGCGGCATCGACCAAAGCGTGCCGCCCGTTCTCGTCGCAGCAGACGGAGCAGTCGCCGAGGGCGGCTACCCATGGGCGCCACCGCTTGACGGTGGCTTCACCGTGCTCGAACTGCCCTCGCGCGAGGAAGCCGTCGCGTGGGCCGCACGCATCGCGAAGGCCTGTCGTTGTGACCAGGAGCTGCGCGTCTTCGGGTTCGACCCGCGGTCCTGAGGGCGGCACGGAAACGGCGCAGACAGCGCGGCCCGGGGGTCCATTCACGCCGACGCCGCTTCGAGGCACGGCCCAATTCCGGCGTTCCGCGACGTCGCGCAGCGCATTCTGAGCACGTCCCGTGCCACGGCAGCCGCCGCAGGTCGGCGGGGCGGCTAGCAGATGCGCGGCAGGAGCTCCCCGACCGGCATGTCGAGCACGCGACGCGTACCGAACGGCGTGCGCAAGGCGACGCGGCCGGGGTGAGCGGCGGTGACGAAGCCGATCCGCCGCGCCTCGCGCCCGTACTCCGTGGCCCGGACGGCGGCCACGACGGCGTCCGCCGTCTCCGCCGCCGTCACCAGCAGCATCTTGCCCTCGTTGGCCAGCGTCAGCGGGTCGTAGCCGAGCAGGTCGCAGACCGAGCGCACCGCTGCGGATACGGGGATCGCGTCCTCTTCCACCTCGATCCCGAGTCCGGACTCCTCGGCGAGCTCCGCGAGGACCGTGGTGAGGCCACCGCGTGTCGGATCGCGGAGAAAGCGGAGCGCCTCTTCCCCACCGCTCTCGCGCGCCGCCGCCACGGCGGCCTCGACGAGGCCCCAGAGCGGCGCGCAATCGCTGCGCGCGTCGGCGCGGAAGTCGAACTCGCCGCGTGCAGAGAGGATGGCCACGGCGTGGTCGCCGATACGGCCGCTCAGGATCACGGCGTCGCCGTCGCTGACGGCAGCCGACCCGAGCTCGTGCGCGACGACGATCTCGCCGACCCCGGTGGTGGTGATGAAGAGGCCGTCTGC
>CAZJGT010000096.1:2113-8734 GCA_964545565.1 uncultured Thermoleophilia bacterium
CGTGCGCGACGACGATCTCGCCGACCCCGGTGGTGGTGATGAAGAGGCCGTCTGCCGCGCCGCGCTCGACGACCTTGGTGTCGCCGGTGACGATCGGCGCCCGAGCCTCGCGCGCCGTGGACGCCATGCTGGCGCAGACGGCGCGCAGGTCGTCGAGGGCAAAGCCCTCCTCGATGACGAAGGCGGCGGCGAGCGCCAGCGGCCGCGCCGCCGCCGTCGCCAGATCGTTGACGGTGCCGGCCACCGAGAGGCGGCCGATGTCTCCGCCCGGGTAGACAAGCGGCTGCACCACGTGTGCGTCGGTGGTGAAGGCGATGCGGCCGGACGGCGAGAGCGTGGCCGCGTCGTCCAGCCTGTCGAGTACCGGATTGGCGAAGGCGCGCACGAACACGTCCTTGACGAGGTCGCGGTACAGCTTGCCGCCGCTGCCGTGCCCGAGGAGGATGCGGTCGCCGATCCGCCTGCGGTGATCAGTCATCGATGCCCCGGTAGCGGTAGCGGGCGGCGCAGGCGCCCTCGCTGCTGACCATGCAGGCGCCCACCGGGTCCTCCGGGGTGCAGCGCGCCCCGAAGAGGGCGCAGTCCGCCGGGTCCGTGACCCCGCGCAGCACCTCGCCGCAGCGGCACCCGGGCGGCTCGAGCGAGGGGCCCGGGTCGACCGTGAAGCGCCGCGAAGCGTCCAACGCGGCGAACTCCTCGCGTAGCGCCAAGCCGGATCCGGGGATGACGCCGAGGCCGCGCCAATCGGCGTCGCCCGGCTCGAACACCTGCTCGAGCAGGCGCTGCGCGACCACATTGCCCTCGGGGCGCACGGCGCGGGTGTACTGGATGGCGATCTCCGGGTCCGTCTGCCGCACGAGCATGAGCAGGGCCTCCAGGACGTCGTGAGCCTCGAATCCGGCCACCACGCCGGCCGTCCGGTAGTCGTCCGCCAGGAAGTCGTAGCAGGCGGTCCCTGTGATGACGCTGACGTGGCCCGGCAGCAGGAAGCCGCTGATAGGGGTCTCTCCCAGGTCGAGCAGCGCACGCAGGGGCTGCGGCATCGTCTTGTGCAGACTGAGCAGACTGAAGTTCGTGACGCCCATCTCGCGCGCCTCAAGAAGGACGGCGGCCGTGGTGGGCGCCGTGGTCTCGAAGCCGATGCCGGCGAAGACGATCTCACGCTGCGGCTCCTCGGCGGCGATGCGCAGAGCGTCGCGCGGCGAGTACACGACGCGTACGTCGGCGCCGGCGGCGCGCTCTGCGGCGAGCGTGCTGCGCGAGGCCGGCACGCGGATGAGATCGCCGAAGCTGACCAGCGTCACCCCGGAGAGCCGGGCGAGAGCGATGACGCGATCGAGGTCGGCCATCGCCGTGACGCACACGGGGCAGCCGGGCCCACTGATCAGGCGCAGGCCCTCGGGCAGCAGTTGGCGCAGCCCGTAGCGGGCGATGGCCATGGTGTGCGTGCCGCACACCTCCATGAAGGTGAGGCCCGGCCGGGCCTCCGCGCGCAGCTCGGCGGCGAGCCGGCCGAGGTCGTCAGCGTCCGTCATCGTCCTCCGCACAGGCGTCGATCTCCCGCAGGAGCTCGTAGGTCTGCTGCGCGTCGTCCTCGTCGAGCACGCTGATGGCGAAACCGGCGTGCACCAGGACGTAGTCGCCCACGTCGGCTTCGGGGACGAGCATGAGACTGCATCGCTGCTCGAGTCCCTCGACGGTGATGGTCGCCTGGACGCCGTCGACGGCGGTGATGCGCATGGGAACGGCGAGGCACATGTGGGGCTCCTGTGACGGTTTCTGTCCGGTGGGCGCTCGGCCCCTTGACGTCTGCCACCGCGGTCAAACGAGAGCGCCGCGGCGCTGAAGGACAGTATAGCCCGCCACCGCCGCCTGCCCCAGCGAGACGCCGCCGTCGTTGACCGGCACGAGGCCGGCTCCGAGCACCTCGAAGCCGTCGCCCACGAGCAGGCCCTCGCAGAGGTCGGCGAGCAGCCGGTTCTGGAACACGCCGCCGGACATCGCCACGGCGCTGAGCCCCGTGGCGGACCGGACGCGCCGGCAGAGGTCGAGCACGAAGCCGGCGACCGTGGCGTGGAGACGCGCTCCGACGGCGCCCGGCGCGTCGCCGGCCTCAAGATCGTCGAGCACGCCGGCGAGCAGCGGCGCAAGGCGTACGACGGCCGGCACCGGACCGGGATCGGCGGCGGCGGAGCGGGCGGCGACCCACTCCGCCGCCCCCATCATCGGGGCCACCGCGGCGGCGCCGGGGTCGCCGTCCAGCGACCACTCATAGGACGGGGCCCCCGCCGCCCGGAGCCCCGGCCCGGACGCCATCATCTCGAGCTCGATGGCGGCTTGCCCCTCGTAGCTGATGGAGTGACGCACGCCGGCCAAGGCCGCGACGGCGTCGAAGAGCCGCCCACAGCTCGTGGTCAGCGGCGCGTTCACGCCGCGGTCGATCTGCTGGGTCAGCGCCGCGGCTTGTTCGTCGGAGGGGTGGACACCGACGGCCGCCCGGCCGGCCGCGCCGGCGCCCGGAGGCCCTCGCCCGATCTCTCCCCGGCGAAGCAGCGCCGCCGCACGCTCGAGGCCGTCGCGCCCGAGGAGAGCGTAGCTCCAGCCGAGGGCGGTCCGCCACGGATGCGTGATCGCCGCTGCGCCTCCGGCGAGCGGCAACTCCTCGAAGCGCGCGACCCGGCGGTACCCGGTGAGATCGCAGACGAGCACCTCGCCGCCCCACAAACGCCCGTCGTCGCCGTAACCGAGACCATCCATGCTCACGCCGATGACGGGCTCCTCGCGGCCGTGCTCGACGAGCCGCGCCGCGATGTGCGCGTGATGGTGCTGCACCGCGACCTTCTCCGGCGGAGGCAGCGCGAGCGCGTGCTTCGTCGCCAGATACTCTGGATGCAGGTCGTAGGCGACCACTTCAGGTTCGATGCGGAACAGGCGCCGGTAGACGTCCACGCTGGCCTCGTAGTGCTCCAGCGTCTCCAGGTTCTCAAGATCGCCGATGTGCTGGCTGAGAAAGGCGTTGGCGTCGCGCGTGAGGCAGAAGGTGTTCTTGAGCTCCGCCCCGGCGGCGAACGTCTGGGGCAGCGGCCGCGGCAGCGAGATCGGGAACGGGGCGTAGCCCCTGGAGCGGCGGATCAGCCGCGGCCGGCCCCCGCGCACCTGCGCGACGGAATCGTCGTAGCGCACGGCGATCTCGCGGTCGTGAACGAGATACGCGTCGGCCACCGGCATCAGACGGCCGATCTCCTCCCAGCCCTTGACGATCGGCTCCTCGGCGAGGTTGCCGCTGGTCATGACGAGCGGCCGCCCGGCGGCGGCCAGCAGCAGGATGTGCAACGGTGTGTAGGGCAGCATGGCCCCGAGGTAACGCTGGCGCACGGCCACCTCGGCGTCGACGGCGGGAGCGGCGGCATGCGAAGCGCCTGCGGCAGGTCCACCGTCCGACCCGACGCCACCGAGCTCCGGTCCCGTCTCGCCCCGCGCGTCGACCTCGCGCCACTCGAGCAGCACGATCGGGTGCTCCGGGGAGGTGAGCAGCGCCTCCTCCTCCGGGCTCACAGCACAGTGCTCGCGAAGCTGATCGAGGCCGGCGAACATGACCGCGAGCGGTTTGTCGGGGCGCCGCTTGCGCAGCTTCAGGCGGCGCACCGCGTCTGCGTCGGTGGCGTCGCACGCAAGGTGAAAGCCGCCGAGGCCCTTCAGCGCAAGGATCTCCCCCGCTCGCAGCAGCTCCGCTGCTGCCCGAATGGGCGCCGCCGGGTCGCCTTCGGCGCCGGCGCCGAGCTCCACGACAGCAGGGCCGGCCGGCGCGGCGGCAGCGGCCCGCGAGCCGCCGCCTTCCTCCACCCGCAGCAGGCGCACGCGCGGGCCGCAGACCGGGCACGCGTTGGGCTCGGCGTGGAAGCGGCGGTCGGCCGGGTCCTCGTATTCCCGTCGGCACGCCGGGCAGAGAGGAAACGCACGCATCGTCGTGCGCTCACGATCGTAGGGCAGCCCCTCGATGATGGTGAAGCGCGGGCCGCAGTTGGTGCAGTTGGTGAACGGGTAGTCGTGCCGTCTGTCCTCCGGGTCGAGCAGTTCGCGCCGGCAGTCGCCACAGGTGGCGATGTCCGGCGAGACGAGCTGGTACGCGTTGGGGTCGGCGGCGCTCTCGAGGATGACGAAGGACTCCCCGACCGCCGGGCCGTCGACGGCGGCGCCCGGCGGCGCCTCCGAGACGTCGTACTCGGCGATGTGGCTGCGCGGCGGCGCCTCGGCCGGCAGCGCCGCGACGAACGCCGCGACCTCCGCCGGCGTGCCCTCGGCAAGCACCTCCACGCCGGCCGACGTGTTGCGGACCCAGCCGTGCACGCCGCAGCGTGCCGCGAGCGAGTACACGAAGGGACGAAAGCCGACGCCCTGCACGACGCCGCGCACACTGAGCCGCACGGCCCTGCGAGTGCCCGCCGCTCCCGCGGCGTCCGGGTTCCGAGGAGCCTCGGGGCGGGAGGGAGTCACAGGCCCGCCGACGTCGACCCCGCTGCGTCGCTCAATCGGGGCAGCGGAACTGGTAGTCGTCCTGATAGTGGAGCTCGCCACATGCTGGGCAGCGTAGCTCATACCAGAAACCGATGGCGACCTGGTGCCGCTCACAGAAGCGGATACGGGCGGCGAGCACCTCGAGCTCGGAGCCGCCACAGGCCATGCACGTCAGCAGGATGTCGTCGCCGAGTCGGTAGGCCTGTTCGAGGCGCTGCAGGGCGCCGGTGGCGCCCTCGTGAGGCGGCAATTCCGCCTCGTGGCTGCAGGCGTCGAAGCCGCGCGGCACCTCGACGACGTCGAGCGCGGTGACCATGCCCGGCAGAAAGGCGAGCCGGCGGCCTACGCCGCGCACGTAGTCCTGCAGTCCACAGCCGACGGGCCGCTCGGCCACGAGCTCGCCCACGTGTCGCCGCACCAGATCACGTGCGACCACGAAGCAGCTCATGTCGAGATGGTCGACCTCGATAGGTTCCACGTGGACCGTACGCGGTCTGCCCCGGCCGCGGTGGTAGTCGCTCGGCGGCACGAGCGAGAGGCAGCCGAGCGTGTCGTCGGCCTCCAGGAGCGCCACGGCACGCTCCAGCCATCCAGGCTGGTACGTGAGCGTGTCGTCGACTCGCGCAAGGTAGTCACCGTGGACCATGCGGTAGGCCTGGTCGAGGCCGCAGTGCTCTCCGTAGCCGTTCTCGCGAACGAACTCGAGAGCGTCGAGGCGCCCGCGCAGATGCTGGCGCAGAAGGTAGGTGGCGTCGTGCTCGTGCGCGTCGCCGGCGACGACAGCGAGTTCCGCATCCGGCGGGATGGTCTCGCGGATGCCGCGCAAACCGGCCCGCAGTTCGGGCAAGCCCTGCGTGACGAAGACGACGACTCCGGCGCTGCTCATGCGGTCCTCTCGTCATGGGCCGAGTGGCGCGCCTCGGCGTGGGGTGTGGTCACCGGCTTCGTCGTTCTCCTCCCCGGGTCCGCCGTTTTCGTACGCGATCGCTCAGACTCCGCATCTCTTTGTGAAAAGTCTAGCAACTCGGGACGATATTCGCCACAGCGGAGGCGGCGCCGAGGTCAATCGAGGCCGACCAGCCCCTCTCGGATGGCGTACTTCACGAGATCGGTGACCTTGTGCAGGTCCAGTTTGTCCATGATGTTGCTGCGGTGGGTCTCGACCGTCTTGCGGCTGAGGCACAGAAGCCCGGCGATGTCCTGGTTGGTGTTGCCCTCGGCGATGAGCTTGAGCACCTCACGCTCACGCGCGGTGAGCTCGGAGGCGTACTGGTGCGCCGAGGGCTCTCGTACGCGCTGCATGTAGTCGGCAAGCACGGCCTCGAGGACCTTGGGCTGCAGCACGCGACCGCCGCCCATGACGGCGCGCACCGCGGACAGGAGATCGCTCCTGTCGACGGTCTTGAGCAGATAGCCCCCGGCTCCGGCCTGCACCAGGCGCAGCACGCAGTCCTCCCGGTCGTTGCGCGTGAGCACGAGGATCTTGAGATCCGGGTAGCGGCGCAGGAGTTGACCGGTGAGCTCGAGACCGTTCATGCGCGGCATGATCGTCTCGGTGATGACCACGTCCGGATCGGTCGATCCCACGAGCGGCAGCGCCTCGAGGCCGTCGCCGGCCTCGGCGACGACGCGGATGTCCGGCTGCTCGTCGAGCAGGGCACGCACGCCTTGACGCTCGATCGCGTGGTCGTCGACGAGCAGGACGCGGATCTCGATTGCTGGGCCCTCCACACGCCACCCCTCGGCCAGACGACCGGCGCGAGTTCGACCCGCCCCTCCATCTGGTCCTTCGTACCTCTGGATTCTACGGCGCGCACCGGACGCGCCGCAATGGTGAAAGGGTACACAAGCGCGTACCGCAGCGGACACTCGGGCCACCGGCGACGCGCGAGAGGCGCCGCCGGCCACCCTGCAGGCGCCGACCTCCGGCCCGGCACGCGGCGCCGCTTCGCGCCCGCGCCCCGGCTTTGCGTCCGTGACCGCCGTGCCCTAGAATGCCTAGACTTCACCGCCCAGGCTTCACCCCGCGCCGACGTAGCTCAGCTGGCAGAGCACTTCACTCGTAATGAAGGGGTCCCCGGTTCGATTCCGGGCGTCGGCTCCACC
>CAZJGT010000097.1:0-8523 GCA_964545565.1 uncultured Thermoleophilia bacterium
TCAAGTTCATCGGGCCGTCGCCGGAGAGCATCGGCCTCATGGGCGACAAGGCCGCGGCGCGGGCCACGATGACCGCCGCCGGCGTGCCCGTCACGCCCGGCTCTGAGGGCATCATCGAGAGCGCCGCAGAGGCGGAAGCGGTCGCCCGTGACATCGGCCTGCCGGTGATGGTCAAGGCGTCGGCCGGCGGCGGCGGTAAGGGCATCCGCATCGTCAAGGAGGCTCCGGAACTGGCTTCCGCGGTGCGTCAGGCTCAGGCGGAGGCCGAGGCGGCGTTCGGCAACGGCGCCGTGTACGTCGAAAAATACATCGGCGCGCCGCGCCACATCGAGATCCAGGTGCTCGCCGACGGTGAGGGCCACGGGGTGCACCTCGGCGAGCGCGACTGCAGCATCCAGCGGCGTCATCAGAAGCTCATCGAAGAGGCGCCGTCGCCGGCCGTGAGCCCGGCGCTGCGCAAGCAGATGGGCGACGCCGCCGTGGCCGCCGCCGTGGCCGCCCACTACGAGGGCGCCGGCACGGTCGAGTTCCTGCTCGACGCCGACGGCAGCTTCTACTTCATGGAGATGAACACACGCGTGCAGGTCGAGCACTGCGTCACCGAGATGGTGAGCGGCGTGGACATCGTCAAGACCGGCATCCGCATCGCCGCGGGCGAGGGCCTGCCGCTCAGACAGGACGGGATCGAGCTCGAGGGTCACGCCATCGAGTTCCGCATCAACGCCGAGGACCCCGACGAGGACTTCATGCCGTCGCCGGGCGTCGTCACCCAGTGGATCCCGCCCGGCGGGCCCTGGGTGCGCCTCGACAGCCACGTGTACCAGGGCTACATGGTGCCGCCCTTCTACGACAGCCTGCTGGGCAAGCTCATCGTCTGGGGGCGCGACCGCGAGGAGTGCCTCGCGCGCTCGCGCTGGGCCCTCGACGAGTTCCTCGTCGACGGCGTGAAGACGGTGATCCCGTTCCACCGCCGGGTGCTCGACCACCCCCTGTTCGTGGCCGGCGACGTGAACACGCACTTCATCGAGGACCATCTGGGCTGAGGGCGCGGGCGGGTGGCGTGGCTCTCATCGCCTGATCCCGCGCCCTTGGATCATGCGCCCGTGCCCTGCGGTCCTTCGTCCGGCACGGGCCGGACGGCGAAGCCGGCGGCGGCGATCTGCACGAGCAGCTGCTCCATCGGCGGCTCCAGCAGCGCCGCGACGGTCGCGCGGCTCTCGCCGCGGGCGCTCAAGGTGATGCGGATCACGCGCGTGCTGCCGAGGACCTTGGCGCGCGACTTCACGTACACGGCGGGGTGCGCCTCCTCGGCGGCGCGCAGGATCTCGGCGATCGCCGACTCGTCCTGGAGCTCCACTTCGAGCGACCGCTCCTCGTAGTGGGCCGCGCCGAAGACCTCGGCGAGCAGCTCGCCGAGCGACTCGCCGACGATCGCCATGAGCTCGCCGGGCACGCCGGGCAGTGAGACGATCCGCGTCTGGCCGGCGCGGACGAGGACGGCCGGGGCTCCGCCGATCGGGTTGACGATCGGCTCCGCCCCGGCGGGCAGCCGTGCCATCTTGCGGCGGCTGTCGTTGAGTTCGGCGAACGGTACGTGACCGGCGGCGTGGAACTCCGCGTATTTCTCCGCCACGAGGCGCTCGGCCTCGGGGTGCAGCTCCAGCCCGACCCCGAGTCCGCGCGCCACTCCCTGCAGCGTGCGGTCGTCGCTCGTCGGCCCGAGCCCGCCTACGGTGAACAGCAGCGCCGGGCTTCGCTCGAGGCAGCCGCGCAGTTCCGCGCCGATGGCCTCGACGTCGTCGCGCAGCATCACCGTGCGGCGTACGAGGCCTCCGAGGCCCGTGACGCGCGCGCACAGCCAGTTGGTGTTGGTGTCGAGGACGTCGCCGATCAGGACCTCGTTGCCGGCCGAGAGCACTTCGACGATCGGGGTCGCCGTCTGGGGGTCGACCGGCCCGCGAGTGGGGATGCTGCCGCTCATGGTCCTCAGTCTCGCAGACCGGGCGGCGAGTGGGCAAGGCCGGGGTATACTCCGGATTGACCGGAGAGGAGCCGCAGATGAAGCCGCTGACCATCGTCCAGCACGAGCCAGACGATCCGCCCGGCAGCGTCGCCGTGGCGCTTCGGGACCTGGACGTGCCGTACGTCGTCCGTCGCGTGGACGAGGGGGAGGAGCTGCCCTCGTGGCCCGACGAGACCGCCGGCCTGATCAGCCTCGGCGGGGCCATCCACGCCACGCAGACCAGGCAGTATCCGTTTCTCGCCGACGAGATCAAGCTGATGCGGCGCATCGTCCACGAAGGCGGCCCGGTGTGGGGCATCTGCCTGGGCGCCCAGTTGCTTGCCGTCGCCGACGGCGGCGACGTGTATCAGCGCAAGCACCCCGAGATCGGGTGGACCCCGATCGACAAGGTCGCCGACGATCCCTTGCTGCACGGGGTCTCGTCACCCTTCGTCGCCTTCAACTGGCACGCGTATTCGTGCACCCTGCCGCCCACCGCGCACCTCGTCGCCCGCTGCGGCAACGGGGTGCAGGTGTTTCGCACCGGCGGCAGGTCGTGGGGCACGCAGTTCCATCCCGAGGTGGACGCGGAGATGGCTCCGCACTGGGTGCGCGACGCGATCAAGGAGCAGAAGCACCTCGGCGAGGGCTTCGCCGAGAAGCTGCGGGCCGAGACGGAAAAGCGGCTACCGGCCTACCCTGCGTTCTGCCGACTCCTCACCGAGAACTTCCTGGTCGCGTCCGGGCTCCTGCCCAGGGACTAGGGAACCGGGAGCAGCTCTTCCGACGGGGGCGTCACCCCTGGGTCTGACGCACAAAGGCGACGCTCGCGCGTCGCCTTCGTGCACCCGATTTCGGGCAGCCCCTCGGGGGGAGGGGCTTGGTGAAAGGAGCCATGGGGTGGTACCCGGAGGTACCGCACGGAGGAGGGGTGTGTGGAGGGGGACTCCACCGTGCAAGGAGTGTATTACCACTACCGGGACGGTTGAAACCACCGACGTGGTGTCGATCATCAGGCGCGCTCGAGGCCAGTAAGGCGGAGTCTGGGAGACAGCCGGAGCGCCGTCCACTAGACTGGGGTCCGCACCGAACGGCGCGCTCGCGCGTCTCCACGTCGTTCGCGCGCCGGCGGCCGCCGGTCCGATCCTGTCCGCGACCGTGTCACCGACTCGATGAACGATCACGACCGCGACCCAGACGCCGCTCCGTTGCCGAACGTGCTCGGCGGGCGGTACTGCATCGTCTCCCCGCTCGGCAGTGGGGGGATGGCCGACGTGTATCTCGCCGAGGATGAGCGCCTGGGCCGGCTCGTCGCCGTCAAGGTGCTCAAGGCGCGTCTGGCCGCGAACGAGGAGTTCCTGGAGCGCTTCCGCATCGAGGCGCGAGCCGCGGCCAGTCTCAATCACCCCGGCATCGTCGCCGTGTACGATCGCGGCGAAGCCGACGGCGTCGTCTACATCGCCATGGAGTACATCCGCGGCGAGTCGCTCAAGGAACGACTGCGTCGCGAGGGCGCACTGCCGCCCGACGAGGCGGTCGCGATCGCCCTGGCCGTCCTCTCCGC
The DNA here is from genome assembly GCA_964545565.1 of uncultured Thermoleophilia bacterium. Taxonomy (GTDB): domain Bacteria; phylum Actinomycetota; class Thermoleophilia; order UBA2241; family UBA2241; genus CAIXSE01. Next base: position 3,567 of record CAZJGT010000097.1, read on the forward strand.
GCTTGGAGCGGCGCATGCGCGCGCCATCGTGCACCGCGACGTGACCGCGTACAACGTCATGCTTGACGAGGGCGGGCGCGTGGTCGTCACCGATTTCGGCATCGCCCGTATGGGGGAGTCGGTCCTGACACGTACGGGCGCGATGATGGGCACCTCGTCGTACCTTTCGCCGGAGCAGGCGCAGGGGCGCCCGGCGGACGCGCGCTCCGATCTCTACAGTCTGGGCGTGGTGCTCTTCGAGATGCTGACCGGCCGCGTGCCGTTTCGGGGCGAGCACGATATCGCCGTGGCTATGCAGCACGTTTCGGCGGCGCCGCCGAACCCGCGGACGCTTGCCGCGGGGGTCTCGGAAGAGCTCGCCTCCGTCTTGATGCAGGCGCTGAGCAAGGATCCCGCGGACAGGTATCAGACGGCCGCGGAGTTCGCCCTGGCGCTGCGCAAGGCGCGCCGTGGTGAGCGCGCCGGCGACGGTCGCGCGGGGGTCGGTGTGGCCGTCGCGGATGCCCGCGCTATCGCTGCGGCCGCGCCGGCCGCGCCGAAGCAGGCCGCGCCCCATCCGGCCGCGCCCCATCCGGTCGCGCCGAAGCCGCAGCCGGTCGCCGCGGCGCCGGACGCCCGCCCGTCGTCGGCCTCGCCACCGCCGTCGACGGGGCCGCCCGACGACTCGCCGGATCCCGGAGTCACCGCCCTCGCGGCCGAGGCGCCGACGCGCTACCGTTCGGGCAGCGAGCCTGCGACCACCGTGCGCCCGCGGCGACGTCGGCGCCGCTGGGCGATGCTGGCGCTCGTGCTGATCGTGCTGCTCGGGGCCGGCGCCGCTGCCTACGTCCTGCTCATCGCGCCGGGTCCGCAGGTCCCCGCCGTCGTCGGTGAGCGGCGCGCCGATGCCATGAAGGCCATCCGCGGCGAGGGGCTCGAGCCCAAGCTGCACTACGTGTGGTCTGATCGGTACGACACCGGCGCCGTCGTGCGCCAGACGCCGCGCGGCGGCGCCAGCGTCGAGAAGGGCGTCAAGGTCGACCTGTGGGTGAGCCGCGGCCCGCTGCACATCCCCGCGCCCGACCTCAGCGGCATCGCCGCGGACGTGGCTCACGAGCGGCTGGAGGCGGAGTCGCTGAGCGGCAAGAGTCGCCGCGCCGCGTCCGAGACGGCGCCCAAGGGCCACATCTTCAAGCAGAAGCCGGCCGCCGGGGCGACGGTCTCGCGCGGCGACACCGTCACGTTCTGGGTGAGCAGCGGGCCGCCTCGCATCACCGTACCCGACGTGGTGGGTCTCACGCAGGGCGACGCGAAGAGGGTTCTCGAGGATGCCGGGTTCACCGTGAACACGGACCTCGTGATCGGGTTCGGCGCGTATCCGGGTGACGTAGTCGCACAGGACCCCGTCGCCGGCGCCCGCGGCCGCAGCGGCGATGAGGTCGTCATCGAAGTCGCCGTCTTCTGACCATGGGCGGCGCTCTGCAACTCCTGAGCGTCGCCGCCATCGCCGTCGTGGAGTTGTGGGCTGCGGTGCCGGCGGGGATCGCGATGGGCCTTCCGGCGCCGCTCGTGTGGGCGGCGACGTTGTGTGGAGCTTCTCTCGGCGTCGTCATCATCGTGCTGGCGGGAGACAGGCTGCGCTCGTGGCTCATCGTGCGTTTCGGGCACGGCGGTCCGCGCCCCGGAGGGCGGCTGCGGCGTCTCTGGGACCGCTACGGAGTGATCGGATGGGGGCTGCTGGCCCCCTTGCTCCTCGGGGCGCCGCTCGCGGCGGCGGTCGGCGTGGCCCTCGGCGCCGCACGCGGCCGGCTGGTGCTCTGGCTGGGCCTGGGTGTGGTGGTGTGGACGTCGGTGCTCACGATCGTCATCGTAGTGGGCGAGGAAGCCCTGCTGAGGCTCGTCTGAGGGGCGCCTTCGCGTGCGGCGCGACGGCTGGTCTGCCGCGCGGGTCCGCGCCCCGGTCTTCCTGCCGCGTCGGCTGGACCCGGCATGTCATCCGGTGCGGCCGGGCCGCGTGCGCGGCTCGACCGCTGGGAGTTCCCAGGCGTCTGCGCCGCGGGGCGCATCGGCCGGCAGCACGCCGTCGCGGCCGAGCACCCGTGCGAGATCGCTGATGCGGTGCGCCACCACCGCGAGACCGTGCTCCTCGTCGTTCTGCAGTTCGCCGTCGACGAGCAGATAGACCGCGTCCTTGAGCACCCGCCCGTACTTGAGGTAGACGTCGTTGAACACGACCACCTGGCCCAGCTCGGACTCGTCCTCGAGTGTGAGGAACATGGTGCGATGGCCGCTGCGGATCCAGGGCATCTGGGCGCGTTCGAGCACGCCGGCGAGGCGCACGCGGCGGCCGTGGCGCAGCTCGGGGAGGCGCGCCATCGGCATGACTCCGAGCGCCTTGACCTCGTCGCGCACGAAGCGCAGCGGGTGGGCGCTCACGTCGAGGCCGAGGAGCTCGAGCTCGATACTCACCCGCCGCTGCGCGGGCCAGTCGGGGAGGAAGGTGAGTGGTCCGAGCTGCTCGTCGAGCGCGAGGCGTGGCTGGTCGAGGCCGGCGTCGGCGATGGGGGCCGCGCCGGTCGGCGCTGCCCGCCTCGCCGGTCGCGCGCCGGCGTACAGCAGCGGCACCTGCGCGACCAGCTCTTCGCGGCGTACGCCGAGCGCGTCGAAGGCGCCGAGCCGCGCGAGGTTCTCCGCGATCTCGCGGCTGATACGCGTGCGCCCGACGAAGTCCGCCAGCGACGTGTACGGCTGGGCGCGGCGCGTCTCGACGATGGCCTGCCGCGCCGCGACGCTCATCTCCTTGACGTAGGCCAGCCCGACGCGTAGCGCCCGCCCCTCGTCTTCGACCTCGAACCACTCACCGCTGAGGTTCACGTCGAGCGGAAGGATCTTGAGCCCGAAGCGCCGCGCGTCGCCCAGCACCACGCGTGGGGAGTAGAACCCCATGGGCTGGTTGTTGAGGATGCCGGCGTAGAACTCGGCAGGGTAGTGCGCCTTGAGCCAGGCCGAGGCGTTGCAGACGATGGCGAAGCAGGCGGCGTGCGCCTTGTTGAAGCCGTAGGCGGCGAACCCGCGCAGCTGGCGGAAGACCTCGTCGGCCACGTCGCGCGTGGCGCCACGCGCCATCGCCTTCTCCACGAAGCTGCGGCCGATGGCGTCCATCTCGTCCATGGAGCGCTCGTGGGTCATGGTGCGGCGCAGCAGGTCGGCCTCGGCGAGGCTGAAGCCGGCCACCGCAGCCGCCACCTCGATGACCTGCTCCTGGTAGACGATGACCCCGTAGGTGCGCTGCAGGATGCGTTCCATGGCCGGGTGCGGCACGGTGACGGGTTCGTGGCCGTGCCGTCGCCTGATGAACGGCGCGATCATGTCGGCCTGCAGCGGCCCCGGGCGGAAGAGCGAGATGGCCGCGACGACGTCCTCGAAGTCGCGCTCCTGCAGCCGCGTGGCCAGGTTGCGCTGCCCCGAGCTCTCGAGCTGGAACAGGCCGACGGTGCGCGCCGAGCGGATGAGCTCGTAGACCTTGGGGTCGTCGCGCGGCAGCTCCCAGGCGCGCACCTGCTCGCCGGTGCGCGCCTCGATGCGGCGCACCGTCTCGGCGATGGCCGAGTGCATCTTGAGCGCCAGGATGTCCATCTTGACGAGGCCCAGCGTCTCGACGTCGTCCTTGTCGAACTGGGCCACCACCACGCCCTTGGCGGCCCATTGCAGCGGCACGCGGTCGGTGAGGGGGTCGCGCGAGAGGATGAACCCCCCGAGGTGGGTGCCGAGATGGGCCGGAAAGCCGGCGAGCCGCTCGGCGACGTCGACGAGGCGGCGGTAGTGCGGGTGCTGGAACTCGTGACCCGCAAGCTCGGGGCGCTCGGCGAGCATCTCCCCGAGCTTGGCGGCGCTGCCCCACGGGATGCGCCGGGAGAGACCGTTGATCTCGTCCGGCGTGAAGCCGAAGGCGCGGCTGGCGATCCGCACCGCCGAGGGCGCGCGCACCGTGTTGACGGTGGCCACCATGGCGACCTTGTCGTGGCCGAAGCGCTCGTAGATGTACTGGATGACCTCGTCGCGGCGCGCCGAGCAGAAGTCGATGTCCACGTCCGGCATCTCGCGGCGCTCCGGGTTGAGAAAGCGTTCGAAGAGCAGCTCGTGCTCGATGGGGTCGGCGTCGGTGACGCGCAGCACGTAGCTGACGATGCTGTTGCCGGCGGAGCCGCGGCCCGAGTAGTAGATGCCGCGGCCGCGCGCGAACTCGACGATGTCGCGCACGGCGAGGAAGTACTCGGCGAAGCCGAGCTCCTCGACGACCTTGAGCTCGCGCTCGAGACGCGCCGTGACCTCGGCGGTGAGCGGCTTGTAGCGCTCGGCGGCGCCCGCGAAGCAGCGCTTCCAGAGCAGCGAGAAGGCGGTCTCGCCGGGCGGCAGCGGATAGGCGGGGAAGAGGAGCCTGCCGAGGCCGAGGTCGAGGTTGCAGCGCGCGGCGATGCGCCCGGCGTTGGCGTAGGCCTCCGGGTAGCGCTGGAAGAGGCGGCGCATCTGGCCGGGACCCTTGAGGTAGAGCTCCGCGTTCTTGCGCCCCAGCGGGTTGGGCAGCGGCTGGCTCGCGGCCTCGGCGGCGAGCACGTCGTGCAGGCCGGCGTCGGCCTTGACCGTGTAGTGGACGTCGCCGGTGGCGACGGTGGGGAGGCGCAGCTCGTGGGCGAGGAGGTCGAGGGCGCGCAGCGAGGCGCCCGAGTCGGGCAGCAGCTCGTGTTGCAGCTCGATGAAGTAGTCGCGGCCGAAGATGCGGTGGAAGACGGAGGCCGCGGCGCGGGCGCCGGCCTTGTCGCCGGCGAGCAGCCGCGACCAGACCTCGCCGCGCCGGCAGCCGCTGAGCGCGACGAGGTGGTCGCTGTGCTCGGCGAGGGTGGCGAGCCGGGCCAGCGGGGGCTCGCCCGGGTGCTCGAGGTGGGCGGCGCTGATGATGCGGCAGAGGTTGCTCCACCCG
>CAZJGT010000098.1:0-8343 GCA_964545565.1 uncultured Thermoleophilia bacterium
GCGAAGCATCTGCGCGCGGCGCCCGATGAGCTCGACGGCTGGCGGCTGGCCGGCGCCCTGAGCGCGGGCTCTCTGGGCCATGCCGGAGCCCGCGCCTTCTTCTGCGCCCAGCAACTGGCGACCGGCGCCGTGCTGCGGCGCGCCGGCCGCCTCGTCGGCCCGCTCAAGGCCGCCACGCGGGTGGTGCGGTCGCCGCTGCAGGAGCCCTGGGGCGGCGAACTGGACTGCGAGGCGACGCTCGACAACCTGCTCGGCAAGCCCCACCCTGAGCCGGGCGACCTGATCGTACGGCGCCGTGTGGATCGGCGGCGCCAGGTCGTTCTCATGGTCGACACGTCACTGAGCATGGCGGGGGAGAAGATGGCGCTCGCCGCGGTGGCCGCTGCCGTGCTCGCGCTGAAGCTGCACCACGGCGATCTGGCCGTGGTGCTGTTCGCCGACACGGTGCGCGTCGTCTCGCGGTTCGGTGAGGAGGTCACGCCGGCGGAGCTCGTGCGCCGCATGCTGCGCGTGCCGTGCGGCGGCGGCACCGATATCGCAGCCGCCCTGCGCGCCGGCCATGGGGAGCTGCAACGCGGCCGCGACCCCGGGCGCAGCGGCCTGCTCGTGAGCGACGGTGTGTACACGACCGGCGCCGACCCGCTGCCGGCGGCGGCGCGCTTCGGACCGCTCCACGTGCTGCTCGTGGAGGAGCCGGCAGTGGCTTCGGGCACGACCTGGATCGCGCCACGCCTCAAGGCCGGCGAGGCGATCGCGCGCGCCGGCGACGGCGGCCTCGTGCGCGTCGACGGCTTCGCCGCCCTGCCGCGGCGCATGGTGGAGATCGCGGATCACGTCCTGCGGTAGCCCGCGCAGGCTGCCGGTCACGACCGGCATTGGTACACTGGGTGGACGCCCCGGCGTTGTGGGGGAGAACGGCCGATCGCAGACCACCAGGAGGAGCGCGTGACCCCCATCCAGCAGATCCAGCAGCAGCACGGCATCATCGGGCGCGAGCGCGAGCTGGCGACGGCCTTGGCCGTGCTCGCCACCGGCCGTCACCTGCTGCTCGAGGGCCCCGTGGGCGTGGGCAAGACGACTGTCGCCCTCGCCGTGTGCGACCACCTCGGTCGCGAGACCGTGCGCGTGGACGGCGACGACCGCTACTCCGAGAGCAAGCTCACCGGCTGGTTCGACCCGCCGCTGGTGCTGAAGGCGGGGTACGGGGAAGAGGCGTTCTTCCCGGGACCGCTGGTCGAGGCCATGCGCGAGGGACGCGTGCTCTTCATCAACGAGCTCAACCGCATGCCCGAGTCCGTACAGAACGTGCTGCTGCCGGCGCTCGACGAGCGGCTGCTGCAGTTGCCCCACATCGGCGAAGTGCACGCGGCCGAGGGCTTCCAGGTGGTGGCGACGCAGAACCCCGTGGAGTACGTCGCCACCGGCCACCTCTCGGAGGCGCTCCGCGACCGCTTCGAGCACCTGGCGCTGCTCTACCAGGACGCCCTCGAGGAGGCCGGCATCGTGGTCGCCGAGACGGGCTCCACAGACGTCGCGCTGGTGCGCACGGCCGTGCGCCTCACGCGTGCCACACGGCTGCACCCGCGCTTTCGCAAGGGCGCGTCCGTGCGCGGCGCCATCGCCACGGTGGCGATCGCAGAGCGGCTTCGGGCGGAGGACGGCAACGCCGCCGTGGCCGTGAGCCGCGAGACGCTGCGGCGCGCGGCCGAAGCCGCCCTCACCACGCGCGTCGACCTGCGCGACGACATCGACGCCGACTTCGGCGTCGCGCTCGACGAGCTGCTCGACCTCGTCGTCGAGCGCGACGAGGACCCGGACGTCGTCCTCGCGCCGCCCGAGCCCGCCCCAAAAGCCTGACCTCATCCGCCGGGGCGCCGCTCCGGCACGATGGCCGTGTGGAGGTCCGCGGCCTGCCTCTGTGCGCCCCGGAACAACCGGCCGGCGATGCGCCCCTCGCCGCCCTCGCCGGCCGGTATCGCGTCGAGCAGGAGGCGCTCGACGGCTGGACCATCGCCGTCAATCTCACGCGCAGTGGCTGTCGCATCGCCGATCCCGGCCTGCGCTTCTACGCCGAGCGGCTGGCGGCGCGCGCCGTGCTGCAACGCGCCGCCCGCCTCGTGGGACCGCTGCAGTCCGCGACCCGGACCGTGCGCGAGCCGCTGCGCGAACCCTGGGGCGGCGAGCTCGATGTGGAGGCCACGGTGGACAACGTCATCGGCAAGGCCTTCCCCGAGCCGGGCGACTGGATCGTCCAGCGCCGCGTCGACCGGCGGCATCAGGTCGTGCTCATGGTGGACACCTCGCTCAGCATGAGCGGCGAGAACATGGCCATCGCCGCAGTGGCCGCGGCAGTGCTGGCTCTCAAGCTGCATCCCGAGGACCTCTCCGTGGTCGTCTTCGAGGACAAGGCCAACGCCGTCACCCATCTCGACGCGCCGGATCCGGCCGACGAGGTCGTGCGTCGCATGCTCGACCAGCCGGTGCGCGGCTACACCAACATCGAGGCCGCGCTGGCGCTCGGCGCAGCCGAGCTGGAGCGCGGCCGCAACCCCCGCCGCAGTGGACTCCTCATCACCGACGGTGTGGTCACCGCCGGCGGCGATCCGCTGCCGGTGGCGCACCGCTTCCCGCAGCTCTTCGTCCTCCTCACCGAGGACTACAAGATGAACCCGGGACTCTGCCGGCGGCTGGCCGACGCCGGCCACGGCGACGTCTTCCCGGTGCGCACCTTTCGCGACCTGCCGGCGCACCTGCTGGACGTGGCCAACCGCATCCTGCGCTGAGACGCCGCTCCCGCATCGCGCGCCGTTCCGCTCGTCCTGCGATACACTGTGAGCCCGGCGCGACCGGAGCGCCGCCGTCGACCGTGAGGAGAGTCGCCAGTGGGGTTGTTCGGCCCGCCCAACGTCGCCAAGCTCGACGCCGCCGGCAAGATCGACGGCCTCGTCCGGGCCGCCAAATACAAGAAGGACCCCGCGGTCGCCGCCGCCGCACGCGCGGCGCTGGGGAGCTACCTGGACAGGATCATCCAACGACTCGACACCAAGAACATCGTGCAGCTGGACATCTCGCGCGAGGCGCTCGTGATCATCGGCCCGCCGGCGCGCGATCGGCTCCTCTACGTGCTGCGGGAGGGCCACCTGCACCGGCGCCAGGACGCGGCCTTCGTCCTTGGAATGATGAAGGATCCCGCGGCGGTCGAGCCTCTCTGCCTCGCCATGCACAACCCCGATCCGCTGCTGCGCATGATCATCGTCGAGGCGTTGGGCAAGATCGGCGACCCGCAAGCCGTGGACACCCTGCGGCGTGCCCTCGGCGATGTGGATCCCGCGGTCGTCAAGGCGGCGCGCAAGTCCCTGAGGCAACTCGGTGCGCCCGCGGACGCGAGCTGAGGAAGGCCGGGAGCCTGGTGACCATGCGAGGCCGGTCGTGAGCCAGACCCTGGACCAGGCGACGAGCCTGAGCGGCGCGGTGTTCTCGCGCGTGGTGCGCGCCGGCGCGCTCGCCGTGGTGCGTGAGCAGGAGAGCCTGAACCGCATCAACGTGTTCCCGGTCCGCGACGCGGACACCGGCGCCAACCTCGCGGCGACGCTCAGAGCGGCGGCGTCGAGGCTGGGGAGCGAAGCTCCCGACGCCGTCGGCGACGCGGCCCGCGTCGCCGCCGACGGCGCCCTCGACGGCGCCCGCGGCAACTCCGGCGCGATCTTCGCGCAGTTCCTGCACGGCCTCGCCTCCTCCATGGAGAGGCTGCGCATGGTGGACGGCACCCAGTTCGCCGCCGCGGCGGCGAACGGGACCGAGTCCGCCTACTCGGCCCTGAAGGATCCGCGCGAGGGCACCATCCTCTCGGTGCTGCGCGCGTGGTCGCACGAGCTCACGCGACGCGCGCAGGACGAGGATCTGCCCGAGCTCATGCACAGCGGGCTGGTGGCGGCTCGCGAAGCGCTCGCCGCCACCCCGCGCCAGCTCGAGGTGCTCGCGCGCAGCCACGTGGTGGATGCCGGCGGCCAGGGCTTCGTCTACTTCCTCGAGGGCCTCATCGACTCGCTGCGCGGCGGGCACGAGCCGGCGTGGGTGCCGACGGCGGCGCCCGCGCACGGACTGCCGCCGTTCTCGGAGGTGCACGAGGAGATCGACGAGCGCTTCCGCTTCTGCACCGAGGCGCTCCTGACCGCGCGCGACGGCGCGCCGCTCTCACGCGACGCCGTCATGGCGCGCGTCACCGGGCTCGGCGAGTCCCTCGTCGTCGCCGGCGGGGAGAAGCGCATCCGGGCCCACATCCACACCAACGAGCCGCATCGGTTTCTCGCCGTGGTCGCGGAGTTGGGGACCATCGAGCGCACCAAGATCGACGACATGGTGCTGCAGCAACTCGCCTGTCGCACGTCGACGATCGGCCTCGTGGTCGATTCGACCACGGATCTGCCCGAGGACGAGGCGCTCGAGATGGGCGTCATCGCGGTGCCCCTGACGCTGACGCTCGGCGAGGAGGAATACCTCGATGGTGTCGACATCACGCTGGACGGCTTCATCCAGAGGATCGTCGCCGGGACCGGCGTGCCGCGTTCCTCGCAGCCGGCCGTAGCGGACTTCGCGCAGACGTACCGGCGTCTGCTCGAGTGCCGCGAGGGCGTGGTCTCGGTGCACATCGCCGGCGCCATGTCGGGGACGGTGCAGTCGGCGCGCGCGGCCGCACGCGAGGTCGACGCCGAGCGCATCCGCGTGATCGACTCCTGCTCGGTCTCCATCGGCGCAGGACTGCTGGTGGAGGCGGTCGGTGAGGCGATCGCCGCGGGCGCTTCTCTCGACGAGGTCGAGGCCGTCGCCGAACGCGTCAAACGGGAGATCAAAGTCTTCGGCACCGTCGCCTCGCTCGACTTCGCCGTGCGTGGCGGGCGCGTGAGCCCGCGCCTGGCGCGTACGCTGAAGTGGCTGCACCTGGCGCCGATCATCGCCTTCGACGAGACCGGCAAGGCGGGCAAGGCCGGCGCCGCGCTGGGCTTCGACCGCGCCCTCAACACGATCGTGAAGCGCGCCGTGCACTACGCGGACGGCGCGCCTGCCCGCGCCATGGTGGTGCACAGCGGGGATCAGGCGGGAGCCGACTTCGCCGCCGCCCGCCTGCGTGCTCGTCTCGGCGGCGAGGTGCCCGTCGTCCGTGCCGGGGCGGTGCTCACGACCCACGTGGGGCTCGGCTCCGTGACGGTCGCCGTACGTCGCCTGCCGGGCTGACGGCGGCGCGATCGATCCGAGGCCGGCTGGTTCAGGTTTTTCCGTTGCGCGCAGTGGGAAGGTGACGCTCGAGCCCGTGCCCGGGCTCGTCGCAAGAGGAGGGAGCGATGGCAGTACGCATTGGCGTGCCCAGAGAGACCGCGACGGGGGAGACGCGCGTCGCGCTCGTCCCGGCCGTGGCGGAGAAGTACGTCGGGCTGGGCGCGGGCGTGCTGCTGGAGCGCGGCGCCGGCCGGCTGAGCCATCTCCACGACGAGGAGTTCTCGGCGGTCGAGCTGGTGGACACCCCGGCCGAGGTCCTCGCCGCCGACGTCATCCTCAAGGTCGATCCGCCGACGCCGGCTGAGACCGATCACATCCGTGAGGGCGCCGTCGTGATCGGCCTGCTCCAACCCTACAAGGCGGACGCGGCCATCGAGGCGCTCCGCGACCGCAACGTCACCAGCTTCGCGCTTGAACTGCTGCCGCGCGTCACGCGGGCACAGTCGATGGACGCGCTGACGTCGCAGGGGTCCATCGCAGGCTACAAGGCGGCACTCATGGCCGCCGACATGGCCGGCCGGTACTACCCCATGCTCATGACGCCGGCCGGCACGCTGCGGCCGGCCAAGGTCGTCGTGCTGGGCGTCGGCGTGGCCGGCCTCCAGGCCATCGCCACCGCCCGCCGGCTCGGCGCGGTCGTCGAGGCCTACGACGTGCGCGCGGTGACGCGCGAGCAGGTACAGTCGCTGGGCGGCCGTTTCATCGACACGGGCATCGACGCCGAGGTCGAGGGCGGGTACGCTCGCGAGCTCACCGACGAGGAGAAGGCCAAGGCCAAGGAGGTCGTCGACGGCCACATCGTGCAGGCCGACGCCGTGATCACCACGGCGGCTGTGCCCGGGCGGCCGTCGCCGAAGCTCATCACGGCCGACGTCGTCGAGAAGATGAAGCCGGGAGCGGTGATCGTCGACATGGCCGCCGAGGGCGGCGGCAACTGCGAGCTCACGCGGCCCGGCGAACAGTACGAGCATCCCAACGGCGTGCTCATCTATGGACCGCTCAACATCCCCGCCATGCTGCCGGTGCACGCGAGCGACCAGTATGCGCGCAACCTGATGCACTTCCTCACCCCGTTCATCAGCGACGGGGAGCTGCAGCTCGACTGGGACGACGAGATCCTGGCCGGAAGCGTGCTCACGCATGACGGCGCGATCATGAACGCGGGCGTGCGCCAGCGGCTCGAGGGCCCGGACGCGCCGGCGCCGGCCCCTGTGGGTCCGGCACCTCAGACGGACGAGCCCGGCGAAGCCGGGCCCGCGGAAGCCGAGCCCGGCCCGGACGTCCCCGCCGACGAAGGAGGCGCGTCATGATCGAAGGCTTCGCCGCGGTCTACATCTTCATCCTCGCCGCCTTCGTCGGCTACGAGGTCATCTCGCGGGTCCCTGTGATCCTGCACACGCCGCTCATGAGCGGTTCGAACTTCGTGCACGGCATCGTGGTCGTGGGCGCCATGGTCGCGCTCGGGGCGGCGGAGACGACCCCCGAGCGCATCGTGGGCTTTCTCGCCGTGCTCCTCGGCGCCGCCAACGCCGTCGGCGGCTACGCCGTGACCGAGCGCATGCTCGACATGTTCAAGAGCAGCGGCGATCAGAAGAAGCGCGCCGCGGTCGGCGGGCCAGGCGCCGCAGCAGCGGAGACGAAGGGAGGCGGCGATGCGCAGTGATCTGATCCAGATCGCCTACATCGCCGCCGCCGTCCTCTTCATCCTCGGGCTCAAGAGCATGAGCTCGCCGCGCACGGCGCGGCGCGGCATCATCTGGGCCGGCGTGGGCATGCTCGTGGCCACGGCCATCACCTTCGCGACGCCGGAGATGGGCAACTTCGTGTGGATGACCGTGGCGCTCGTCATCGGTGGCGCCATCGCCTATGTGGCGGCGCGGCGCGTCGCCATGACCGACATGCCGCAGATGGTGGCCATCTACAACGGCATGGGCGGCGGCGCGGCGGCGCTCATCGCCGCCGTGGAGTTCATGCGCCCGGGGGAGATGCCGGCGAGCTTCGCCGTGCTCGGCATCGCCGGCGCCCTCATCGGCTCCCTCAGCTTCAGCGGCAGCATGATCGCCTTCGCCAAGCTGCAGGGCATCATCAAGAAGTCGTTCCTGTTCCCCGGCCAGAACGTGTTCAATTTGCTCGTGCTGGCCGGCGCGGTCGCCCTGGCGGTGGTCGCCGTGCTGCAGCACACCGGCGCCATGGGCGGCAACGAGAGCCTCGTCCTCATCGCCTTCTTCGCCCTCTCGCTGCTCTACGGCGTGCTCATGACGCTGCCCATCGGCGGCGCCGACATGCCCGTCGTCATCAGCCTCTACAACGCCCTCACGGGCCTGGCCGTCGGCTTCGAGGGCTACGTGCTCGGCAACGGCGCCCTGATCATCGCCGGCATCGTCGTCGGCGCGGCCGGCACCCTGCTCACGCAGCTCATGGCCAAGGCCATGAACCGCTCCATCGGCAACGTCCTCTTCGCGGGGTTCGGCGCCAAGGGCGGGCAGGAGCTGGAGGCGATCGAGGGCTCGATGAAGGAATCGAGCGCCGACGACGCCGCCGTCACGCTCGCCTTCGCGCAGAAGGTCATCATCGTCCCCGGCTACGGCATGGCCGTCGCCCAGGCGCAGCACAAGGTCTGGGAGCTGGCCAAGCTGCTCGGCGAACGCGGCATCCAGGTCAAGTTCGCCATCCACCCGGTCGCCGGCCGCATGCCCGGGCACATGAACGTGCTGCTCGCCGAGGCGGGGGTGCCCTACGACATGATCTTCGACATCGACGAGATCAACGGCGAGTTCCCCACGGCCGACGCCGCCATCGTCATCGGTGCCAACGACGTCGTGAACCCGGCCGCTCGCGAGTCCGGCAGCCCCATCTACGGCATGCCGATCCTCGACGTCGACAAGGCAGTCCAGGCGTTCGTGATCAAGCGCGGCCGCGGCGCCGGGTTCGCCGGCATCGAGAACAAGCTGTTCTACGCCGACAACACGCGCATGGTGTACGGCGACGCGCAGGACGTGGCCGGCAAGCTCATCGCCGGCGTCAAGAAGATCTGAGAGCGGCGCGGGGCGGGCGCCGCGCCGCCCGCCC
>CAZJGT010000099.1:0-8110 GCA_964545565.1 uncultured Thermoleophilia bacterium
CACGCACGGGAGTTCCTTGCCGGGCAGGGCATTCGGGACGAGCCGCCGACCTGGGCGAGGGGCTGGCGCTGGGCGATGGGCTCGGAGACGGGCTGGGACTCGCCGTGAGCGACAGGGACGTCCCGCCGTAGACCCCCCAGTCGTAACTCGTCGAGAGACCGCGGAACTGCTGCCAGCGAAGCGCCGTGCTCCACGTGTCCCAACAGGCGTACTCGGGGTACCCCGCGGTCTCGCGGTACCCGACGCACGCGACCGCGTGGTCCGTGACCCCGTCACGACCCGAGCTGTCCACACTCAGTATCAGTGGCCGACCGGCGTCGATCTCTGCCTGCAGCGTGGCGAAGGTCAGCGAGAGACCGTAGGAGAGATCGCGGTAGCTCGCGGTCACGCCGGGCTCACGAGACCGAACGTAGGCGACGAAGGCCGGACCGGCCATGCTGGTGTAGCTCCAGCCGTAGGCAAGCCCCTCCGCGCTCCGCGAGGTGTGCATGAAGTCGGCGACGCTGTCGTCCACGTGCTCGTCGCCCGCCGGCGCCGCGCTCTTGTCCGCGAGGATCGCGCCTCCGGAGTCCTTGGGTAGCGCGTAATCCTCGTAGTGGCGAGGGTCCGAGACGGTTCCATGGGAGGCGATCATCTGGCTCACGGCCGGGTTGGCGGCCTGGCTCGACGCGTCGCCGACGACGAGGTCGGGAAAGCCGTGGCCGTCGTAGTAGCCGACGACCATGCCGACCGACGTCGGCGCGCAGCCGTCCGTCCACCCGTAGGCGGGCACGCCGAGGACGACCGTCTCGCCCGCAGCCGCGATGGCGCGGCGGGCGCCGGTAGGCGGCTTGACGTTGGCCGGCGGCACCGGACCGGTGGTGGTGAGCGCACTGTGGCCCGCGGGGTCCGCGGCCGGCGCGGCCGTGGCGTAGACGCCGGCCGCCAGCGCCGCCGCAGCCAGCAGGACCGCCACTGGTGTCAGCAGCGAGCGTCCGCAGGCACGCCTCCGTCTGTGCACCGATCGTCTCACACCGACTTCATCGGCGGCTGGATGAAATGCATGAGACCGGCAACCGGTTCCGCGTTGGCACGGCGGACGACGCGAAGGCATACGCCTCTGGCGTTTGGACGGCGCCCGCCCGGGGGCAAGTCACCGCTGAGGGTGTGCGCCGCGCCGCATGCGGCGCCCGCCGGCAATCCCGCCTCAGGAGGTAGTGTCATGGCCGATGCACCACGCCGCGCCGACGCCGTCTGGAAAGGCTCGCTCGCACAGGGATCCGGAGAAGTCTCGCTCGCCACCAGCGGAGCCGCCGGACCACTACCCTTCACGTGGGCCTCCCGCACGGCGCGCTCCGAGGGCAAGACCAGCGCGGAGGAGCTCATCGCAGCCGCGCACGCGGCCTGCTACGGCATGGCGCTCTCGAACGTCCTTGGAGAGGCCGGCACGCCGCCGGACAAGCTCGAGACCAGCGTCACCGTCACCTTCAAGGAGATCGAGGGCGGCTGGAAGGTCGGCTCCTCGGCGATCACCGTGAAAGGCACGGTGCCCGGCATCGACGAGACGGCATTCAAGAAGGCTGCGGACGCAGCCCAGGACGGCTGTCCCGTCAGCGGCGCGCTCAAAGGCAACGTGGAGATGAGCGTGGAGGCGACGCTGGTCTGACCGCACGTGTATCCTGTGCGGGTGGTGATGCGCACGGGCAGCACGACAGGCAGGGTACTGCCGCTTCTTCTCCTCGCGGCTGCGGCGGCTGTCGCGGCCGCACTTGTGCTGCTGGGAACCGCGGGTCCGGCGCATGGCGGCACCGCCCCCGCTCCGCTCGTCTTCGCCCCGGAGCTGGGCCTGTACGACCAGTTCGGGTACGCCCCAGGCTACACGCGCAACGTGCCGGCCTTCGACAGTGAGGGCCGGGCCTACCTGCGCAGTCGTACTTCGTCGTCGTCGGCGACGTCGTACGTGCACACGCTGTCCGCCGGCGCCTGGGTGAGGCTGGAGTTCCTCACGGCGCTGCGCGAGGCGTTCCCTGACTTCGCGGGGACGGTCGGAGCGGGAGGCCTGCGCAACGACAGGATCGTCTTCGATCGCGAGGACCGCGCCTACAACCCGGTGACCGTCCGGCTGCGGGACGGAACGACCCGCAACGTGCTCCTGGTGTCGTGGGACCACTGCCGCTCCTGGACGGTCTTCGAGCTTCCGCCGGGGACGTTCACCGTAGAGCACTGGGTCGGCCACAACGAGATCGACGGCCCGCCCTTCCTCGCCGTTTGGCGCACCTCGGGAGCGCCCGACATGCCCGGTGGCCAGCGCAACCGGCTGCTGGTCACGCAGCCGGAGCTCCAGGGCGACCGGCTCGTGATCCCTCCACTGGTCGCCGTCACGACGAGATGCCTCGGCCTCAGCCGTGACTCAGGCGGCGCCTCGTTCGCCGTGACCCGTGGCGACAAGACCTGGTTCGTCTGGTCGGAGATGGCGGCACGGGGCAAGGGAGGAACGCCTCACTTCGTCGCGACCTACGACCATCTCTCCGGGACCGTGAGCAAGCCCCGGCAACTCGCCAGGTCCCCTCAGAGGAGCGATCAGCACGACAAGCCCGGTATCTGTCTCGACAGCGTCGGCTACCTGCACGTCATCGCCGGCGGACACAGCTCCCCCGCCCTGTACACGCGGTCCAGGACGCCGCTGAGCGCCGACGGCGGCTGGACCAGGCCCATTCCCGTCCTCAGCGGCGGCTGGGCAGCGGCCGCCGGCCGCCGCACACAGAAAGGGCGCCAGACGTATCCGTCCTTCGTCTGTGACAGTCGCGACACACTCCACCTGATCACCCGTCAGTGGCGCCGCGGCGTCGACCCCTATCTCGACGGCAAGGGCTACGGCGCCCTCGTGCACCAGTCGCGTCCGGCCGGGGAGACCTGGCGCGAGCCGGCACTGATCGTGGTCCCCGCCTACGCCGGCTACAGCGTGTTCTTCCACAAGGTCGCGCTCGACACTCGTGACCGTCTGTTTCTCTCGTGCAGCTATCAGGGCGGTCCCGAGCTGCGCCGCGAGCGAGCGCTCGGCGCCGCTCTCGCGCTGCTCGGGCGCGCGCAACTGCGCCCGGGCAAGTACCGTGGCCGCATGCTCCTCGTCTCCGACGACTCGGGCGTCTCCTGGCGGTTCGCGGACGACGTCGATCTGGACGTGCCCGGCGCCGGTGCGCCGGCCCCACGTCGGGCGAGCGGGCCCGCGGCCGGGCCATCGAACGGCCGGGGCGCCGCCCCGCCGCCTGATCCGGACTGGCGATGGCTGAATCCACTTCCGCAGGGCAACCAGTTCACGGGGCTGGCGTTCTCCGATGCCCGTTCGGGCTGGGCGGTGGGGACTCACGGCACCATCAGCCACACCAGGGACGGCGGTCTTCACTGGTCGGCTCAGGCGATTCCCACCGCCGCCGACCTCTACGGTGTGGCGACGGTGAACCCGCGGCGAGCGTGGTCCGTGGGGGCGGCGGGGACGATCCTGCGCACCACCGACGGCGGCGCCCGCTGGGCCGTTCAACGGAGCGGGACCGACCGCGACCTCTTCGGTGTGTGCGCCGTGTCTGCTCGCGACGTGTGGGCCGTGGGAGACCGCGGGACGATCCTGCATACGGTGAACGGAGGGCGCACCTGGACCAGACGCAGTGCGCCCGGCGGCGGGACGCTGTTCGACGTGGCGTTCGCCGGTCCGCGATGCGGCCTCATCTCCGGCAACAAGGGGCTTGTGCTGCGCACGCGCAACGGCGGCCGAGGATGGAGGCGCAGCCGCTCGCGAGTCTCGGGCGCACTGTTCTCCGTGGCCATGCTCAAGGGCGGCCGCGCCGTCGCCACCGGCGAAGACGGCGTCGCCATCCACAGCAAGGACCGCGGCCGGACCTGGCGACGGTCCCGGACGGGGACGCGGGAGCGGCTTCGCGCCGTGACATTGCTCCCCTCCGGCCGCGCGTGGGCGCTCGGCCCCAGCGCCGTCCTGCGCAGCGTGGACGCAGGACGGCGTTGGACGCGGGCCCGCCTTCCCGTCCCCGGGCCCTGCGGGGCGCTGGCGGCGATCGGGCACGGCCGGGTACTGGTGGGCGGCGCCGGCGGCGCCCTCTGCCGGAGCACCGACGGCGGGAAGACGTGGCGGAGGCTCGGCGACGGCATCAGGTCCACGCTGACGGCCGTCCATGCTTCCGCAGGCCAGATGTGGCTTGCCGGAACCGAGGGGACGCTCATCTGCGCCGACCTCGCGGCCGGGACCTGGGCGTCCCGCACGCTCGCCGGCGGCGCGGACCTGCGCGGCCTCGCGCGCGCCGGCTCCCGGGGATGGGCGGTGGGCCGCGGCGGGACCGTGGTGACCACCGCCGACGGCGGCGCGACGTGGTCGGCGGTCCCGTCTCCCTGCCGCGACGACCTCGAGGCGGTCGCCGCGCCCACGGCGCGGACGGTGGTCGTGGCCGGCAGAGGAGGGACCCTGTCGACCAGCGCAGACGCGGGCGTCACCTGGAGGTCCATCGCGGCGACCGCCGACGATCTGCTCTGTCTCTCGTTCCCCGACGGCCGCAACGGATGGGCGGGCGGGGGCGCGGCGTTCGGAGAGACCCGCGCCGAGGTGCTGCACACCACTGACGGCGGTCTCACCTGGCGGACGTCGGACCTGTCCGTCTGGGGTCGCGTCCGGAGCCTGTGGTTCGACGACGCACGGGTCGGCTGGGCTGCGGTGGAGGACTGGGGCATCGACGGCGACCGCCCGCAAGGCGCGCTCCTCGCCACGACCGACGGCGGCGAGACCTGGGTCCGGCAGGCGACGACGGCCGCCGTGCTCCTCGCTGTGCGCGTCGCCGAGGACGGCGCCGGCTGGGCGTGCGGCGAGCGCGGCGCCGTCCTGCAGACCGCCGACGGGGGGCTGACCTGGACGCCTCGCGACGCCGGCACCGACAGTGCGATCCACGCGGCGGCGCCGGATGCCGGCGAGGTGTGGCTGGCGGGCGCCGACGGAGCCGTGATCGCCGGCGTGATCGCGACGCGCTAGAGGCCGAGCGCCGCGGGCAACTCGGCCAGCGACTCGATGCGCGGAAGCGTCACGTCGCGACGACCGCCGGTCCGGTCCAGCAGGATCGCCGCGCAGCCGGCGGCGATGGCTCCCTCCACGTCCTCTTCGACGCTGTCGCCGACCATCACCGCGTCGGCGGGCGACACGCCGAGCAGCCCGAACAGCGTGGAGAACATGCGCGGCGCGGGCTTCACGGCGCCGGTGTCGAGGCTCGACACGGCGGCGGTCAGGTAGTCCCCGAGCGCGAAGCGGGCGACGATCTCCTCCACACCGTGGCCGAGTGCGTTGGAGAGCAGCGCTGCGCGGATTCTCGCCGCGCGGAGCGTCTCGAGGCAGGGCATCACGTCGTCGTAGAGACCGAAGTTCTCGACGTCGGACCAGGCGGCGATGATGGCCCGCGCCGCAAGCTGGACGGCGCCGCCCGGGCCGCCGCCCAGACCGCTGATGATGGCGTGGGCGATCACCGGCAACAGGCCGTCGTCGTGGATCAGGCCGGTCTCCTCGCGACGGGCCGCGGCGGCGGCGTAGGCGGCGCGCTCGGCGTGCGGCCAGAGCGCCGGATCCAGCGTGAGCCCGAAGCGGGCGCCCGTGCGCACGTACCCCGCAGCCTCGAACTGGTCGCTCGGGCGCAGCAGCGTGTAGTCGAGGTCGAAGACGACGACCTGCGGTGTGGGAAGAGGTAGCGCGGCCGCGGCCGGTCTCGGCCCGGCATCCGGCGGCACCGGAGACTGTGGCGCACTCACGCGCGGCGCTCCAGCAGCTCGGCGGCACGGTAGGACGAGCGCACGAAGGGCGCCGCGACGACGGTGAGGCCCAGCGCGGCGCCCCGGCGTTCGTAGTCCTCGAACTCCGCCGGCGTCACGTACCGCGCCACCGGCAGGCAGCGCGCGTCCGGCCGCAGGTACTGGCCGATGGTCACGGCGTCCGCGCCGGCGGCGGCCGCAGCCTCGAGCACCTCGCCGACCTCCTCCGGCGTCTCACCGAGGCCGACCATGAGGCCGGCCTTGACGAGACGACGGGCGGGCGAGGTGACGGCCGCCCCACCGGTGGCCATGCCCTCCGGCTCCGGCGAGCGCGCCCACGCGGCGACGCGCGCGAGCAGTCCGAGCGAGCGTCCGTAGCTCGCCTGCGGACGTACCCACGGATACAGACGCGGGACGGTCTCGAGGTTGTGGTTCAGCACGTCCGGCCGAGCGGCGAGGACGGCGCCCAGCGCCTCTTGATCGCCGCCCAGATCCGGGATGAGCACCTCGATCGTGGCCTCCGGCGTCGCCGCACGGACGGCGGCGACGACCGCCGCGAACTGCGCCGCGCCGCCGTCGGGCAAGTCGTCGCGGGTCACACTGGTGACGACCACGTGCCGCAGGCCGAGACGGCGCGCCGCCTCTCCGACCCGGCGCGGCTCGTCGAGATCGAGGGCGCGGACGGCGACCGCGGAACGTCCGGCCGCTCCCGTCGCGGCAGTCGCAGCCTGGGCGCCCGTCTTTCCCTGGCCCTCCACGGCGCAGAACGTGCACGCACGCGTGCATACGTCGCCGAGGATCAGGAACGTCGCGGTACCCGCCGCATAGCACTCGCCCTTGTTGGGGCACCGCGCCTCACGGCAGACGGTGTGCAGCCTGAGCTCGTCGAGCAGGGCGCCGGTGGCCCGATACTGCCGCGGCGCCGGCGCTTTGAGCTTGAGCCATGCCGGCTTGCGACCCGCAGCGGCCGTCGCGGACCCCGCGTCCGGAGTGGCCGAGCCGGCCACGTCTGTCGTCCCCGCTCTCTTGTCCCTGGGCTTCGTCACCCGGCTCAGAGGCTGTGCGCACCGCGACCGACGCCCGCGAGCGCGGCCTCCCCGAGAGCCTCGGAGAGTGTAGGGTGGGCGTGGATGGTGCCGGCCACGTCGGCCAGCGTGAGGCGGTTGCGTATCGCCAGACCGAGCTCGTGCACCAGTTCGGTGACGTGCGGCCCGATCAGGCTGGCGCCGAGCAAACGCCCGCCGCCGGGCTCGCAGACGATGCGCACGAACCCGTCGGCGTCGCCGTCGCACACCGCCTTGGAATTGCCGTTGAAGCGCACGTGGGCCACGTCGTGAGCGATGCCCTCGGTCTTCGCCCTGTCTTCGGTCACGCCGCAGCTCGCCACCTCCGGAGAGCTGAAGACGCAGTTGGGGATGAGGCTGCGGTCGCAGTGCAGGTTCGAGCCGCTGACGGCGTTCTCGGCGGCGATGGCGCCCTGGTGATACGCCCAGTGGGCGAGGAGCGGCGGGCCCGCCACATCGCCCGCCGCGAACACCCCGTCGAGGGTCGTGCGACAGCTCTCGTCGGTCACCACGAAGCCGCCGGGGCCGATCTCGACGCCGGCTTCCTCGTAGCCCAAGCCGGCGCTCAGCGGCCGCCGCCCGACCGCCACGAGCACGCGCTCCGCGGTCACCGCGGCGGCGCCGGCGAGGCGCAGCGTCACGCCGGCGTCGCTTCCCTCCGCCGACTCCACGGCGGTCTTCACATGCACGGCGATGCCGGCCTTCTTGAACGCCTGCTGGAGAGTCCGGCCGACGCGCTGGTCCTCACCGGGAAGCAGCTGCTCGAGCATCTCGATCACGGTCACCTCGGTGCCGAGGCGGCCGAACACGCTGGCGAACTCGCAGCCGATGACGCCCCCGCCGACGATGGCGAGGCTGGCGGGGACTCCGTCGATCCCGAGCAGCTCGTCGCTGGTCATCAGACGGGGGTCGCTCCAGTCGAAGAGACCCATGCGCACGGGCTCGGAGCCGCTGGCGAGGATGACGGCGTCGCCCTCGAGCTCACCGCCCGCTTCCAGTGCTGTGCCGTCCGGCAGCGTGGCGCCGGGAGACAGCGAAAGCCGGCCGGGGCCGGCCAGCGCAGCCCGGCCCGACGCCACCTGCACCTTGCGGGCCTTCAGCAGGTGGGCGACGCCGTCACGCAGCTGCGCGGTGACGGCGTCCTTGCGGGCCATGAAAGCCGAGAAGTCGAGACCGACGTCGCCGGCGACCACCCCGTACTCGGCGGAGCGCTGCGCCTCGTGCAGGCGCGCGGCGCCGGCGACCATCGCCTTGGTCGGGATGCAGCCGCGGTT
>CAZJGT010000100.1:0-7989 GCA_964545565.1 uncultured Thermoleophilia bacterium
GCGATCGTTGTTGCGCCGTCCGCACCGGGTGGATAAGACTGACCGGCATCACGAACGTCACGCGGGGTACTGATCACTGATGGCCGACAGCACGAGGTCCGATACACGCGGAACCGGTGGCGCCGCGGCCGCCGCTGAAGGCGCCGCCGGTCTCATCCTGTTCACGCTGGCCACGGGCCAGTTCCTCATGACCCTGGACACGTCGGTGATGAACGTGTCGATCGCCACGGTCGCTGACGACCTCGGCACCACCGTCACGGGCGTGCAGACGGCGATCACGCTGTACACGCTGGTGATGGCCAGCCTCATGGTCCTCGGCGGCAAGATCGGCAGCATCATGGGCCGCAAGCGGGCATTCTCCCTGGGCTGCATCATCTACGGCTGCGGCTCGATGACCACGGCGCTGGCGCCGAACCTCACGATCCTCATCGTCGGCTGGTCGTTCCTCGAGGGTATCGGCGCCGTGCTGATCATGCCGGCCATCGTCGGGCTCGTGGCCGGCAACTTCGCAACCGCCGCGCGGCCCAAGGCCTACGGGCTCATCGCCGCCGCCGGCGCCATCGCCGTCGCCGTCGGTCCCGTGATCGGTGGCTTCATGACCACCTATCTCTCGTGGCGCTACGTGTTCGCCGGCGAGGTCGTGATCGTCATCGCCATCCTGTTCCTGGCGCGCAAGGCCGCGGACGAGGCACGCGGAGAGCGGCCGCACCTCGACCTCGTCGGCGCCGTGATCGCGTCCGCCGGCCTCGCCCTGTTCGTCCTCGGCGTGCTCAAGTCGTCCACGTGGGGGTGGTTCCTGCCCAAGGCGGGAGCGGACGCCCTGTTCGGCCTCTCACCGACGATCTGGTTCATCATCGCCGGCTTGTTCCTCCTGTGGTTGTTCCTCCGCTGGCAGAGCCGCCTCGAGAACGCGGGCAAGGAACCGCTCATCTCGCCGGCGCTGCTGAAGGTCAAGCAGCTCACGGGCGGGCTCGTCGTCTTCCTGTTCCAGTTCCTGATCCAGGCGGGGCTGTTCTTCATCGTGCCCCTGTTCCTCTCGGTGGTACTGGGGCTGTCGCCCATGGCCACCGGCGTCCGGCTGCTGCCGCTCTCGCTCTCCTTGCTGGTCGCGGCGGTCGGTATCCCGAAGGCGTTGCCGAACGCCGATCCGCGCCGCGTGGTACGCATCGGCATGCTGGCGCTCGTCGCCGGCATCCTCGTGCTCATCGGCAGTCTCGAGGTCGGCGCCGACTCCTCCATCGTGTTCATCCCGATGCTGATCATAGGCTTCGGCATCGGCGCCCTGGCGTCTCAGCTGGGCAACGTGACCGTCTCGTCAGTGCCCAACGAGAAGAGTTCCGAGGTGGGCGGGCTGCAGAACACCGCGAGCCAGCTCGGTGCCTCGATCGGCACCGCGCTGGCCGGCTCCATCCTGATCGCCGCCCTCACGGCATCGTTCCTCTCCGGCATAGAGGCCAACCCGAACGTGCCACCGCAGATGAAGGAGCAGGCCGACGTGAGCCTCTCCGCGGGGGCTCCGTTCGTCTCAAACGATGATGCGCAGGCGCAGTTGGAGGAGGCAGGGGTCACAGCGGACGTGCAGGACGACGTTCTCGCCCAGTACGAGGCAGCGCAGATCGGTGGTCTGCGTGCGGCGCTCTCGATCCTGGCCGTCATGGGTGTCATCGCCCTCTTCTTCACGGGGCGGATACCGAAGAAGCAGCCTGGGTCGGAGCCGGCGCCCGCGTAGGCGCGAGCGGCTGGAAAGGCGTCGACGATGAATGCTTCATCTCAGGGACCCGGCAGATGGCGGCGACTCGCAGCCGCCGCCGCCATCGTCCTCGTGGTCGCGGTGCTGCTGGTGACGCTTGTGGCCGTCATCGGGGACCCGGTGATCGTCCTCGTCCAGTTGGCCCTTCTCCTCGTGGTCTTGCTGGCCACGTGGTTCGCGTTGACGCGGTCGGGCGCTCTGCGGGCGACGGGAGTCATAGCGGCCGCGGCGGCCGTGGTCGCCGTGCTCGCCCTGCAGCTGACGCGGGACTCCTCGTCCGTCCTCTCGCTCCTGTTGCGCGTGGGGGCGCTGGGCGCGGCGATCGTGCTCGCGAAGTACGCGCTCGGGCGGGACACCGGGAGTCTCAAGGAGCGCAGGACGCCGGGGAGGCCGGTCCCGGCCGCCCAGCGCGGCGTCCTCATCATGAACCTCAAGTCCGGCGGGGGAAAGGCCGAGCGCTTCCACCTCGGAGACGAGTGCCGTGCGCGCGGGATCGAGCCGGTCGTCCTGCGCCCCGGCGACGACCTGCTGCAGCTCGCGCACGACGCCGTGGACCGCGGCGCCGACGTGCTCGGCATGGCCGGCGGCGACGGCTCGCAGGCGCTGGTCGGGTCAGTCGCCGCCGAGCGCGGCGTGCCGATGGTCGTGATACCGGCGGGCACACGCAACCACTTCGCCCTCGACGTCGGCATCGACCGCGACGATGTGGTGGGCGCGCTCGACGCCTACGACGAAGCCGTCGAGCGCGTCGTCGACCTCGCCGACGTCAACGGCCGCGTGTTCGTCAACAACGTCTCGCTGGGCCTGTACGCGGAGATCGTACGGTCACCTGCGTACCGAGACGCCAAGCGGGAGACGACCCTGACCGCTCTGCCCCAGATGCTGGGCCCGGGTAGTGAGCCCTTCGATCTGCGCTTCATGACCCGGGACGGGGAGCGGCAGGAGGGCGCCCACGTCATCCAGGTCTCCAACGGTCCCTACGGCGCCGGGCCCGGAGGCATGACCTCACGGCCGCGTCTGGACACCGGTCAGCTCGGGATCTTCGCGCTCGTGGTGCCCGACGCCGTCAGCGCCACGCGCGCGATCGCGGCGCTCACCACCGCGCATCCCGAGCTGTACTCCGGCTTCAAGACGTGGCGTGCGTCGACCTTCGAGGTCACGTCGGCGTCGCCGATCGCCGTCGGTCTCGACGGTGAGGCGCTCACCATGGACCCGCCACTCCTGTTCTCCTCGCGGCCCGGCGTCCTGCGCCTGCGCCTCTCGAAGCGCGCGATCGGGTACTCACCGGCCGCGCGCGCCACCGGGGCCCGCGGCTTGCTCGCCCTCTGGGACGTGGTGCTGGGACGGCCGGTCGCCATCGACGCGTGACTGGCGAAGACGGGTCGTTCGGCGGCGCGTCGCGGCGCGCCGTTCACTGCTCGACGACGTCCCCCGCTCCAGCGGCCGTCGCCTCCTCGGCCGCGATCTCCGCCAGCGCGCGGCGGATCTTCGCATAGAAGTGGTCGGCGTCGAGCGTCTCGAGGAGCCCGTACGTCTCGACCCTGTCCTGCAGGCGGGCGCGCAGTTCCACGAACGCCATGTGGACGCCCTGCGCGTTCAGCTCCAGGTCGAGGTCCCTGAGCATGTCCGCTGCGGTCACGTCGATGTCGGTGACGGCCTCGCACTGCAGGACGATCCAGCGCGGCTGCCGCTGCAACACGAGCTTGCGCACCTGCTGGCGGAAGATGCCGGCGTTGGCGAAGAACAGCGGCGCCTCCCATCGGTAGATGAGGACGCCCTCCTGCTCCTCCGCCTCCGGGTGCCTCCGGGTGTCATGCCAGCCGTCCAGCTCGGGCACGTAGCCGAGGACGGCGCCGGGCGGCCACCAGCTCCTGCGGAAGAACAGCAGGATCGACAGGATGGCCGCGATCAGGATGCCCTGCAACACGCCGAAGAAGACGACTCCGGCGGTCGCGACCAGCGAGAGGAGCAGGGCCGTTCTGCGCACCCGTGCGAAGCGGCGCAGCACCGCGATGTCCGCGAGCGAGACCGCGGCCATGATGACGACCGCCGCCAAGGCCGTCTGGGGCAGGTCGCTGAGGAGTCCGGGCACCGCGACCAGCATGACTCCCACCAGCACGGCGCCGACGAGACCGGTCACCTGCGTTCTGGCGCCGGAGCGCTCCGCGACCGCCGTGCGAGAGCTGCTCACCGAGATGGCGAATCCCTGGAACAGGCCGGCCACGGCGTTGGACGCCCCGACGGCGATCATCTCGCGGTCGGCGTCCACCTCGTCGCCACGGCGTGCCGCGAAGCTGGACGACGTGGCGATGGTGTCGGTGAGCGAGACCAGGACGATGCCGGCCGCGGCGGCCGCAAGCGTCGCGAGGTCGCTCCAGCCGGTCCAGGGAAACGACGGGACCGGCAGGCCTCGCGGAAGGGTACCGACCGTCTGGACGCCCTTGTCGGCGAGGTCCAGCGCGGCCGTGACGACCGTGGCGACGATGACGGCGACGAGGATCGCCGGGATCTTCTTCGAGGCGAACGGCAGGCCGAACAGGAGGCCGAGGGTCACGAGGCCGAGCAGGAGCGTCGCCGCGTCGGTCTGATCGAAGCCGGAGAAGAAGGCGGCGACCTCCTGGACGAAGGTGTCCGCGTCGGTCGAGAAGCCGAACAGCTTGGGCAGCTGGCCGACGACGATCGTGATGGCCAGCCCGTTCATGTAGCCGACCTGGACCTCCTTGCTGAGCAGGTCGGCGATGAATCCCAGCTTGCCGAGGCCGAGGCCGATCTCGATGGCGCCGACCATGAGCGCCAGCATGCCCGCCAGGACGATGGCGGAAGCCGGGTCGTCGGCGACCACGAGCGGGACGATGGCCGCGAAGATGAGCGGCGAGACGGACGAGTCGGGCCCCAGCACAAGAACGCGAGACGGCCCCATGAGCGCATACACGATGAGGCACACGACCGTCGTGTAGAGGCCGGTGACGGGAGGGACGCCGGCCAACTCGGCGTAGGCCAGTCCCTGGGGGACCAGGATGGCTGCGAGGACGATGCCGGCGACCAGGTCGAAGCGCAGCCACGCCGGCTTGTATGCGCGCAGCATGCCGACGCCGGGGACCACGCGGTCGAGCCTCTGGCGCCGTGTCGCCGCCGGCATCGTCGCCGCGGCCGGCGGCTCCTGCGCCGGCGTGTCTCCCACTGGCCGCCCCCGTTGCTCGTTACCGTCCGGTCATGAATGGTAGCATCACTGCGTGACCGAGACCCCTGAACGCGAAGCGTGTCCGACGGGCGATCCCGTGACTGAAGCGGCGCCCGGCTCGCCGCTCCGCCGCGTGCTGGACGAACTCGTCGACCTGGACGTCGCCGTCTACGAGGCCATCGAGGCGACCCCGACGCCGACCATCGACGTCCCGCTGCGCATGCTGTCCAACGCGGCCAACCACGCCAAGCTGTACGTAGGCATTGCCGCCGCGCTCTTCGCCGTCGGCGGGCCGGCGGGGCGGCGAGCGGCCGTCACGGGCCTCGCCGCCGTCGGCGTCAACTCGTTCGTGGTCAACGTGCCGATGAAGCTCCTCGGTAAGCGGCCGCGCCCGAAGCGCGGCCGCGTGCGCGTCGCCGAGGCTCGGCACACCAGGATGCCGAGCTCCACGTCGTTCCCCTCCGGCCACTCGGCCTCGGGCTTCGCCTTCGCCGCCGGCGCGGCCGAAGCGATGCCGCAGGTCGGCATCCCGTTGCGCGCGCTCGCGACTGTCGTCGCCTACTCGCGCGTCCATTCTGGCGTGCACTACCCGGGAGACGTCGTGGTGGGCTCGCTGGTCGGCATGGCCGTCGGCGAGAGCACGGTGCTCGCCTCGCGCGCCGCGCGCCGCCGCCTGCCCGACGCGGCGCTCCGCTGAGGGCCTGAACTGGCGGCGATACGATGAGCGACCTCTGGGGCACCTATTTCCTGCTGGCCGTCGCCAGTGCGCTCGTCCCCGTGCAGATCACCCTCACCGTCCTGCTGCTGCGCTCCTCCGTGCGCACCGCCGCTGCGTGGGTCGCCGGCATGACGGCGACGCGGCTCGCGCAGGGCGTGCTGTTCGGGATCGTGTTCGCCGAGGCCGGGGCCCTGTCGGGAAGCGAGGATGGCCCCGGCCTCGTCGTCTCCGGTGTGCTGCTCGTGGTCGCTGTCCTCTTCCTCACCAAAGCCGCCAAGGAGCTGCTCGGCGGCAGTGACGAGGACGAGCCGTCGCCGCGGTGGATGAAGCTCACCGAGTCCATCACCGTGGGCAGGGCGTTCCTGTTGGGAGCCGGGTATGTCGCCGTCGCAGCCAAGCTGTGGGCGTTCACGTTGGGCACCATCGGCGTCATCGACGAGGCCGCGATCGGCGGGGCCGCCTCGGTCGTTCTCTTTCTTCTGTTCGTGGCGCTCGCCGAGGCCGTCCCGATCGCGCTCGTCGCCTGCGCGGCGCTGGCGCCTGCCGCCTCTCAGGTCATGCTCGGCCGGATATCTGCGTGGCTCGAGCGCAACAACCGGGTCATCGTCATCGTGCTCGGCCTGGTCTTCGGGGTGTGGTTCTTGCTCAAGGCGCTGCAAGGACTCGGGGTGGTCTGAGCCGGGATTGACCGGTCCGGCCGGGGCGGAGCCGGCGGTCGTCGTCAGACAGGAGCCGACACGAACAGGTCGAGACCCAGACGGCGCGAGAGGAGTCTCGCCACCGTCTGACCTCTGACGCTGTTGCCGGCGGCGTCCAGCGGCGGCGCGAAGGTCCCCAGGCCTCCCTTGCCTGGTGATACCGTGACGATGCCGCCGCCGATGCCGCTCTTGGCCGGCAGCCCGACGCCGTGGAGCCACTCGCCGGAGGGCAGACCTCGCCGGCGACGACCCGCTCTCGCGTCAGGGGGGCTCGCGAGCTACCGGGTCGGTGACTCGCCCATCAACGGGCGTGGCGACGACCTCTGGCTGCGTGACGCGGACGGCGCGGCGCTGGCGCACTACCTCGCCGCGCCCGCTCCCGACTGAGTCACGACTCGCAGGCCGCTGCGGCCGCGCCCTTCTCGAAGCGCATCTTGCACATCGCGTACTCCTCGGGCACCGCGATGGGGTAATCGCCGTCGAAGCAGGCGCGGCAGAACTGGCTGCGCGGCAGGCCGGTGCTGGCCTGCAGACCGCCCAGCGTGAGGTAGTGCAGGCTGGTGGCGCCGACGTGGTCGCGGATCTCGTCGACCGACTTGTTGGCCGCGATGAGCTCGGCGCGCGTCGCCATGTCGATGCCGTAGTAGCAGGGCCACTGTATCGGTGGCGAGCTGATGCGCAGGTGGACCTCCGCGGCGCCGGCGTCGAACAGCATCTGTACCAGCCGGCGCGTGGTGTTGCCGCGCACGATGGAGTCGTCCACGACGACCAGTCGCTTGCCCTTGATCACCGACGTGAGCGGGTTGAGCTTCATGCGGATGCCCACCTGGCGCAGCCGGTCGTCGGGCTGGATGAAGGTGCGGTGCACGTAGCGGTTCTTGATCAGACCCTCGGTGTACGGGATGCCGGACGCCGTGGAGTAGCCGATGGCCGCCGGCATGCCCGTGTCGGGCACCGGGATGACGAGGTCGGCATCGACCGGCGCCTCCATCGCGAGGTGCTTGCCCATCTCCTGGCGCACGACGTGGAGCGTCTTGCCGCTCATCACGCTGTCGGGACGGGCGAAGTAGATGAACTCGAAGATGCAGAGGGCCGGGCGCGCGCCCTCGAGTTCGACGCGCTCGCTGCGCAGCCCGTGCTCGACGTCGGCGATGACGATCTCGCCCGGCCGGATCTCCCGCACGAAGTCGGCGCCGATGATGTCGAGGCCCGAGGTCTCGCTGCTGAACACCGGGTGGCCCTCGTGGTCGCCGAGGACCAGCGGGCGCACGCCGTAGGGGTCGCGGAACCCGACCACGGCCTTGCCGCTCATGACGGCGGCCGAGAAGGCGCCGCGGATCTTGGCGACCGCCTTGCGTACGGCGCCGAGCAGGTCGCCCTCGGCCTCGTGGGCGATGAGGGCGGTGATGACCTCGGTATCGGTGGTTCCCGAGAACTTGACCCCCTGCGCGATCAGTTCGTCGCGCAGCTCCGTTGTGTTCACGAGGTTGCCGTTGTGGCCCAGGGCGATGACGTCGCCGTTGCGGCTGCGGACCAGAGGCTGTGAATTGGACCAGTGGCTCGAGCCGGTGGTGCTGTAGCGCACGTGGCCGATGGCGTGCTGGCCGCTGAGGCTCTGGAGCATCTGCTCGTTGAACACCTG
>CAZJGT010000101.1:0-7986 GCA_964545565.1 uncultured Thermoleophilia bacterium
GTCGCGGCGCAGAGCCTCTCCGGGGTCGGTCAGGGTGAGGGTCGTGCTGGTCTTGGTCGTCATCGCCGCCTCAGAACCACATCGTCGCGTCGGCGTCCAGGGCGAGATCGTTGAGTGTTGCTGCGCCCACGATCTTGACACCGTCGATCAATTCCACGCTCTCCCAGCCGAGCATCTGCTTGGAGGCCTCGCACACGTACACGGTGATGCCCATCTCGATCGTCTTGCGGAGCATCTCGGCGACGCTGGGGAAGGCGCCGAGCTGCATCTTCTCGGCCTCACCCGGCTTCAGTACGGTGAGGCCCATGCCCAAGTAGTACACGGCGGGCTCGAGACCCATCGCCTTGGCGCTCTGCGCGAGGACGAGGGGCGAGTACTGGCGGTCCGGGGCGTTGCTGGTCTGCACGTAGAGGATGCTCTTGTCGTCGGCCATGGTCGTCCTTTCGGTTCTGGCTACTTGAGTCGCCGGAGGAGGATGCGGAGCTCGACGCCGT
Organism: uncultured Thermoleophilia bacterium; assembly: GCA_964545565.1. Taxonomy (GTDB): domain Bacteria; phylum Actinomycetota; class Thermoleophilia; order UBA2241; family UBA2241; genus CAIXSE01. The sequence goes on from CAZJGT010000101.1 coordinate 495, forward strand.
CGTTCTCCAGGGAGACGACCTCGTGACCGGCGCGCTTGGCGAAGCGCTTGAGGTCCTCTTCGGCGGCGGGGTCGTCGGCGATCACCTCGAGGACCTCGCCGACCTCGATCGAGTCGATGCTCTCGCGCGTCTGGAACAACGGCTCGGGGCAGTACAGCCCGATGCAATCGAGTGTGCGCGCCGCCTTCGGTTCGTCGGCCATGTGGTCTCCCTTCGCGTGTGCGGAGTCGTCACAATCACAAGACGCCCTCCGCGCTGTCTATACCCGACCACTACGGTTGGTATTCACACGGACGGTCGCGTGCGCTGCGCCGTCCTGCGCACTGCGGGCGGCGCGGGCGTCCCAGGGGGACTCGCTTTCGCGCGCGCGCCCTACCGGCTAGGCTGAGGCTCCCAAGGACGATGTGGGGGGTGCTCGTGACGAGGATGGCCGGCACGGTGACGGTGGAGGGCGGGCGGCTGTTGTTCGACGGGGTCGACGTCGTCGGTCTGGCCGGCCGGGTCGACACGCCGTTCTTTCTGTACTCGCAGCGGCGGATCGCCGCGAACGTCGCCCGCGTACGGCGCGCGTTCGCGGCGCGACACGCGGCCAGCCGCGTGTTCTTCGCCAGCAAGGCGTGCTCCAACCTCTGGTTCCTCGAGCAGGTCCGGGCCGCCGGGGCGGGGGCGGAGGTCAACTCCGGCGGCGAGTTGTGGAAGGCTCTGCGCACCGGCTTCCCGCCGGAGCAGATCGTGTTCAACGGCGTGGCCAAGAGCCGGGAGGAGATCAGCGAGGCGGTGACGGCCGGCATCGGAGGCCTCGTCGCAGACTCACTCTGCGAGTTGCGCCGGATCGACGAGGTCGCGAGCGCAGTGGGCCGCCCGGCGTGCGTGCTGCCGCGAGTGGACGTCGACGTCGCCGGCGGCACGCACCCCGGCCTCGAGACCGCCAGCGGGGGTAAGGCCGGGATCGACCGCGATCAGGCGATGGACGCCTTCCGCCTCGTGGCCGGCGCCGAACGGTTGCTGCTCGGCGGGCTCCACCTGCACATCGGCTCGCAGATCACCACCGCAGAGCCGTATCTGCGTGCCCTCGGTGTAGCGCTCGACCTGATCGAGGAGGTCGACCGTGAGCTCGGCCTGGAGGTCCCGGTGCTCGATGTGGGCGGCGGCTTCGCCGTCGCCTATCGCGAGCACCCGGCGCACCCGGGCGGCGACTACTTCTTCAGCGATCTCGCCGCGGAGGACTATGCGGCCGCGATCTGCGGTCTGGTGGCGCGGCGGCGTCCGAGGCTCGAGCTCTGGTGCGAGCCGGGTCGCTCCGTGGCCGCCGACACGGCCATCCTGGTCACGCGCGTGGAGAGCGAGAAGACCAAGCGCCGGCGAGACCGGCGTGGTCGCGGCAGTGTCGAGGACCGCTGGCTGCTGGTCGACGCCGGCTACAACACCTTCTTCGACCCCGTGCTCTACGGCTGGTACTATCCGCTTGTGTCGGTCAGCCGGCCGCAGGCGCCGGCGAACGGCAGCTTCCGTGTCGCCGGTCCGCTCTGCGACGGCGGCGACGTCTTCGGCGGTGACGACGCCACGGACTACCGCCGGCTGCCGACGACGACCGCGCCCGGCGACCTCCTCGCGTTCTTCGACGCCGGCGCGTACACACTGGAACTCATGACGCCGTACAACGCGCGCCCGACTGCGGCGGCGTACGCCGTGACGGGGGGCGGGAAGGTCCTGCGCATCCGCGCGGCGCAGTCGCGCGAGGGCCTGGTGGCTCTGGACGGGGCGGTCTGGGTATAGAGGTGAGTAGAGGCACGCGACCTCGCGTCCGCGCGACGTCATCCGAGTCATCGGTCCGGGGCGTCGGCGACGGTGATCCTCGCGATGGGAGCGGCGCGCCGGGCCGCCGACGACATGCACGCGTATCTCAGCGACGGGACCGCGGTCTGGAGCTGATTCCGCCGCGGCCCCGTCTGGAGGAGCTCTGCAGCCGCGTCAGGCCTGCGTCTCCGCCAGCCACAGCCGATGGGCGAGGTCCTCCCAGTAGGAGGCGACACCCTCCTCGACCTCGTCCCAGTGCACCGCCTCGAACTCCTCGGTGAGCTCCCGGCGGTCATTCCCCGTGAGGTAGTGCTGGGCGGTGTCGAAGAACACCTCCTCTTCCACCGCGATGTGGCAGCGGATGACGTCGACGTACTCGCGCAGGCGCTCCGCGAACACCGATGCCGCCGTACGGTCACCCGGGTCCAGCATCCCGAGGCTCTGCTCCAGGGCGTCGAGCTTGCCCCGGCACCATTCGTGCTCGCCGATCAACTGCTCGAGCGGCTCGTCCTCCTCCGTCATGCCGCGCCGGTGGCAGCGCGCGATCAGCAGGTCCTCTTCCTTGGGATCGTGCAGACCGTCGTTGAAGTACCGGAAGAAGCCGATGATGTCGCCGGCGAGGTCGGGTCGCACCGTACCGGTGGCGTCGATACGGGCGCACTCCTTGTCGGCGGCGTCGGCCACCTCCAGCACCAGGCGGTGCTCGGCCTCCAGGATCTTCCTCCAGCCCATGGCTCCTCCTTCCACGAGCTCTCCGGGTCGCGGTTCAGGCGACTCCCTTCGTGATAGCTGTACCCTCCAGACACCACGTGAAGTTCGTAGTGGCGCTCGCAGATGGGGTGTTCACCTGAGACGGCATGCGGGCTTGGCCCGCAGTGCGATCCCGGCCGGTATCATGACGAACCAGGTGGGTATCTCGCACGAGGCACGGGCGAGCGTGGGACCGGCAACGACGGACGGAGGGCGGCATGGGAGAGGCGCGGGCGGTGACGGGCAAGGTGGTGCTGGCGCTCGACACGGGAACGACGAGCGCGCGGGCGCTCGTGATCGACGCCTCCGGCGTCATTCTGGCGAGCGCCCAGCAGGAGGTGAGCCTCGGGTATCCGCAGGCAGGATGGGTCGAACAGGACGCGGAGGAGCTGTGGCGGGCGCAGTTGGCCACGGCTCGCGAGGCACTCGAACGGGCCGGCTTGCCCGCTTCAGCGGTCGTCGGCCTCGGCATCGCCAACCAGCGCGAGACGACGATCGTCTGGGACCGGGCGACGTCGCGGCCGGTCGCGCCGGCGATCGTCTGGCAGGATAGGCGCACCGCGGAGTCCTGCGAGCAGTTGCGCAGCGCCGGCGCCGAGGCGCTGGTGCGGCGCAAGACCGGCCTGCTCCTCGACCCGTACTTCTCGGGGACCAAGTTGCGCTGGCTTCTCGACAACGTACCCGGTGTGCGTGCGCGCGCGGAGGCGGGCGAGCTCGCCTTCGGCACGGTCGACTCCTGGATGGCGTGGCGCCTCAGCGGCGGTCGCCGTCACGTCACCGACGCGACGAATGCCTCCCGGACGCTGCTCTACGACATCCGTGAGGGGGCCTGGGACGACGAGCTGCTGGCCTTGTTCGGCGTGCCGCGGGCGCTTCTGCCCGAGGTGTGCGACAGCAGCGGCGTCGTCGGCGAGAGCGACCCGGGTCTGCTGGGCGCGGGCGTGCCGATCGCCGGTCTGGTCGGCGACCAGCAGGCTGCGCTCTTCGGGCAGGCCTGCACGCGGCGTGGCATGGCCAAGATCACCTACGGCACCGGCTGCTTTCTGCTCTTCAACACGGGCGACGAAGCGGTGCTGCCTCCAGCCGGTCTCGTGAGCACGGTGGCGCTGCAACGCGACGGCCGGCGCACCTACGCGCTCGAGGGCAGCGTGTTCATCGGAGGGGCCGCCGTGCAGTGGCTGCGCGACGGCCTCGGCGTCGTCGGCAGCGGCGCCGAGGCCACCGCCCTCGCGCAGAGCGTGCCGTCCAGCGACGGCGTCGTCTTCGTCCCGGCGCTCGCCGGGCTCGGCGCGCCGCACTGGGACCCGCACGCGCGCGGCGGCATCTTCGGCCTGACTCGCGGGACCGGCGCCGCGCACCTCGCGCGGGCCACCCTCGAGGGCATCGCCTTCCAGGTCGCCGACCTCTACGAGGCGGAGGCGCAGGGGGCCGGCGCGGCTCCGGCCGAGGTGCGCGCCGACGGCGGCGCTGCGGCGAGCGACGTGCTGCTGCAGTTCCAGGCCGACCTTCTGGGTGTCCCGGTCACGCGCGCGGGGCAGCCGGAGGCGACGGCGTTCGGCGCAGCCTGGCTTGCAGGGCTGGCCACCGGCGTGTGGGCGAGCGAGGAGGAAGCCACTTCGCAGTGGAGCGCCGGCGCGACCTTCTCGCCCGCCGAGAGAACGGACGCAGACCGACTACGACGCCGCTGGAGCGCGGCGGTCGCCGCGGTGAGGGGGTTCGCGCGCGAGACGCAGTGACGGGCGCACGTGTGCTCAGCCTCGGTGGGGTACCACCAGTACCGGCACGTGGCTGTGATGCAGCAGTTCGAGCGGCGTGTGCCTGCCGAACACGCCGGCGACGGGTCCCTCGCCATGCGAGCCGACCACGATGACGTGCGACCCGCGCTCGTGGGCGACGGTCTCGAGCGCCCGCACCGGTTCGTCCCAGACGAGTACCACCTCGGCCTCGATGCCGGCCTTGCGGATCCTCTCGGCCGCATCGTGCAAGAGGGGCTCGACGTCCAGCTCGACGCGCCGCTCGTAGTCGCGGAGCTCCTTGGCGGCGGCGCAGCCCCGGTCGAGCGTGCAGCTCAGTCCGGGTGGCGGTTCGTGACAGAAGACGAGCAGGATCGTCGCTCCTCGCGTGTCGCGCGCCAGTTCGACGGCCTCGTCGAGCGCCGCCGACGCGCATGCCGAACCGTCGTAGCCAAGGACGATGGGATGCGCCATCTCGGCTCCTTCCCCCTGGCCCGGCCGTCTCGCAGGTGCGACCGGTCGCGGCCTTCACACCCTGATGATTCCCGCTGCAGGGCCGTGCTACGCGTTGGTCGCCCACCGACGGGCGCTGGGAGGCCGGCCCGGTCCGCGCCGGCGAGCGCTCCCGGACCGGCTCAGAGGCCGATGAGCGCCGGCAGATTGCGGGCGATGAGCGTGGGTGAGTAGTCGAGGCCGCAGCGCTCCAGCTTCCCGCGGGTCTCGGGGGCGAGCCGGCCCGTCGTTGTCGACGCCAGGATCGCCGCCGACTCGTCCTCGTCGAACACCTCGGCCGGCGAGACCATGAGCTCGACCGCGGCGTTCTCGGGGCACGCCTGCTGGCAGCGCAGGCACCCGATCGCACAGTGGTGCCACGCCGGGTCCACCCAGTCCGGGAACGGCGCTTCAGCCTCGTTGACCGCGGTCAGGCAGCGGTCGGTCTGCAGGAGGAACCGATCCGGGCGGATGGCGCCGGTGGGGCAGGCCCGCACGCAGGCGCTGCAGCGGTCGCAGCGAGCCAGCTGTCGCGGTTCGCCCCACCAGGCGTCGGGTGGCGGCGCGTCCGTGGCGCACGCCGCCAGCATCAGGTAGCTGCCGAGGCCGGTGACGTAGGCGATGTTGTTGCGGCCGTAGCGGGCGAGGCCCGAGCAGGTGGCGAGAGTCTTCAGCGGTGGGGCGAATCCCGTCGCCTCGTGGCCGGTCGGCCCCAGCGCCTCGGCGAGTGCGGCGACCAGACCGCGCGGCACCGTGCGGTAGCCGGCGTAGTGCGGAGGCACGACCACCTCGTGCGTCTCGCCGCCCACCGTCAGCGTAGCCCGCGTGAGCGGCCGTGGGGTGGCGCCGACCACGACCGATCGCACTTGACCGAGCCCCGCCGGGAACGAGAACGCCGTCTCGTCGGCCAGGTGGGCGGCGGTCGGGCCGGGCAATGCGCCGGAGGCGATGGCCCCGGCCACCCTGGACCGCAGCTCATCGAGGCGCTCCGCCGGTACGACGCGCGCCGTCCACCCGGCTTCCGCCAGGTCCTCGAGTACGGCGTTCCAGTCGGGCGCGATCATGCGATCCAGTCGGGCGAGATCATGAGGGGTTCTCGAGCATCTGCTTCTGCGTCGAGTGTGCGGCTCCGCCGCGCGGGCGGCAAGCCGCGGGCGGGGTTGTCCCACTGAGGGCGGAGGAACAGACTGGTGCGGGACGTGGTCTCTGCCGGCCGCGGCGATGCGACTTCAGGAGGTGTTCGTGCGTTCGGGATCCGATCTGGTCGCGTTCTTGATGATCGGCGGCGGCATCTTCTTCACCATCTTCTCGGTGGCTGCCTGGACCACCGGGCGACGGATAGGCTCGCTGCTGCTCGCCGTGGTCGCGGGTGTCGACTTCGCCTTCGCGGCCGCGCTCCTGACGCGTGCGTCGGGGGGCTGACGCCACGGCTGAGGCTCTCGGCGATCGCGGCCGCCGGAGGCGGTTCAGATGCGGTCGGCGAAGAACAGCGTCCGGGCGCGCGGCCGCATGCAGTGGTCGGTCCACATCCCGGAGCAGTACCCGCCGAGGCTGACGAGGGCGACGATCTCACCCTCCTCCACCGTGGGGAAGGCGTGGTCGAGGGAGAACACGTCGTCGCCCTCGTTGATGTGGCCGGTGAGCGTGACGACGCCGTCGGGAGCGGCGTCCGCACGCGCCGCGACGACCGCTTCGGGCTGGCGGCCGTAGATGTACGCGTCGTTCATCACGTTCCAGCCGACGTCCAGCCCGACGAACGTCTCGCCCAGCCGGGGCTCGACGGTGACGACCTCCGCGAGAAGCACGCCGGACTCGTTGGTGAGGAACTCGCCGGGCTCGGCGCCGACGGCGATGCCGAAGCCGCCGAAGCGTCGCGCCATGATGGCCGCATAGGCGTCGAGGTCGAGTGGCGTCTCGCCGGGGTGGACGGGCGTACCGAGGCCTCCACCGGCGTTGATCTCCGTCAATGGGCAGCCGGCGTCGAGGAGCCGACCGGCCATGCGCGCGACCGGTCCCAGGGCGGCGTCGAACGCCGGCAGTTCGTCGTCAAGCATGCCGTTGGCGAGGTGCACGTGCAGCGTGTCGATCACGAGGCCGTGGCGCCGCGCCGCCGTGAGCGCGGCCTCCAGATCCTCCTCGTAGATACCGAACTTGGTCGGCCGCGATCCGCTGTACAGGCTCTCGGCGTGGCCGCGCATGACGCCCGCACGCGGGTTGACGCGCAGGCCGATCGCACCACCGGGGCAACGTCGCCCGTAGCGCTCGATCTGGCTGAGGAGGTCGAGGTTCACGTGGACGCCGGCGGGTGCGATCACCTCGAGGTCACGCGCGGAGACGTTGGTGCCGGTGAAGCTGATCTCCTCTGCGGTGAAGCCGTGATCGAGGGCGTGCAGCACCTCTCCGGGCGAGCAGGCGTCGATGCCGACCGCGTCCGGCGAGCCCGGCGCTGCGAGGGCGCGCAGCGCGGCGAGCACCTCCGGCGCGCGCTGCGCCTTGAGCGCGAGGCGCACGCGCGGCGTGAGGCCGGCGCGCGCGAGCGCGCCCCGCAGCGCTCGCGCCTGCTCCTGCACGCGCGTGACATCGAACACGTACAGGGGCGTGCCGTGCTCGCGGGCGAGCGCCTCGGCGTCGCGCCCCGCGATCAGCAGGCGGCCGTTCGCGACGCGCACGCCGGCGTGCTGCCATGGGAAACGGACGGCGGTCTCCATGGGCGTGAGCCT
>CAZJGT010000102.1:0-7977 GCA_964545565.1 uncultured Thermoleophilia bacterium
CCTCTCGCGGCTCTCGTCGAACACCATCTTCGAGTTCGGCATCGTCCTGATGCTGGCGCTCTCGCTGCTGGCCAACTACATCGGTCTCGCGGCGATCGTCGGCGCCTTCCTCGCCGGCCTCACCGTCGCGGAGCTCAAGCAGCACACCGAGGTGGAGGCCAAGTTCACGCCGCTGGCCTGGTTCTTCGTCCCGTTCTTCTTCGTGTACATGGGCACCTTCATCGACTTCGCGTCCTACGCCAAGCCCGAGGTGCTGCTCGCGATCGTCGTCTTCTCCGCGATCGCCGTCGCCACCAAGTACCTCGGCTCGATCTGGGGGGCGCGCTCCGAGGGCAAGCGCATCGCCCGCGAGATCGGCGTGGGGATGATCCCTCGCGGCGAAGTGGGCATCGTGGTCGCCGGCATCGCCCTGGCGGCGGGCGCCGTGACCGAAGACGTCTACGCGGCCGTGCTGGGCATGGTGCTGCTCACCACGATCGTCAGCCCGTATCTCATCAAGGCCGTCTTCGCGCGGCGAAAGCACGCCTCCGGGAGCGATCCCGACGGCGGGGACACGCCACAAGCCGAGCGGGCCGGCAGTGGCTGAGCGCGCGCACCGCGGCACGAGCCGGGCGGCGACGCCGTGAGTCTCGGCGATGCGCTGAGCCCCTGGTTGATCGTCCCCTTCGGCGGTCTGCTGCTCTGCATCGCCGTGCTGCCGCTGGCGGCTCCCGCCTGGTTCGACCGGCTGCCCAACAAAGCGCTCGTGGCCGCGGTGTTCGGCGTGCCCGTGCTCGTCTACCTGGCCGTGGAGTTCGGAGCCGTCGGCCGCGAGCGCATCCTCAGCACCGCCGAGGAGTACTTCTCCTTCATCATCCTGCTGGCCGCCCTGTTCACCATCTCGGGCGGCATCTACCTCACCGGCGATCCACTGGGGACGCCGCGCAACAACCTCTCCTTTCTGGCCGTCGGGGCCGTGCTCGCCAACTTCGTCGGTACGACCGGGGCGGCGATGCTTCTGGTGCGTCCCCTGCTGCGCGCCAACTCAGAGCGCACGCGCACCCGCCATATCTTCGTCTTTCTCATCTTCGTCGTCTGCAACACGGGAGGGCTGCTCACACCACTCGGCGACCCGCCGCTCTTTCTCGGCTTTCTGCAGGGCGTGAGCTTCTTCTGGACGCTGCGCCTGCTCCCGCAATGGCTGCTCGCCAACGCGCTCATCCTTGTGGTCTTCTGGCTGATCGACACCTACCACTACCGTAAGGAACCGCCTGGCGCCCTGATCGCCGACCAGGCGGAGTACGTGCCGCTGCGCCTGCTCGGCGGCGTCAATATCGTGCTGCTCGCCGGCGTGCTCGTGGCGGTGATCCTGTCCGGGCCGCTGGAACACCTCGGGCGACTCGTCCATGTGCCGCTGCTCAGGGACTTCATCCTCATCGCGCTGATCCTGCTTTCGCTCCGGTTCGGTCCGGCCGACCCACGCCGGCGCAACCACTTCACCTGGGGTCCCATCGGCGAGGTGGCGATCATCTTCGCCGGCATCTTCGCCAGCATGGTGCCGGCGCTGGCGATCCTCGAGGCGCGAGGGGACGAGCTGGGCATCACCACGCCATTGCAGTTCTTCTGGACCACCGGCGTGCTCTCGTCCTTCCTCGACAACGCCCCCACGTACCTCAGCTTCACCGCTCTGGCCCAGGGATTGACCGGCGCTCCCGACGCCGGCGGCCTCATGAGCACGCAGGTGGTGCCGAGCCTCGGCGTCGCGCCGGCGGCCTTTCTGGCCGCGATCTCGTGCGGCGCCGTGTTCATGGGCGCGAACTCCTACATCGGCAACGCGCCCAACTTCATGGTCAAGTCGATCGCGGAGGAGCAGGGGGTCGACATGCCGCACTTCTTCCACTACATGGGCTGGTCGTGCGTGGTGCTCCTGCCGATCTTCGCCGTCGTGAGCCTGGTGTTCTTCCGCTGATCGCGGGCGGACGACGGACGGTCAGTAGCGGCTGATCCCGACGAGGGCGTTCTTGAAGGCCGCGCGCGTCGCGTCGTCGTACACGGAGAGCATCACGTGACGCAGGGCCGTGCGCGGACGCTCTGTGAGATAGGCGGTCGTCTCAGCGACCATGATGCTCGCGCACTGGTACAGGGGAAACTGCCCCCCGCCCGTACCGAAGGCCGGGATGGCCACGGAGCGGGCGTGGCAGCGCTCCGCCGCGGCCAGAGCGGCGCGCGTCGCCTTGGCGATCCCCGCCGCGTCGGCGTACGGTCCCGCCTCGGTGAGGGCGACGTGGATCACCCAGCGCGCCTTGAGGTCGTGACCGGTGGTGACCACCGCCTCGCCGACCTCCACAGGGCCCTGGAGCACCGCCTCCTTCTCGACCGCCTCACCGCCGGCGCGCTTGATGGCCGCGGCCACACCGTGGTCCATCCACAGCTCCGCGCCTGACGGCGTCACGATGGCGTCGACCTCGAGCTGCGTGATATCGCCGCTGGCGAGCTCGAGCTTGGTCTTGCCGACAGACGTCTTCATCCGGCCTCCACTCCCCGTCCGCTGCGCAGGGATCCGCGTTCCCGGCATTATACCTTTCGTGCGATAGACTGCGGCGGGAGCCCCGGGAGTCGTCAGCACGGACACGCACACCATCTGGATCGCCGCCGCCTTCGGCATGACGGCGCTGTGGGCCCTGGTGGTCGTCGTCAACAAGAGAGTCCTCGAGTCCGTCGCCCCCGTCGCGGTCAACTTCTTCGTGCGCCTGATCGCCGTCGCCGGCCTCCTCCTCATCACCATCCCGCTCACCGTGCTGGGCCTGTGGCGGGACGGCTTCGGCCTCAACGCCGAGGCGGCGGGGTGGATCGCCCTCGCGGCCATCGCCACCTGGCTCGTGGCCTTCAACGCCTACTACTACGCGCTGCGCGGTGAGCGCGTCGCCGTCGTCGCGCCGATCTGCAGCACCGATCCCCTATGGACGGCGCTCTTCGCCTGGCTGATCCTCGGCAGTGCCGTCGGCGGCGCGACGCTCGCCGGCATGGGCGTGGCGGTGGCGGGCGTCGTGCTCCTCTCGCGCTGGATGGGAGAGGGCCCCGCCACGGAAGCGCAAGCGCTGGCCGCGGCGGGAGCGCTCGCCGCGGCGGCGCACGGCGACGTCCTGCCGGACGGCGTCGGCGGAGACCCGGCTTCGGACGCTGGAGGCGAGCCCGCGGCGAGCGCCCGCGCCCGGCTCGTCTCGCTCGCCGTGCTCGCCGCGGCCGGCTGGGGCCTCGGGCCCGTCTTCATCATGCTGGCCGCCGACGCCTACGGGCGCGTCACGGCCAGCATGATCGTGCTCAGCCATCTGCTCGGGGCGATCATGCTGGGCGGCGTGCTGCTGCTGCGCCGCACGCCGCTCACGCCACAGCCGCTGACAGCGCCCGAGCGAGGGCGCGCGGTCCTCCTGCTCGTGGCGGCAGGGTCGCTCGAGGCCGTCGTCTCCGTGCTCTTCTACCTCAGCATCGAGGCCATCGGGCCGGTGCTCACGATGCTGATCATGGCCACCACGCCGGTGTTCTCGATCGCGTTCGGCGTGGTCTTCCTGCGCGAGCGACCCGGGCTGCGCCTCACGCTCGCGGCCGTCGTCACCGTCGCGGGAGTGCTCGTCGCCACGCTCGACGGCGTCGTCTGACGCGGCGCGTGAGACGGCGCCGACCGCGATCCGCCAGAGGCTACTTCGCCCTGCCGAACAGCCTCCGGCGCACGGCCGCCATCTTGAGCCCCTGGATGCCCTCCGTCGGGTTGAGCTCCTTGGGGCAGGCCTCCACGCAGTTGGTGATGGTGTGGCAGCGGTAGACCCCGCGCTCGTTGTCCCAGCGCGGCAGGCGCTCCTTGCGCGCCTCGTCGCGCGAGTCGACCTCGAAGCGGTAGGCCTTGAGCAGCGCCGCCGGGCCCAGGTAGTTGTCCTCGGTCCACACCGACGGGCAGCTGCTGTAGCAGGCGCCGCAGAGGATGCAGTCGATCGGCATGTTGAGCTTGTGGCGGTCCGCCGGCGACTGGAGGATCTCCTTCTCCGGCGGCTGCGAAGCGCGCATCAGCCACGGCTGTACGTACTCGTACTTGGCGAAGAAGTCGTCCATGTCGCAGACCAGGTCCTTGACCAGCGGCAGGTGCGGCATGGGCGCCACGTGCACCTCGTCGGCGTGCAGATGCAGGACGTTGGTCTGGCAGGCCAGCCGGTAGCGGCCGTTGATGTACATCGCGCACGAGCCGCAGATGGAGGCCCGGCAGCAGTAGCGGAAGGCGAGTGAGCCGTCGAGGTTCTCCTGGATGTGGAAGAGCCCCTCGAGGACGGTGAGGCTCGTCTCATAGGGGACGACGAAGTCGTCCACCCGGGACGAGCCCTTCTCGTCCCTGGCCGGGTCGTACCGCGTGACGTGGAAGGTGATCGACGGCATCAGTACTTCCTCTCCTGCGGCTCGAAGGTGCCGAGGGCGACCGGCTCGTACTCGAGCCGCGGACCCTCGGGCGCGTAGTACGCCATCGTATGCTTCAGCCAGCGCTCGTCGTCGCGCGCGGGGAAGTCGGTGCGCGAGTGGGAGCCGCGCGACTCGGTGCGCGCCAGCGCGCCCTCGGCCACGCAGAGGGCGAGGTCGACCATGCCCTCGAGCTCGACGGTGCGCATCATGTCGAGGTTGAAGACGCCGCCGGCGTCGCGGAGGCCGATCTGGGCGCAGCGCTCCTTGAGGCGGCGCAGGACGGCGAGGCCCTCGCGCATCGTCGCGGCCTCGCGGAACACGCCGAAGTGGTCACGCGTCGTGGCGATCATCTCGGCGCGGATGGCGTACGGGTCGGCCCCGTCCGCGCCGCGCGCCACGAGGTCGGCCACGCGACACTGCATGTCGGCGACGGCCCGGCGGCCGGCGGCGGAGGCATCGCCCCCGCCGGCCGCGCCCCCACCCGAAGCCGCACCCTCGAGGTCGGCCACGACGGCCGCGCCGGCGCGGCGCCCGAAGACGATGGTCTCGAGCAGCGAGTTGCCGCCGAGCCGGTTGGCGCCATGGACGCTCACGCAGGCGCACTCGCCGGCGGCGTAGAACCCCGGCAGCTTGGTACGTCCGTCGACGTCGCAGTCGATGCCGCCCATGGTGTAGTGCTGGCACGGTTTGATCGGGATGGGCTCTTCGATCGGGTCGACGCCCTCGAAGTGGATGGCGAGGTCGCGGATGCCGGGCAGCTTCTCGAGGATCTTCTCGGCGCCCAGGTGCCGCAGGTCCAGGTGTACGTAGTCCTTGCCGCCGATGCCCCGTCCCTCCTGGATCTCGGTGGTGATGGAGCGCGAGGTGATGTCGCGCGGGGCGAGCTCCATCGCTTTGGGAGCATACTTGGCCATGAAGCGCTCGCCCTCACCGTTGACGAGATAGCCGCCCTCGCCGCGGGCGCCCTCGGTCATGAGGATGTTGGTCGTGAGCAGACCGGTGGGATGGAACTGGATGAACTCCATGTCCTCGACGGGCACGCCGGCGTGGTAGGCCATGGCCGCCCCGGCGCCGGTGCTGATGATGGCGTTGGTGGAGTTGCCGTAGATGCGGCCGGCGCCGCCGGTGGCCATGATCACGGCGTCGGCCGTGAAGGCCTCGAAGCCGCCGCGGATCATGTCGTAGGCGACGACGCCGCGGCAGCGGCCCTCGTCGACGATGAGCGCGGTGACGAAGACCTCGATGTACATCGTCACCTGCCGCTCGTAGGCGCGCTCGACGAGCGTGTGCAGCAGGTAGTGGCCGGTCTTGTCGGCGCCGTAACAGGTGCGCGGATAGCCGGCGCCGCCGAACGGCCGCTGGGCGATGCGCCCGTCGTCGTAGCGGCTGAACGGGCAGCCCCAGTGCTCCATCTCGAAGATCACGCCGGGGGCGTCGCTGGTCATCTGGATGGCGGCGTCCTGGTCGGCCAGGTAGTCCGAGCCCTTGACGGTGTCGAAGGCGTGCTTCTCGGGCGTGTCGTCGTGGCCCTCGGGATGGTTGGCGAGCGCCGCGTTGATGCCGCCCTGCGCGGCGCCGGAGTGACTGCGGCCGGGGTGGACCTGGCTGAGGATCGCCACGTCGACGCCGGCCGCGCGTGCTTCGACGGCGGCGCGGAGCCCTGCGAGCCCGCCGCCGACGACGATGAGCTGATGGTGCGGCATGCCGGCCCCCTCAGCTCACCCAGACCCAGAGGGCCCAGATGCCGTAGACGACGGCGACGACGCCGACGACCCAGAGAAAGGCGTCGAAGCCGCGGCGCATGCCGCGGCCCGAGAGCCCCCAGTCGAGGACGACCATGCGCACGCCGTTGAGCGCGTGGTAGACGACGGCCACGAGGAGCAGCACGTCGTTGGCGAGCACCGCGCCGCTGGCGAGCCGCTCGCCGATGTCGTCGTAGCTGAGCTGGCCGATGGCCACGAAGTGCGTCAGCGCGAGGTGGACCATGATGGTCACGATGATGACGACCGCGGTGACGCGCTGGCCCAGCCAGGGCCATACGCCGCCGCGGCTGCGATCGAGGATCTCGGTTCTCACAGGAGCGCCTCCGCGCCTAGAGGATGAAGGGGATGGCCTTGTAGGCGAACACCCACACCGCCGTAGCGGCGACGATCATGCAGACCCAGAAGATGAGCTTGTGGTGCCTCACGCCTACCCCGAGGTCCATGAGGATGATGCGCACGCCGTTGAGGGCGTGGTACAGCACCGCCGCCACCAGGACCGAGTCGAGGAACACGAGGAACGGCTTGTCGAAGAACTCGAAGAGGCTGTCGAGCCGGTCCGCCCCCACCGCACGCCCCTGGGAGATCACCCAGATGTGGACGAACAGGTACGCGGCGAGGACCAGGCCGCTGATGCGGAAGAGGATCCAGGCCCACATGCCGATGCCCTTCCACAGACCGGCGCCGACGTTGGCCGTCTCACGCTCGTTGGCGCTCACCGATCAGCACCCCCCCTTTGGCGATGAGAAGAAGTTGCGCGCGCCCTGACGGGCAAGGCTCCATTGGACCCCAATCGTAGACCGTTCGCATGAAGCGAAGCAACAGGCCGCGGCAGACCGGCGCGCTCCTGGCGGCACGGCCGCGAGTCCGCCGCCTCAGCGGCGACGCTTGCGCCCGCCGCGGGGGGCGCGCTGCCGGGGACCGGCCGGCCTGGGCTCGGGCGCGAGGCCGGCGCCCACGGCCGCCGTGATGCGCGCCGTGCGCAACCGCTCCAGCACGGCCAGCACGAGGTCGGCGACGGTCTTGGCGAGAAGGATGACGGCGAGACCGGTGATCGACGAGTCGAAGAACCAGTAGACGACGAGGGCTCCGGCGAGCACGCCGAACTGCAGCACCAGGAGGCGGCGCAGCGGCTCGGAGACCACCGCCGCCGGCGGGATCACAGAGGCCTCGCCGCCGCGCACGAAGTCCCACAGGTACACGGCGGCGCGCATCATGATGACAGCGGCGACCACGACCCAGAACTGCCAGGTGAGAAACGGAGCGCCCGGCTCGACCGGCCTCTCGCCGCCGGGCTTGAGCAGCGTACCGCCGAAGACCATGTAGGCGATCAGCACCTGGGCGACGATGACGACCAGATAGGTGCGCAGGAACTCGCGCACGAGCACGTCGTCGCGGCTGTCGGTGGCCGAGCCGGCGGCGAACGCGGCGCGGGCGCGCAGCCAGGCGAAGATGCCGTCGGCGAGTCCGTCGATCACGCAGACGATGACCACCGCCAGCGCCGTCCACGAGCCGCTGACCGCCGCCCACACGGCGGCCGCGTCGGCGAGCAGGATGACGGCGAAGCTCGGCAGCGCTCGCGCAAGCGCGGCGCCGCTCGGCACAGGCGGCTGCGCGCCCGTGGCACTGGCGCCGCCGTCGTGGCTCTCGGCTTCTCGATCGCTCACACGCCGCCCTTCTCATGGAAGCCGCGCCGGTGACGCCGGCGCGGCGCTCCGCACAGGGTAGCCGGAAGGGTCGGCCGCTGGCAACGCGGGCGGGGACGCGGGGCGACGTCCGCGCCCGCGCGAGGAGT
>CAZJGT010000103.1:0-7970 GCA_964545565.1 uncultured Thermoleophilia bacterium
GCCAAGGCCAAGGATTACTCCACCTACACCAAGTACTCGGCCGCGGTGAAGCTGCCCTATCGGGGCAAGTGGCGCCTGCGCGCCTACCACCCCGCCGACGCCGGGCATGCCGCGAGCTGGTCGGCGGGCTACGACTACGTGACGGTGAAGTAGACCGGCCGCGGGTGGCAAGGATCGGAGGCGAACCAGGTCGCGACTGCAGGAGTTCCCGGGCCTGGCGGGAACCTACGTGTTCGCGCACCCCGTGCCGACTCACGGCACAACTCGAAAGGGAGTGGTCATGGGACGTTTGAGAAGGTATGCGGCGCTGCTTCTTGCAGCGGTTGCGCTGGCCGTCATGGCGGCAGCCTGCGGGGGCGAATCCGGCGCCGATGAGCCGAGCGGTGAAGCGACGCCCTACACGAACGCCGCGTACGGCTTCACGCTGAGCTACAGCGACCCCCTGGGCGTGGTCACCATGGATCCCCCGGCGGGCGAGGTCTACTCCATCGCCTTCGCCGACAAAGAGGGCACGCTCGTCAACGATCAGTACGCCAACGGCCTTCGGGTATCCGTCCTGGAGATCGGCCGGGTGATCAAGGCCGCTGACGTGCCGAAGCTGGAAGAGGAGATGGCGGGCGTCATCGACGAGATGATCGCCGATCTGCCCGAGGGCAAGACGACAGGAGAGGTCACCGCGGTCACCATCAACGGTACGCCCGGCTACGTGGTCGACTTCGAGGCCGCGATCTCCGGTGAGCCAAGCCTCGGCCGACTCTACGTCCTGATCAAGGGCGACAAGGAGTACCACCTGACCTTGCAGACCGTAGCGGCCGACTGGGAAGACCTTGAGCCCATCTTGGAGAAGACCGCTCAGACGTTCACGCTGGATTAGAGCACGGCTCACGTGCTGGGGACGCGTCACCCTCTGACTGCGTTCCACAGCTGATCGCCCTCTCCCTCCGGCGCCGGCGGCGTCCCCCCACAGGGGCATGCCGCCGGCGCCGAGGTTCCTCCCACAGGTGGCCCCAGATTCAGCCCGCAGGGTGACGACGGGCGGCGGGCGCGGCCGTAGGCTCTCCTCAGGTCAACGCATCCGAGGAGAAAGGAACCCATCATGACCGTGTCCGCCACCACACCCGCATTCGCAAGGCCACGTCTCGACGTCGGCCTCACCTTCAAGGGCGGCTGGAACGCCTTCACCGCCGACATCGTCGCGCTGGTCGTCGGCGCACTCATCGCCTGCATCCTCTCCGTCGTCACGATCGGCATCCTGGCCGGCCCGCTCGCCGCAGGGCTCTACAGCATGGTGGTCGGCCGCATCCGCGACGGACGCCCGGCCCGGATCGGCGACGTGTTCTCGTGCATGGACCGCTTCTGGGGCTTCCTCTGGGCGGCGATCGTGCTGGTCGTCCTGATCGGACTAGCCTCCCTGACGATCGTCGGCGGCGTGCTGCTCGCGACCGTCTGGCTGTACGTGTTCCCGTTCATGGTCGACCGCAGGATGGGGCTGACCGACGCGATGTCCGCCAGCTACCACCAGGTCGTCGACAACGGCTTCTGGGAGCACCTGGTGCTGCTCGTGATCGTCCTCGCCGTCGGCGCCGTCGCCAACGGCTGGCTCGGGCTCATCACGACGCCCTTCACGATCGCCCTGATCGCCGCCGCCTACTTCGTTTCCGGCGCACGCGGCGACCTGATCGAGCACCCGCCGGCGCCGCCGGCGCCGCCGGCAACGGCGACTCCGGCCACGGGAACCGCCCCGGCGCCGGACGCCTGATCCGGCGCGGAAGCGGACGGGCCCGGCGGAGGCGCTTCGCCTCCGCCGGGCCCGTCCGCGTTGTCGTGCAACGCCCGCCGTTCAGACACCGTTCCGCCGGCCCTGTCCGAGAGGGCGACACCATTCCCGGTTCTCGAGGCCGTGCAGGCCTCGAGCCACCTCCGGATCGCGCTCTCCCCGGCCGCCGGCTGGCCCTCGGTACGTCGTCGTCTCCCAAGGCGGAGGCCGCCGCGCGAGCCTGCATGGCGGCGCGCCTGATAGCATGCGCCCATGCTCGCCGTCGTCCTCGCCCTCGCCGCCAGTCTGTCGTATGGCGCCGGCGACTTCCTGGGCGGCAGCCAGACTCGACGGACCTCGCTGTGGACGGTGCTCGTCGTCAGCCAACCCACCGGCCTCGTCCTGATGGCGCTGATCGTGCTGCTGCGCGGCGAGCCTCTCCCGCAGGACGTGCTGCTCCCCGCACTTGCCGCCGGCCTGCTCATGGTCGTCACCCTCGCCGCCTACTACCAGGCGCTCGCCATCGGCGTGATGAGCATCATCGGGCCTATCTTCAGTCTCAGCGTCGCGGTGCCGGTGATCGTCGGTCTTGTACGGGGGGAGCGCCCGTCGGCAGTGCAACTGGCGGGCATCGCGATCGCACTCGGCGGCATCTTCCTGGCGTCGCGAGAGAAGAGCGCCGGCGAGCAGCACAGGGCCACGAGCAGAGCGAGCATCGGCCTGGCGTTGCTGTCCGGCACAGCCTACGGGTTCGTCATGGTCTTCTACGCGCAGGGGGCGGAGGCGGACCCGTACTGGAGCATCACCCTCTCACGCCTCACCTCCGCGACCGTCTTCGCGCTGGCCTTCGTGGTCATGCGGCCGACCCTGAGATACACGAGGGCGGCCGCAGTGCCGCTCCTGGCCATCGGCGTGTTCGAGGTCGGCGCCTTCACGCTGTTCTCGGTGGCCTCGACGCTCGCCTATCTGAGCATCGTCTCGGTGCTCGGTTCGGTCTATCCGGTCTTCCTCGCCCTTCTGGCCTACGCGTTCCTGCACGAGCGGCTGGCGCGGGCGCAGTTGGTGGGTGTCGCCGCGGCGTTGGCGGGAGTGGCGCTGATCGCCGCCGGCTGACGGTGCTTCAACTGCATTCGCCTCGAGCAGGTGCGCACCGCCTACGCAGCGGTCGGGGCGTCGCCCATGCTCGCCGAGGCCTCAGTCACTCCTGGCGCCTCGTCTGAACACGAGCGCGATCAGGATCCCCGCAGCGATGAGCGTCAGCCAGACGATCGAGACGACGATGATCTCGAAGGTGTCGCCGCGGTCGATGCCCTTGACGGCCGAGACCGCGATCAGGGCGAGGAGCGACGCGGCGAAGCTCGCGGCGAGGAGCCGGCGGAGGGCGCGCTCGACCCCCGACTCGCCCACGAACACGGGCGCGAGGCAGAGGAAGACGATGCTCATGAGCAGGTAGCCGAGCTCCTCGAGCGCGATGAAGACGCCGTTCGGGTTGTACATGGTGAGCATCGACCAGCCGTCCAGTTGACCCTTCTCAAGGCTCGTCTGCATGATGCTCACCTGCAGGTAGTAGTCGATCAGCAGGACCGCTGCGGCGGCGACGGCGATGCAGAGCCCGAGGAGACTGAAGACCCGCCGCGCGGGAGGGGCACACACGTGGACGGCGGCGACGAGCGCGACGAAGAGAAGCATGAGCAGCATCGCCGGATACATCCAGAGGTAGTCTCCCGGCCACTGCGCGGCGATCACGGGGTCCGTGAAGGGGTAGGGCGCCTTGTCCGGGAGCGCCATCAGCGCCAGGGCGAAGGTCCCTGCCGTCAGAGCGGCGACCGCGACGGCGATCCAGAACCCGAACCGATGGGCGCCGGCGCCGCCGACGGCAGCTCGTGCGGACGTGCTCTCCGGCTCCATACTGATCCATCCTCAGGCGCGGCCATGGGGACTCGCCTGCCCTCGACGGGCGGCGGGTGAACCATACCATCGGGCCGGCCCGTCGGCATGCGACTTCTCCGGCCGCCTTCGCCGCTCGCGCGAGTCGCCGTCGATCACCTCGCAGGCCCGGCCGTACCCGGGGCGCAGGGCGCGCCCGCGAGTACGCGACGGAGCTCGAAGCCTTCAGTCAGGTTGCGCACGTCCTTCACGCGGCCGCCCTCGAAGGACCAGGCGTGGCTGAAGGGCAGATCGAGAGTCTCAGCGGTTCCGCGCACGCGCACGCGATAGGTGCCGCCCACGACCAGGCGCGCGCGCCGCTCGTTCGGCGACCAGGACCTCACCTGCACGTTGACCAGCTCGAACTGGTCGGGGAGGCTCCCGAAGAGGTCCAGCGCCGCAACGTCTCCGGCCGGCCGTGAGCGCACCCTCCGGATGTCGAGACTGTGTATCTCCCAGCAGGCGGGGTCGGGGCCGTTCTGGTCGAACATCCCGAGCACGTCCACGTCGGCGCCGAAGCCGATCGCGTGGTACCCGCGACGTATGGGCTCAAAGGTGTCCATGCCTTCGAGTGTTCCCTGAGGGCCGCGCCGGGAACGTCGGCGGCAATCCTCGCCGCTGCCGGACGGCGTCGCTTCAGCTCACCGCCCTCTTCACGAGCGCGACGATCTGCGTCTCTTCGGCCGCGGTCAACTCCTTCACCGCAAAGGCGACCGGCCACACGCGGCCCTCGTCGAGGTTCGCCTCGTGCTCAAAGCCGAACGTCGCGTACCTCGTCTTGAACTTCTGCGCGCTCTGGAAGAAGCACACGACCTTGCCTTCCTTGGCATACGCGGGCATCCCGTACCAGAGTCTCGGCGAGAGCGACGGCGCGTTGGCTTTGACGATCGCATGGAGCCGCTCGGCGATCACGCGATCGGGTTCCGGCATGGCGGCGATGGTCTCCAGCACCGCCGCCTCGCCGTCGGCCTTCTTCCCAGCCGGCTTTGCAGCCTTCTTCGCCGCGGCCCTGCCCGCCTCGGTCTCGGACATGGCGACCACCTCCAGCGTCTCGCTTCTTCTCGACTCCGCGCCCAGCCACAGCGTGGACTCCGTCGCGCTTCTGTGCGCCACGACTATGCGTGTGCTTCCCGCGTGGCCTCGTCCCGACTCTCGGGCGTCGCGATGAGCTGCAATTCCTCCAGCGCAAGCACTCGCTTCCCGGCGTAGGCGAACAACCCGCGAGCTTGCTCTCTGATGCCGATCTGGGCGTGCTCGTCGAAGTCGCTCGCGACTGACGCTCCCTGCCCGCCCGCGATCACGAGCGACGAGAGTTCGATGGGGTTCTCCGGGTCGACTGGGCTCGACTCGGCGATGCGCAGCTCAAGCCCCACGCCGTTCGGGATCATGGCGTAGCTGTGCGGCGCCAGCCGGCACTCGAAGTCGAAGACGTGGCCGTGGAAGGACCACTGCTGCTTCTCGCCGCTCGTTGCGAGCGTCAGCGGGTCGGTCTCGCCGCTCCCCTCGACCTGTTTCCAACCAGACATCGCACTCTCCCTTCTCCCCTGCATGTGTTCCGGTGACGCTACACCTTGTCCTTGCGGCGCGGTAGGGTGAGCGTCCCTACACCGACGCGAAAAGGAGCCGTCTTGTCTGCGATCGTAGAGGAGCCGGAAGCCTACTTCAGCAGGTTCGTGCGGGACGATGACCCGCTGCTGCGCGAACTGGAGCTCGAGGCCGAGACGGAGCGCATCCCCATCGTCGGCCCCGTCGTGGGGGAGCTCCTCTACATCCTTGCCCGAGCCATGGGCGCCCGAGCCGTCCTGGAGCTCGGGACCGCCACGGGCTACTCCGCCATCTTCCTGGCCCGCGCCTGCGCTCCGAGCGCCGGCTCGTTGACGACGCTGGAGCACGATCCGGCCCTCGCCGCACGGGCGCGCCGCAACCTGGAGCGCGCCGGGGTCGAGCAGCAGGCGACGGTCATCTGCGGCGACGCGCTCGCGCAGCTGCCGCGCATGGAGGGCCCCTTCGACCTCCTCTTCATGGACATCGAGAAGGCGGACTACGTGCGCGCGCTGCCGGAATGCCGTCGCCTGCTGCGCCAGGGGGGCTTGCTGGTCGCCGACAACGTCGCGTTCCCGGACGCGGACAGCTTCAACCGGGCGATCTTCGGCGACAGCGGCTGGAGGTCGGCATCGCTCTTCGGCTACCTGCCCAAGCATTCGCCTGAGAGCGACGCGCTCTGCTTTGCGCTGCGCTGCTGACAGGATCCGTGGCCTGCGCGCGCTTCAAGCAGCGAGAGCGCATCACTCGAGCGACCAGCTGGCCTGCCACGCCCCGATCGGCAGGAGCACCTCGGTCGGGGTGAAGCCCTGGTCCGCCCACTGGTACAGCCAGCCGACCGAGCTCTTGCCCACCGTCGAGGGATCGGGTCCGCGCTCCCTGCCGAGGCCCGCCACGCCGTCCACCGAGTAGGTTCCGTCACTGAGCTGAAGGAACTGGTAGGCCGCGGGCGAGCGTGCCGTGCCCGCGTCGAGGCTCGTGAGCCGCACCTTGATGCCGTACTTCCACTCGTAGGGGCCGTAGTCGTCGCCGAACTCGTTGGGGACGTCGTCGCCACCAGGGTTGGGGAGGCGCCGAACGGCCAGGACGGCGATCCGCTCGCTGAGCGTCTTGCCGCTGCCCTGGTCGTACCAGTCGACCTGCACGGTATCGCCGAGGTCGCCGCTCCAAGACGGGCCGTCGCGGTCCGCGATGGTGGCGCTCACCGTGGGGACGGCGCTCGAGCGAGCGGCGGGCGTACCTGAGGTCTGCTCGCTCGCAGTCGGGGTCTCCGGTGCCGAAGCGGTCGTCTGGCCCGCGCAGCCGGCGAGCAGGCCGGCTACAGCCAGTAGGAGCACCACGACCGCGATCACTCTTCTCAAAGCGCCCTCCGCGACGACGTCGCCATACTACTACTCGGCCTACCGGCGTCGCCGACGACGATGACATCCGTTGCTCAAGGGCCGAACAGGGTATTATGAGCATATGCTTGCAACGGGCGAGTGGAGAGCCGCGCCGCCCTGCCGATCCGGGAGGTCCAGCCATGACGACGGCGCAACGCCATGTCGGCACCGATGATCAGGGCGGTTACGAGGCCGTCGTACGTGAGCCCTGCCACGTGCGCCGTTTTCAGCATGAGCCCGTCCCTCGCGCCGACGTCGAGCACATGGTGGCGCTCGCGACCTACGCGGCCAGCCCCTGCAGCACCCAGGCGTGGCGCCTGATCGCGGTCCAGGACGCCGAGCTCCTCGCGGCCATGCGGACCGCGGTCGAGGAGCGCTTCGAAGAGCTCGCGCTGCAGCCTCGACTGGCGCTTCAGGAGCAGAGGCGCGCGGCGGCGATCAAGCAGGCGCTCCTCTTCGCCAAAGCGCCGCTCTGCATCGCCGTGCTCGCGCTGCCGCCCTCGTCGCCGATGGAGGAGCTGATGGAACTCGCCGGCGTGAGCAAGGAGGAGCACGAGCGCCTCTGCGCACGGCCGGAGCTGCAGAGCGCCGGCGCGGTCGTGCAGCTGCTCTCCACCTCGGCCCACGCCATGGGCTACGCCGCCTGCTGGACGTGCGCGCCGATCGTGGCGGCGGAGCGACTGGGAGAGCTCCTCGACGTCACGCCGCCGGCGCGGCTCGTGGCGCTGGTCGCCGTGGGCCGTCCGGCAGAGCTGCCCACGGCCCACAAGCGCGTGCCTCTCGAGCACGTGCTCAGCTTCCGCTGAAGAGAACTGCTGCAAGGCCATCATGCCGAGTCCACCAGTCGACCACGAAGCCCTCATACGCGCTGCCGGCGATGCGATCATCGCAGCGGGGTCGGACGGCTTGGTCCTGTTGTGGAACCCCGCGGCCGAGCGGATCTTCGGGTATGCGGAACAGGAGGCGCTCGGCCGGTCCCTCGACTTGATCGTCCCTGAGCGCTTTCGAGCCCGGCACTGGAGAGGATATCGAGAGGTCATGCGGACCGGGCGCACGCGGTACGGCGCCGAGGTGCTCCGGGTCCCGGCTGTGCACAGGGATGGGCGTCCTCTCTCGATCGCCTTCACGGTGACGCTGCTCTTCGCGCCAGACGGCAAGGTCCAGGCCATCGCCGCCATCATCCGCGATGAAACGCGCCGCTGGAAGGATGAACGCGCCCTGGGTCAGAGACTGGCCGAGCTGGAAGCGGAGTGCGAAAGCCTGCGAGGTATGGTCGTCGACACGGGCGCCGGGCGCTGACCGGACTTCATTCATCGCAGCCCGCGCGGTCGCACCGGGGGTGAATACCGCTACGGCGGGTACCG
>CAZJGT010000104.1:0-6003 GCA_964545565.1 uncultured Thermoleophilia bacterium
GCACGTCGGTGGGCACGTGGCACACGGGATCCGACGCGCAGGCGCACTTGCAGGCGGACCAGAAGGGCAACAGCGTGGTCAGCTCGTCGGCGACCACACCACAACCGATCTCGTTGCCGAAGTCGCCGATGCCCAGGGTGAGGATCCCGCGCCTGGTCGCCTCTTCGACCAGGTGATACGTGTGAGCCACGTGCTCGGACGGCCGCTCGTAGCCGTTGGCGCTGTGGATCACGCCCTTGGCGTTCGGTCCCAGCGTCTCGATCGAGATGACGGCCGCGGGCTGCAGTTCGTCGAGCAGCGCCCTGGCAGCCTCGAGCGCCTCGTCCTTGTCAAGGGTGAAGGGCCGCACCAGCGCCGTCGGGTAGAAGCCGTCGTAGCCGGCCATCTCGCGGTCGTGCGTACATGTGATGCCCGCCGCCTCGCTCGCCGCGACCACCGGCGGCAGGTACGGCTCGGCCGCCACGTAGGCGGGCCGCGCGCCGACCCCGAGCTTCAGGGCCCGCCCGAGGCTGGCGGCGCCCAGCGGGCCGTCGGTCTCGCCGTGAGGCCGCCAGGGCGGCCGCCCGGAGCCCGTCAGGATGAGCACGTAGTCGCCCTTGCCCACGCTCTCGGCGAGGCGTTCCGCGGCCAGCAGCGTGAGCGCCCTGCCCTGGGCCCGGCGCGCGGCCTCGTACAGCGGGAGGATCACGCCACGGTTCTCGACCCCGTCGCGCTTCATCTCGATGGTGACCAGACGGTCGACGTTCAGTCCGAATGTCTCGGGCATGCCTGTCCCTTCTCTGTTGACCCGACGACGGCGTCGGCCCTACGCGAGCTCGCCGTCGATGCTTTCGAGGACCTCGTCGATGATCGCGATGCCCTCGGTCAACTGGCTCTCGGTGATGACCAGCGGCGGCCCGACGAAGAGCAGGTTGCCCATGACGTTGGTGCTCAGCCCGCGCTCGAGCAGCCGCCGGTGGACGCTGCCGGCCAGCGCGGGCGACAGCGGCTCCCTGGTCGCGCGGTCGGCGACCAGGTCGAGGCAGAAGAACAGCCCCGTGCCGCGCACATCACCCACGCAGCGGCGCCTGGCCTTGACCTCTTCCAGTCGGGGCCTGACGACGTCTCCAAGCCTGCGGGCGTTCTCGACCAGCTCTTCCTCGTGCAGCACGCGAAGCACGGCGCTCGCCGTGCCGCAGGCCAGCGGGTGGGCGCTGTAGGTGAGGCCCACGTAGAGCATCTCCTGGTCCAGCTTCCCCATGATGCGGTCCGAGACGGCCACGCAGCCGAGAGGGATGTACCCGCAGGTGAGCCCCTTGGCCAGGGTCATCATGTCGGGCACGACGCCGTCGTAGTGGTCGATGGCGAACCACTCGCCGGTGCGGCCGAGGCCGACCATCACCTCGTCCAGTACGAGCAGGACATCATGCTCGTCGCAGATCTCCCGCAGCCGCTGGTAGTAGCCCTGGGGGGGCGCGAAGAAGCCCGCCCCGCCGGTGTGTGTCTCCGCCAGCACGGCGGCGACGGTCTTGGGCGACTCCCAGCGGATGATCTCGTCGACGTGCTCCGCGCAGCGCAGGTCGCAGTCGGGGTGCGTGAGCCCGAAGGGACAGCGGTAGCAGAAGGGGTCGAGGAAGTGGACGACGCCGGGGATGCCGGGCTCGACCGGCGGGCGGCGGGAGTCTCCGGTGAGCGTGATGGCGCCGTACGTCGCGCCGTGATACGAGCGGTACTTGGCGAGGATCTTGGACTTGCCGGTGTAGGCGCGCGCGATCTTCACCGCGTTCTCGTTGGCGTCCGCGCCGGCGGTGGTGAAGAAGAAGTGGTCGAGGTCGCCCGGAGTGACCGCGGCGAGGTCCCGGCCCAGCCTGGACCGCGACTCGCAGGCCCAGTCCGGCCGTGCGTAGCAGATCTTCTCCGCCTCGTCCTTGATCGCCTGGACGACCTTGGGGTGCTGGTAGCCGACGGAGAGGTTCACCAGGGCCGACGAGAAGTCGAGGTACCGGTTTCCGTCGCCGTCCCAGAAGTAGACTCCCTCGCCGCGCGCGAGGACCTTGGGCTTGAGGTCCGCCTGCACCGACCAGCTGTGGATGATGTGCCGTCTGTCGAGGGTCTTGATGGCTTCTTGCGACAACATGAAGGGCTCCTTGCGTGACCGCTCGCGGTCACTCGGTGAGGTGGTCGGGCGCGACCATAGGTCCCCGTCCGGCGACCCGGGGACGCGGCTCATGCCTGTCCGGCGACGAGCCCGGCGATGATCTCCTGGACCTCGGAGCGAGTCGCGTCCGAGACCGGGGGCGGCTGGTGCGTCGCCAGCACGCGGCGAGCCTCCTCGCGAGCGCGCTCCACGAGGTCGGGAGTGGCCCGCATGCTCCAGCCGTGGCGCGACTGGCGGTCGAACAACCTCGCCTGGGACCGCTCCCGCATGTGCCCGGAGGTGTGCTTGTGGCTCAGGTACTGGCCCCCGGGGCCCACCTCCCTGATCACGTCGAGGGCGAGCTGCTCGTCGGTGAGCGGGATGCCGCCCAGCACTGCGCGGATCATGCGGGCGCAGTCCACGTCGAGCATGAACTTGGCGTAGTCGAAGGTGAGGCCGAACTCGAGCGCGCCAAGCCCGTTGACGACGTTGGCGCCGGCGAGGGCGGCCAGCAGCCCGTTCATGGCGCCTTCGTAGCCCATCTGGGGGTCGGCGACCTTGCTGCCGCTGGGGAACGCCGACACCAGGTTGGGGAGTCCGTAGTGCTGCGCGAGCCTGGTCGCCGCGGCGTCGATCATGCCCATCTCGGGAGCGCCGTAGGCGTGGTTGCCGGTCTTGAGGTCCATCATGGCGCTCGAGTTGGCGTAGACCACGCGGGTCCCGCGGCGCACCAGCTGCGCGAGGACGAGCGCGCTCAGGAACTCGACGTTGGTGCACACCACGGAGCCGGCCACGGTGACCGGCCCGGTGGCGCCGCCCACGATCGCCGGGGCGCACACGATGCCGCCGCCGTCGAGCCTGGCCGAGGCGATGACCATCTCGGCGCAGTCCTTGCCCATCTTCAGCGGGCTGACGGGTGCGACGATCGAGGTGAAGATCGGCCTGCGTGCGAACTCCTCCTCGCCGCCGACGTGCGCGAAGGCGAGGCGGGCGATGGCGGAGAAGTTGCCGGCGTCGCCGGGCCCGATGAACACGTGCTTGCCGGTGTTGGCGAAGAGAGACGCGGCGTTGAACACCGGGTGGAGGCCCGGCGGCGCGTCCAGGGAGGCGACCGGCCTGTGCATCACCCCCACCTCGTCCAGGCTGTCGCACAGCCGGGTGATGTCGGCGCTGTCCTGCTGCGTCGTCGGCCGCAGGGTACCGTCCGTCAGGTCGACGATCTGGATCAGCTCGCCCATGGGCGCGAAGGTCACCCGATGGGGGTCCAGTGCGTGGTCGGACTCCGGGCTCCGCCCCCTGAGCACGATGGAGCGTGCCGCCGAGCGGATGCAGTCCTCGACCACCGACGCCGGGACCTTGACCAGGGCGTCGGCTCCCCGCCGCTCCACCCGCGCCCCGGCCGAGGCGAAGATCTCGAACGCCTCCTCGCTCGCCTCGATCACGACGCCGGCGGTCTCGAAGACCTCGAGGCTGGCCTCGTGCAGGCGTTCCAGGTCGTCCGGGGTGAAGGCGCTCAGACCCCAGCCGCCGTCCGCCCGCACACCGTTGCTCCGCGATCCGTTCACCGCACCATCCCGTCGTCTAGAACTTGAACCGGACGCCGTACGAGGCCAGAGCCGTGCGAGCCTTGTCGTACAGCGCCTGATGCTCGGCGAAGGGCCTCAGCGTCTTCATGTCGCAGCACTCCCAGAACTTGAGCCCCCTGGGCGCATCGCTCAGTCGGTCCTCGTAGTGCGTCAGGATCTGCTTGACGATCGCGTCCGCCTCCTCGCGGCCCATGCCCAGCACGGAGTGGGCCACGAGCGAGGACCAGCGCCCGTTCATGGGCGTGATGTGGTCCATCACGGAGTTGCCCGGCGAGCCGCCGGTGGGACCGACAGAGCTGCCCGAGACGACGTGCGCAATGATCGGCGCGGCGGCCTCGTAGGGCTGCATCTCGGCGCCGGGGCCGGAGGCCGTGAGAGCCGAGATCTGCAGCGGGAAGTGGCTGTTGCGCGAGATCGCCTGGGCGCTGGCGCTCATACCCCAGATGACCCCCCGGCTCGTGCTGCTCGAGGTGCGCATGTCGATGGAGAAGTTGAGCTGGATGGAGCCGCGGAAGACGAGCATCGAATGGAAGTGATAGGCCACGTTGGCCACGGCCATGCCCTCCGGGCCGCCGCAGTAGCCGCCGACCATGGGGCACGTCTCCGCGACCACGTGCCCGCCCAGGCTGATGACGTAGGCGACCTCGTTCAGCCGTTCCCAGCTGGCCTTCATCTCGGCCAGCGGCCCGATGTTCCAGCCGTCCGACGGCCGCATGCCGAAGGCGCTGCCGGCGATCTTGCCCGCGTCCGACACGGCCGTGGCGATGGAGTTCTGCACGGGCATGCCCGGCCGGCCCGCTCGCCGCAGACCCTCGCGCGTCAGAACAGTGCTCTTGATGCAGGCGAGGATCTCCAGGGGCGTGCCGGCGCGGATCATCGCGCCGCGGTAGTCGGCCAGCGACGGGGCGGTGACGCCGTCACCCAGAGGGATCTCGCCGGTGGCCTGCACGAAGGCCTCGAACACCTCTTCGCTCGAGACGGGGGTACCGCCTGCCCCCACGTAGCACCAGGGCGGGATCTCGCTCTCGGGCCGCCGGGAGGGATACGCCTTGGCGTCCTTGCCCTCACCGAACACGGGTCCCTGCGGGGCCGTGGCCAGCGCCTCCTGGAGCTCGTCCTCGGTGAACCGGATGATGCGGCTGGTGTCCACGCAGTAGGTGCCGACCTCTTGATAGAGCTCGAGGCCGGCCCGGAACAGCCGGTCGGCGAATTC
Organism: uncultured Thermoleophilia bacterium; assembly: GCA_964545565.1. GTDB lineage: Bacteria > Actinomycetota > Thermoleophilia > UBA2241 > UBA2241 > CAIXSE01. The sequence goes on from CAZJGT010000104.1 coordinate 4,916, forward strand.
GTCGTCGGACGGCACGACGACCTGCGGCTCGTAGCGGATCTCGTACTTCTTCAGGATCCGGCGCAGCGCGGGAACGAAGACCTTGAGGTCATAGTCCCTCTCCGGCACCAGAGGGCCGGTCATCGCGCGGTCGACGACTTCCTCGAAGGAGATCATCGCGCCGACTCGAGAGTCGCCGTGGCCTCCACGTGCGCGAGCGCAAGATCGACCGCGTCGGCCGCCGTCCGCCCGTAGCCATCTGCTCCGATCTCCTCGGCCCACTCCGCGGTCGTCGGACCGCCGCCCACCATCACGTAGTACCGGGCCCGGCTTCCCCGAGCCTCCAGGTACTCGATCACATCCTTCTGCTGCGCCATGGTGGTGGTCATGAGCGCCGTCAGAGCGATGATGTCCGCCTTGGCCTTCTCAGCCTCCTCGACGAACCCAGATGCCGCCACGTCACAGCCGAGGTCGATCACCTCGAAGCCGGCCGTCTGCAACATCGTCCCGACGATGTTCTTGCCGAGGGAGTGTACGTCGCCCTTGACCGACCCGAGGACGACCTTGGCCTTGGCCTCGCTCGCTCGTCCGGAGGCAGCGAGGAGCGGCCCGAGAAGGTCCATGCCCTCCTGCCACGCGTCTGCCGCCATCATCATCTCCGGCAGGTACACCTCGGAGCGCTGGAACTGCTCGCCGACCTCGCGGAGGCCTGGGATCATGCCGTCGTCCAGGAGAGAGCCGGGTTCAAGTCCTTGGCTCAGCCCCTCCTCAATGAGTGCCCGTACCTCATGAAACCGCGCCTCGACGAAAGCAGCACGGATGCGTTCGACTGTCTTGGGCTCCATCGTCATCTCAGGTATCCGCCCGCATATCGAGTCCCCTCCATGGTTCCGCCAATATCTCAGTCGTGGCTTGCTTCATGTGTACCGAGAAAGAACCAAGCCGGATTCCACGCACAGCTTCCTGCAGGCCGTTGCGACGACTCCCCGCGTCCGTCCGCCGTCTCAAGCTCCGGCTGCCGATCGCGCTGATGGTTTGGGCTGAGTCCAACGTGCTGGAGATTCATGAGTTATGTGAATAGTCTAGCAAGGATACGCGCAGACCGTCAA
>CAZJGT010000104.1:6103-7942 GCA_964545565.1 uncultured Thermoleophilia bacterium
CGAGCGGACGGAGTCGCTTCGGAGTCATCCGGCCGCGCACATGCGAGGGAGGGCGTGTGCTTGACGCCCGGCCAATGACCCCCGTGCGAGTGCGAAGTCAGTGGATGTAAGGCAGGCGCAGCTTCTCGCTGGCGAAGACGACGAAGGTCTCGCAGTAGCTGACGTGCTCGATGGTGCTGACCTCGTCACGGAAGAACTCCAGGAGGCCGAAGTCCGGCGCGAGGAGAACTTGCAGAATCAGATGATACCGGCCGGTCACAGCAGCTACTGAAATGACGCCGCGGAGCCTGCTGAACTCCTCGACCTTCGCCGTGATGTCCATACTGTCCAGTTGCACAGCGACGTACACGAACTCATGGTCGGGCAACTTCCTCGGGTCGACACGCGCCGAGATCTCCACACCTCCCTCGCCCAGAAGAGCCCGCACGCGGGACCGAACCGTGTTTTCCGACAGAGACAGCTCACGCGCGATGTCCCGATACGACTTCCGCCCATTCGCCAGTTGGCGAAGAAGCTCCAGTTGATCAGCTCTCATTGCGGCGCTGGACCTCCACGGCTGCTTCCCAAGGGACAGCGAACGTACATCCGACGACGTCGGCTAGTCAACACCGCACGAGGGAACCTTGGACCGGAGAGCGCCATGCGCGCTGGGGGCGGCAGACCCTGCGGCCCACCGCCCCCCTCAGTCCTTCGTCCGGCCTCCGGCAGCCGCCCGTCGGCGGCCGGCGTCAGCCCATCCGGATCAGAGCTCGACTCGCTTGCCGTCCGCGAGCCCGCAGCTCTCGACCAGCTCGTCCAGTTGCTCCTGTGAGATGGGCTCGTCCAAGGTCAGGCCCATCACCGCCTTCTGGTCCGTCACCTCGCGGCCCACGCCCATCTGGCCGATGTTGATGCCGAACTCGCCCAGCTTGGTGCCGATCCTGCCGATCATGCCCGGCACGTCGGCGTAGCGCAGGAACGCCATGTGCGGCGCCGGCTCGATGTCGACGTCCTGGCGGTAGACCTTGACGAGGCGCGGCTTGTTCTTGGGGCCCAGCGTGGTGCCGGAGACGCTCAGCTCGCCCTGGGCGTCGTGCGTCGTCACCGTGATGAGATTGAGGAAGTCGACGGCGGCAGGCTGCTTGGACTCCTTGGCGGTGATCCCCCGCTCCTCGGCGATGTTCTGCACGTTCACGAAGTTGACGGGGCCGTCGACCTTGTCGGCGAGTACGCCCTGCAGCACGCTGAGCGTGAGGATGCGCGTGTCGTAGCGGGCGATGCCGCCCCCGTAGGCGATCTCGAAGGCGTCCACCGGTCCGTCGGCGATCTGCACGATGAGCTTGCCGAGCTGCTCGCAGAGGCCGAGGAACGGCATGAGCTCATCGGCGTCCTCGCCCGGCGCCAGCGGGATGTTCACCGCGTTGCTGGCGAACTGGCCGAGCAGCACCGCGGCGACCTGCTCGGCGATGATCATGCCGGCGCGCAGCTGCGCCTCGACGGTGCTGGCGCCGAGGTGCGGGGTCGCGACCACGCTGTCGTACTTGAACAGCGGGCACTCGGTGGTCGGCTCCTGGGGATACACGTCCACCGCCGAGGCGGCGACTTTGCCGCTCTCGATGGCCCGTGCCCAGGCCTCCTCGTCGATGATCCCGCCACGGGCGACGTTGATGACGCGTACGCCGTCCTTCATCTTCGCGAACTCGTCGTCGGCGATGAAGCCCAGGGTCTCGGCGTTCTTGGGCAGGTGGACGGTGATGAAGTCGGCCTCGCGGTAGATCTTGTCCGGGCTGTCGGCGCGCTCGAGCCCGAGCTCGTGGAACTTCTCGGCCGGCACGAACGGGTCGTAGGCGAGCACGTTCA
>CAZJGT010000105.1:0-7821 GCA_964545565.1 uncultured Thermoleophilia bacterium
AATCGGCCGGTCGCAGGTTCGAGTCCTGCTGGGCCCACCAGCGCCGCGCCTGGTCCGCCCCTCAGTCCGCGCAGACCGCCTGCCACACGTCCTCGTCGAAAGGCGCTTTACGGCTGGGGCAGCCCTCCCGGTGGCAGACCTGGCAGCTGTGGAAGTCGGCGGCGGCGGGGAAGAGGATGCCCGAGACCGACATGGTCGGCACCATGAGCAGCGACTCCTGGAGCCTCACCCCGACCTGGGCCTCGACGCTGTCCGCGCCGCCGAAGAGGCGAAAGAGCGGGTCCTGCTCCGCGAGCGGCCACACGTCGGCGTCGCCCGAGCCCGGGTTCATGGTCGCGGAACCCGCGAGCTGGTACTGCCGGGTGAGCTGCGCGGTCAGGTGGTCCACAGCCGCGTGGAGCAGCTCTTGCTTGAGCGTCCAGAGCCACACCTGCCGGCGCAGGTCGCCGCTCGGCGCGGTGATCGCGTCCGCCTCGGTGCCGCAGGTGGCGACGTAGGGGAAGACGCGTTCGACGGTATCGAGGTTGCGCCTGAGCACGCGGCTCGTGAAGCGGATGCCGTTCAGGGTGACGGTCTCGTCGCCCTTCTGTTCGATGTAGCAGACGTCGTAGAGCGCCTTCGGTCGGCCCGCCTCTCGGACCTCGTCGACAAGCTCCGTGAACAGCCTGGCGCTGTCCGTTCCCGGTTGGATCCTCTGCTGCCGCATGAGGACTTCGGCATCCAGGGTGAAGGGGATATCGCGCAGTTCGATCATGCTGTGCTCCACGTCGTGGCCTCTCTCGGCGTCGTCACGCGAAGCGTATCGCATTCCTGCGGCGAGGAAGTCCACTCCCCGCATCCGTGGTGCCGTCCGACGCCCCGCCGGCTTGCCCCGGATGCTGGCATATGCTCATATTGTGGCTGGTGCGGCCGACACGACGGACGGAGGTATTCCATGGCTCGCTTGGATGAGACGACGAAGGATGTGCTCGCGCGCATGAAGGTGACGCCGGTGGCCACGGCGTCCAAGGACGGGTGCCCCAACGTCGTGCCGATGACGTTCGTCAAGGCGCTTGACGATTTCAGGCTCCTCGTCGCCGACAACTACATGGACAAGGGCGCCGTGAACCTCGAGGAGAACCCCCAGGTCGCCATTTGTGCGTGGGACACCGAGACCAAGCAGGCGTATCAGGTCAAGGGCGAGGCCGAGGTGCTGCGCTCGGGACCGGTCTTCGACGAGACCGTCGCGTGGGTCAGCGGTCTCAAGCCGCACCTCACCACCAAGGCGGCCGTGGTCGTGAACGTGACGCACGTCTATGTGTGCCAGCCGGGCGATGATCTCGGCAAGGACGTGGCGCTCGTCTGATGGGCGAGGATCCGTCAGGCGAGCGTCCATGACCGGCGGCGACATCCGTATCCGCGTCCTGGTCGACAACGCCAAGGGCGCAGACGGGCTTCTCGCGCGCTGGGGGCTGTCCCTGTGGATCGAGACGACGGACGCGCGCGTGCTGCTCGACTGTGGCGACTCGGACGCCTTTCTGCGCAACGCCGAACACCTGGGCATCCGTCTCGCCGCCGCCGACGCCTTCGTCCTCAGCCACGGGCACTACGACCATGGCGGCGGCATCGGGGCGCTTCTCGAGGCTGCGCCGTCGGTCCCGCTCGTTGCGCATCCGGCGGCGCTGGCGCCGCGCTTCTCGCGGCGCGCGAGCGGCAAGGTCGAGCCGATCGGCCTGCCCGACCGCAGCCTGGCCGCGCTCTGGTCGGCGCACGAACGCCTCGTGTGGGCGTTGCGGCCGCTCGAGGTGGCGCCGGGGGTGTGGGCCACCGGGCCGGTGCCGCGGCGGCATCCGCTCGAGGAGGCCGAGCCGACGTTCTACCTGGACTCGGCCTGCACCATCCCCGATCAGGTGGTCGACGATCAGGCCGTCTGGATCGAGACGCCGGCCGGCGTGATCGTGCTCTGCGGCTGCGCGCACAGCGGCGTCATGAACACCGTCCGTCACATCCGCGAGACCGTCGCCCGGCGCGGGAGCGAGGCTTCCGGTCGACGCGGTGGCCAAGCCAAGCTCGGCCCGCGCGACGTACCGAGCGAGCCGATGCGGATCGCCGACGACGGCCTGCCGGCGGTGCGGGCGCTGGTCGGCGGCACGCATCTCCTTCACGCCGGCGCAGACCGGCTGCGGGCGACGGCGGACTATCTCGACGCGCTTGAACTCGAGCTCTGCGCGCCGTGCCACTGCACCGGCAAGCGGGCGACCTCGCTGCTCCGCCGTCGGCTGCCGCGAGCGTTCGCCGCGGTGGTCACGGGGTCGCGACTGCGGCTGAGGTGAGGGTCCGCCTCAGCGCGTCAAGTGCAAACGCCCTTCGCTGTACTCCCGGAACAGGTCGAGGTCGTACCGCAGGTAGGCGCGCAGTTGTTCGATCCTGGCCGCCTGCTGCCGGTCTTCGTTGCTGAGGTCGGGGAAATCGAGCGTCACGGTGAGGCGGGTGACGCCGTCGTCGATCGCCGCGAACTGCAGGACGCCCTGCTCCGCGTCGCGCTCGGCCTTGCGCCAGCGGAACGGGTATTCCCGTTCTCCCGGGCCGAGGCCCGACCCGATCACCATGCCGGTCGCGTACTCGTTCCACTTCTGACGCGCCACCCCGATCGGTATGCCGAGGTCGATGGTCTCACCGATGATCGCCATGGACGCCCTCCTCGCTTTCGACCTGCCTTGTGTATGCACTCTCCTGAGGCCGCGACGACGAAACCACTGCAGCCGTCGCTTGCGGCGGGCTCAGGTGCCCGGCATGCCGCTCAACCCGATGCGTAGGGCAGGTCCGACGCCACCGTCGGATACGCCCACGGCATGGCCGTCAGGTCGTCCGCGGTGAGGCCGTGGCGGATCGCCAAAGCGAGCACGTTCACCACCTCGTCGGCGTTCACGCCCAGCAGATGACCGCCGAGCAGGCGGCCGCTCGCCGCGTCGCTGACCAGGGCGATGCCGCCGTGCGTCTGCCCCAGGCGCTTCTGGGAGAACCACTCGCCGGAGTCGGCGCGCGCCACCTCGATCGTGTCCCCGCGCTCCGCTGCTTCGGCGGCGCCCATGCCGACGGCGGCGAGCGGCGGGTCGCTGAAGACGACGCTGGGCGTCGCATCGCCGTCGTAGGTCGACTCCTCACCGAGGATGCCGGCGGCGACGACCTTGCCCTGCGCCGAGGCGACGGGCGTGAGCGGCAGACCCAGGTCGGCGGCGTCGCCGGCGGCCCACACGTGCGCGTCGCTCACGCTGCGCAGATGCTCGTCGACGCGCACGCCGCGCGGCCCCCACTCGACGCCGGCTGCGTCCAGATCGAGGTCGGCGAGGTCGGCCACGCGTCCGGCGCCGTGCACGACGAGGTCGGCCGGGTAGTCCCCGGCGTCGGTCTCGGCCACCAGTCCGTCCTCGCGCCGGCGCACGGCGCGTACCGGCGCGTCCGTCACGAGCTCGATGCCGAGCTCCCGGTAACGGTCCGCCAGTCTGGCCGCCAACTCCTCGTCGAAGCCCTTGAGGAAGCGGGCGCCGCGATGCAGGATCGCCACGTGCGCGCCGGCCATGCGGGTGAGCCAGGCGAACTCGAAGGAGATGTAGCCGCCGCCGATGAAGACGACTCGCGGCGGCAGCGCGTCGAGCTCCATGAACCCGTCGCTGGTGGTCACGAGCTCCTCGCCGGGGATGTCGAGCGGCCGGGGCCTGGAGCCGGCGGCGACGACGATGTCGGTCGCGTCCAGCACCCGGTCGCCGACCGCCACGCGCCCGGCGCCGAGCAGGCGTGCACTGCCGTGCAGGGTCTCGGCGCCGGTCGACGCCAGCCACTCCTCGACGCGTTCGGCCACCGGCTCCGTGAAGTCGCGCTTGCGCGCGACCAGTGCGGGCCAGTCGATCGTGGGCGCGCCCACGAGTCCCTGGCCGTCCAGCAGGCGCGCGCGGCTGACCGCTTCCGCGGCGGCGAGAAGGACCTTCTTGGGGTCGCAGCCGCGGACGGCGCAGGTGCCGCCGTACGGGAGGCGGTCGACGACCGCCACCCGGCGCCCCGCCTGCGCGCAGCGCGGCGCCACGTTCTGCGCGGCGCTGCCGCTGCCGATCACGACGACGTCGAATCCGGACATCTCGGCCTCCTTCTTCTCCTGTGGCGCTCACTGTGGCCGTTATGCCCGGTGTGGGTCGTGTCGCTCACCTGCGCCGTTCGCCCGCCTACGCATCGTTCATGATCGATCATGTAATGGTTCTGTCATTCCTCTTGACAGCGAGCTTGACGGGCCTATTATTCGATCACACTTGAACGGTCGTGATTGGTGATGATTGATGGCCAGGCGACGCAAGACTCCGAGGGGGAAGACGATCGCGACTCCGGCGACCCGTGAGATGTTGCCCGCCGAGCGGCGGGCGCGCATCGTCGCTGCGCTCGAAGACCAGCGCGCAGTGCGCGTGCCCACGCTGAGTGAGGACCTCGGCGTCTCCGAGATCACCATCCGGCGCGACCTGCTTCTGCTCGAGCAGGAGGGCGTGCTCGAGCGCACCTACGGCGGCGCCGTGACCCGCAAGCAGAGGCCGGCGGATCGGCAATGGGAAGGCGCCGCCGGCGTCCAGCGGGTACAGAAGGCCGGCATCGCCAAGGCCGCCGCGGCGATGATCGAGATGCGCGACACCGTCTTTCTCGGGTCGGGCTCCACGGCGGCGGCCATCGTGCGCCATCTTCCTCTCGACATCGAGGCCCGCATCGTCACCCACAACCTGCCGGCGGCGCTCCAGGCGCACGGCCCCCACATCGAGCTCGTCTTTCTCGGCGGCCTGTATCGGCCTCAGATCGGGGCGGTGGAGGGCTCGTGGTCGATCGACATGCTCGCCCAGTTCAACGCCGACAAGACCTTTCTCGGCGCCGACTGCCTCGACGTGGGCGCCGGACTCACGACGTCGGGGTTGGCCGTGGCCGATCTCGAGCTGGCCATGATCCGGCGCACACGCGGCGAGGTCGTCGTGCTGGCCGACAGCAGCAAGGTAGGCCGGGTCGGGGCGGTCGTCATCTGCCCGCTCGACCAGATCGACGTCGTGGTGGTCGACGGCGGTGTCGATCCCGCGGTCTGCAGGCAGATCGAGCGTGCCGGGCCGCAGTGCGAGGTGGTCTGACGGTCATGTATCCACGATCCAGCGACGAAAGGGCAACAAGGTGGCAGCGGAGCATCTGACCCCCGAGGCGGCACTTGCGCGTATCGCCGACTGGAAGGACCTCGACGTGTCGTACGAGGTCCTGGGCGGGGGCATCACCAACCACAACTACGTCGTCACGGTGAGCGGCCGCCCGGACCTGCCGTGGGGCGGCAAGTACGTCATGCGCATCCCCGGGCAGGGAACGGACACCTTCATCGACCGCGACCGCGAGCACCTCAATCACATCGCCGCAGCCGACGCGGGCGTCACGCCTCCGATCCTCTACACGCTCGAGCCCGAGATGTGCACGATCGTGCCGTTCATCGAGGGCGAGACCATGCACCCGGAGACGCTGGCCGGCAGCGACGAGCTGCTCGGCAAGGTCGTGGACGCCATGCGCACCTATCACGAGAAGGCCACCTTCGCCAACGACATCGACGTCTTCTCGATGATCCGCGAGTACATGAAGATGGCCCGCGACGCCGACGCCCCGTTGCCCGACGACATCGAGTGGATGCTCGACCTCGGCGACCAGATCGAGCGGGCGATGCAGCGCAAGGCGCCGCCGCCCGCCGCCTGCCACAACGACCTGCTCTCCGAGAACTTCATCCTCGACGAGGGCGGGACGATGTGGGTGATCGACTGGGAGTACGGCGGCATGACCGACCCGTACTTCGACCTCGGCGACTTCTGCGTCGAACACCCCTTGTCAGATGACCAGGAACGCTTCATCATCACTCGCTATTGCGGAGCGATGCAGGAGGACCGCTACGCGAGGATGATGCTCTACAAGCTCGTCGCCGACCTCTGGTGGAGCATCTGGGCGATGATCCAGGTGCGCCTCTCCAAGATCGACTTCGATTTCCACGAGTACGGCATGAACCGGGTCGCTCGTTTTCGCAGGAACGCCGCCAGGTCCGAGTTCCCGTCGTGGCTTGCAACGGTGTAAGCGGACAATGGAGCAGCGCATGAACGACGACATGACTCGTCCGGCCGGCGAGATGGGACCGGACATCGGCATGGGCAAGGTCGACCCCGAGCTCGCCCGGCAGTTCCAGGCGGAGGCGCTCCGCATCGTCAACGCAGGTGAGGAGCATGGCGTGCACCTGCGCGTGATCGGCGCGCTGGCCTTCTGGCATCACTGCCCCAAGTACGGCTATCTCCAGGAGAAGCTCAACCGCGTCTACACGGACATCGACTTCGCCGGCTACGGCAAGCAGTCCAGGCAGATCCCGGAGTTCTTCGCGTCGATCGGTTACGAGGAGGACGCGGAGGTCAACGCCTTCCACGCCGAGGGCGGCCGCTTCATCTTCAACAACCCCACCAACCACATCCACGTCGACGTGTTCATGGACAAGCTCGACTTCTGCCACACGATCCCGTGGAAAGGGCGCCTCGAGGTCGACTCACCGACCATCCCGCTCGCCGAGCTGCTGCTCGAGAAGATGCAGATCGTCAAGATCAACGAGAAGGACATCATCGACACGATCATGCTGCTGCTCGAACACGAGGTCGACGCCCACGACAACGATTGCATCAACCACGCGCGGGTGTCCAAGCTCTGCGCCGCTGAGTGGGGTCTGTGGCGCACCACGACCATGAACCTCGAGAAGGTAAGGGACTACCTGCCGCATCTCGACGTCGACGCGGCGGACAAACAGACGGTGACCAAGCGCATCGCCGAGCTCATGAGCGCGATGGACGACTACCCCAAGGGGACCAAGTGGAAGCTGCGCGCCAAGGTCGGCGACAAGGTGCGCTGGTACAACGTGATCGACTAACGCGAGAGGCAGTTGACGAATGGGACTCTTCGGCAGAAAGGGCGGCGCGGGCGGCAAGCGCGTGCGCATCTTCTACGCGACCGACGTGCACGGCTCCGAGCGCACGTACCGCAAGTTCATCAACTCGGCCAAGTTCTACAAGGTCGACCACCTCGTCATGGGCGGCGACATCGAGGGCAAGTTCCTCGTGCCGATCGTCGACGAAGGGGGCGGGCATTACCGAGTGACGCTCCAGGAAGACACCTCCCACCTGGATGGCGAGGACGAGCTCAAGGCGCTCAAGGAGCGCATCGAGACGCTCGGTTTCTACCACGTGGTCGTGAGCGAGGACGAGATCAGGGCGATGCAGGCCGATCAGAGCCTCGTGGACGACGCCTTCAAGCGCGAGGCGCACCGCCGGCTGCAGGACTGGATCGAGCTCGCCGACGAGCGCCTCAGCGACACCGACATCATCTGTTACGTGACCGGCGGCAACGACGATCCGCAGGAGCTCATCGACCTGCTCGAGGCGTCGCAGAGCGACCACGTGGTCAACTGCGAAGGGCGCGTCGTGATGCTGGACGACGTCTTTCCCATGGCCAACTGCGGCTACAGCAATCCGACGCCGTGGGCCACGCCGCGCGAGACGGACGAGGAGACGCTGGAGAAGTACCTCGAGGAGTCGCTCCAGGGCATCGACGACTTCACCAGCGCGATCTTCAACTTCCACGTCCCTCCGTACGACTCGACGATCGACGATTGTCCCAAGCTCGACTGGTCGACGGACCCGCCGTCGCCGATCGTGATCGCCGGCGTGCCGATGTCGGCGCCCGCCGGCAGCCACGCGGTGCGTAATGTGGTCGAGCGCCATCAGCCGCTGCTCATGCTCACCGGGCACATCCACGAGTCCC
>CAZJGT010000106.1:0-7817 GCA_964545565.1 uncultured Thermoleophilia bacterium
ATCTAGCCTGATCGAAGGGATCACGTGGCCAACATCAAGCAGCAGAAGAAGCGTATCCGCCTGGCCGCCAAGCAGCGGCTGCGCAACCGGCACGCCAAGTCGACCCTCAAGACGCTGTTCAAGCAGCTCGAGGACGAGGTCGCCGAGGGCCAGACCGAGGAGGCCACGAAGACGGCCACCTTCCTCACCTCGCACATCGACAAGGCAGCCGCCAAGGGGATCCTTCACAAGAACAACGCCGCCCACAAGAAGAGCCGCGTCGCCCACACCGTGGCGCGCCTCTCTTCCTGAGCGACGCGTACTGAGAACGGCGAAGCGGGCGGGCCGCGCGCGGCCCGCCCGCTTCGCCGTTCTCAGCCTATGCCATCAGCAGGCGCGCGAGCGCCAGCTCCACCACGAGCCGCTCGCCGTCGTTGACGCCGCCGACCGACTCGAGCGTCACCGGCGGCCTCCCCCGCAGCCCGGCCTCAGCCTCGGCGAGGGCGCGGTACGCGCAACCCAGCCGGCTGCGGTCGTAATGCTCGCGCTGCTCGAGCAGCTTCTTGGCGGTGTACGGATGCACCTTGAGCTGCTTGGCCGCCGTGGACGCGTCCGCGTGCGGCAGCTGCGCCGCCTGGTCGAGCAGCCCGATGTGACGTTTGAGGCTGTAGAGCACACCGTTGGCGTCGTTGCGCGTGCCGCCGGACGCGTAGATCGCCTCCAGGAGTTCGAAGCTGCGCGAGCGCTCGCGGCGGCCGACGGCGTCCGACAGATCGAAGATCCGCGCGTCGTCGTCGGGGGTGCAGACGGCGTCGACGTCGGCCTCGGTCGCAGCCTCACCGCGACAGTAGACCGCGAGCTTCTCGACTTCGCGCTCGAGCCGTTCGGCGTGGCCGGGGTCGTTGCCGCAGCGGTCCAGCAGGTGCTTCGCGACCGCCGTGCTCATGGGCAAGCGCCGAGACTTGGCGCGCCCCTTGACCCACCCCGCCATCTCGTACTTCTTGGGCAGGTCGAACACGAGCGCTCCCGGCTTGCCGATGGCCTTGCGCAAGGGATCTGAGGCCGCGAACGTCTCCCCCTCGATCGCCAGACACGTCTCGGGCATGGGATCGTTCAGGTAGGCGACGATCTGCTGCCGCGCCTTGGCCTTCCACTTGTGGCCGTTGAGGACGAGCAGGAGCCTGGTGCCCAGCGTCAGCCCGGGGCTGGACGCGGCCTCAAGCAGGACCTCCACGGGCTCGTGCTCCGCGTCCACGATCACGATGTTGATGTCGCTGCCGGCCTCGTCGATCACCCGTCGTCGCAGTCTCGCCACAGCACGCCGGACTTTGGGGCGGTCCGAGCCGATGATGAGATACGCGGGGAGCAGAGGAGAAGCGTCGGCCATCGTGCCCGAAGGATAGCACGGGCACTCGACGTCCGGGCCGTGCGGCACTAGGATGCGTTGCGGCCGGACGGACCGGCCGCTGATCCGGAGGTGAGAGTGCCCCGACCGGCGCACGACATCGCAGCGCACATCGCGGCGACCGGCATGTCACCGGCGCTGCTGGCGGTGCTCGTCGTCCTGGTCATCGCCGAGCTGGGCCTGCTCGCCTGGGCGCTGGTCGACCTCTACCGGCGGCCGTCGTCGCAGATCAGCGGCGGGAGCAAGGTCCCCTGGCTGATCCTCTGCCTGCTGCTGCAGATCATCGGACCGGTCGTCTACCTCACGGCAGGACGGGAGCGGGTGACTGCGGCGCGGCAGAGCGTCGGCGCGGCGACGCCGTCGGGCGCGGGCGCCGCGGCATCAGGGCAGAGTGCGGTCGCCACCTCGGCGCCGGCCGTCCCGCCGCCGCTGGGCGCTCCTCGGATGGCGATGGGCAACGTCGCCGACGCGTTGTTCACGCGACGGAGCGCGGGGCCCGAAGGCGCTGCCGTCTCCGGGCCGGCCGTGGAGCTGCGCGACGTGCGCAAGACCTTCGGCGACGCCGTCGCGCTGGACGGCCTCTCGCTGAGCGTGCCGGCCGGCTCCATCTACGGATTCCTCGGTCCCAACGGCGCCGGCAAGACGACGACCATGCGCATCCTCGCCGGCCTCGCCCATGCCGACGCCGGCGCCGTCCGCATCATGGAGCGCGACGTGGGCGACGGGGCCGACGCACGCAGCCTCATCGGCTTTCTGCCCGACGTGCCCGCCTTCTACAAGTGGATGACGGCGCCCGAGTACCTGCGTTTCGCCGGCAGCCTCTTCGGCCTGTCCGGCGCGCAGCTGGACGAGCGCGTGACCGCCATGCTCGAACTCGCCGGCCTGGCCGGCGTGCGCACGCGCATCGGAGGGTTCTCGCGTGGCATGAAGCAGCGCCTCGGCGTCGCCCAGGCGCTCATCCACGGGCCGCGCCTCTTGCTGCTCGACGAGCCGACCAGCGCCCTCGACCCCGTCGGCCGGCGCGACCTGCTCGACATGATCGCTTCCTTGCGCGGGCGCACCACGGTCTTCTTCTCCACGCACATCCTCGCCGACGTCGAGCGCGTCTGCGACACCGTCGCCGTGATCGCCGCCGGCCGCGTGGTGGCCGAAGCCGGCATCGACGAACTGCGCAGCCGCCGGGGCGGCCTCACCCGCCTGAGTGTCGAGGTGGACGACCCCGAAAGGCTCCGCGAGGGCCTCGCGGGCGCCCCGTGGCTGCGGACGATCGAGGCCGGCGAGGAGGGCGAGCTCCTCGTCACCTGCGACGACGTGGAGGCCGCGCAGCGCGAGCTGCCGGCCCTCGTGGGCCGGCTCGGTCTCGCGCTGCGCCGCTTCGGCAGCGACGAGCTCGATCTGGAAGACGTGTTCGTCGACCTCGTTGAGGAGGGACGGCGATGAACGGCCTCGCCCCCTTCCTGCGCAAGGAGTTCAGCGAGACGGTCCATACCTGGCGCCTCTGGGTCCTCCCCGCGTTTCTGCTCTTCTCGGCGCTCAGCTCGCCGATCGTCACCTACCTCATGCCGACGCTCCTCGACCAACTGGGTACGGCACAGCAGGGCCTCGACATCACCGTCTCCGACCCCACCGCACTGCAGGCGTACCTCGAGTTCCTCGGCAACCTGGGCGAGCTCACCCTCTTCGCGCTCGTCATCGCCTACGGCGGCATCGTGAGCGGCGAAGTGCGCGGCGGCACGGCGGCGCTCACCCTGGCCAAGCCGCTCTCGCGCGCCGTCTTCGTGACCGGCAAGTGGCTCTCGCAGGCGGCGGTGGTCGTCGTCGGCGCCGCGCTTGCGACGCTCGTCTGCATCGGGCTCACCCAGCTGCTGTTCGAGGGCGGCCCGGCCGGCCGTACCGTCCTGGCCGTGGCCCTCTGGGCCTTCTACGCCGTGATGCTGCTGGCGGTCATGGTGCTGCTGAGCGTCGAGCTCAAGGCGCCGGCCGCCGCCTCCGGCGCGGGGGTCGGCGTGTATGCGGCCCTGGTGGTGCTCGCCCAGTTCGAGGCGACGAGCCGCGCCACCCCCGCCGGACTCCCGGCGGCGGGCCTGGCGCTCGTGCGCGGCGAGCCGGCCCACTGGGCCGGGCCGCTGGCGGCCACCATAGCCGTGACCGCGGTCTGCCTGGTGGTCGCCGTCCTTCGCTTCGGCCGCCGCCTCCGGCGCGGGGGTCGGCGTGTATGCGGCCCTGGTGGTGCTCGCCCAGTTCGAGGCGACGAGCCGCGCCACCCCCGCCGGACTCCCGGCGGCGGGCCTGGCGCTCGTGCGCGGCGAGCCGGCCCACTGGGCCGGGCCGCTGGCGGCCACCATAGCCGTGACCGCGGTCTGCCTGGTGGTCGCCGTCCTTCGCTTCGGCCGCCGCGAGATCTGAGGGGCCGTCGGCGTGCTCACCCCCCTCCGCCGGTGAGCACGCACAACCGCGAGTCTCGCAGGGAGAGCGCGACGTCGCCGCTCTGGTCGGTGCGCAGACACGGAACACCTGAGGCGGCGAGGAGATCGAGCGTCTCCTGACTGGGATGACCGTGCCGGTTCTCACCCACCGGGATGACCGCGAGGAGGGGAGCGAGCTCCTCCAGCGACGGCGCGTCGAAGCCGCCGGCGCTGCCATGGTGAGGCACGCCGACGACGGCGCACCGGGGCAGGTCCAGGTCGTCGAGCACCTGCCCCTCGGCGTCACCCGGCAAGAGCACGCCTTGACCGGCCAGCTCCACGAGGACGACCAGCGCGTCGTCGTTCTGCTTCTGGTTCTCGTCCACCGCGCCGACCGGCTTGCTGGGCAGGATCCCGAGGCTCCACTCGCGTCCTTCCAGGCGCAGCTCCGACGTACACCTGCGCACCTCCGTCCCCGCATCGCGCAGCCGCGCCTCCACTCCGTCGAGCACCGTCGAGCCGGCGTCCGGCCGCGGGAGCAACGCCGTCGCCACCGGCAGGCCGCCGATGACGTCCTCCAGCCCCCCGATATGGTCGGCGTGCTCGTGGGAGATCACGAGGAGGTCGATCTTGCGCACCGCATGTTCTCGTAACGTGCGGGCAAGCGGCTGGGGGCCGGCGTCCACGAGGATCGTAGGGCCGCCGGGCGCCTGAAGCAGGGTCGCCGCCCCCTCACCGACGTCGAGGAACGTGAGCGTCACCTGGTCCGGCGGTCGCACCGGGGCCGGCGCGAGGAGCAGCGCCGCTGCCACGAGCCCCGCCGTGGCGCCGGCGAGCGGCGCCCAGCGACGTCGTTCGCGGACGTAGGCCACCGGTCCACCGTCGGCGCGCGCCGCCAGCACGACGACGACGACGAGCTCGCCGAGCAGCCCGACCGCGAGCAGCAGCCGCACAGTAATGCCCTGGAACTCGTAGACGGCCCCGGGGAGCCCGGCGAAGAAGTGCGAGACGGCGAGCAGGAAGCCGATGAACAGCCCTGCGGCCACATTGAGCGGGGCCGAGAGCCACTCGCTCACGAACCCGAGCAGCAACGAGAGCATGCCGAGGAACATGATCGGCCCAAGGACGAAGCCTCCCACCACGTTGGCCGGCACGCTCACGAGCGAAGCCGAGCCGAAGGTGAGCATCGAGACCGGCGCCGTCGAGATGCTGGCCGCGGTCGTGACCCCGGCCTGCTCGGAGAGCGGTCCGGGCAGGAAGGAGAGCGCCCCGGTGATCGGCCGCGCGAGCACGAGCAGGCCGGCCACCGCGCCGAACGAGAGCTGGAAGCTCACGTCGAAGAGGTTGTTGGGGTTCGCCGTGAGCAGCCACGCGGCCGGCGCGAACCATAGCAGCCACCCGTCGCTGGGGCGCGAGGCCAGGATGGCGAGCAGGCCGACGATGCCGGCGACTCCTGCACGCACGATGGACGGCGACGCGCCGGTCAGGAGGACGTACGTCGCGACGACCGGCAGCAGCAGCGCGGTGCGCAGCAAGCGGTGCATGCCGAGCAGTGCGAAGGCGAACGACCACATGGTACAGAGGAGCACGACGTTCTCGCCCGACACGGCCATGATGTGCAGGAGCCCGCTGCGCCGAAAGTCCTCGACCAGCGCCGCATCGACGCCCTCATCGTCGCCGAGGACCATGCCCTGCAGCACGTCGCCGACCGGGGAGCGCACGCCCGCAGCGAGGTGCTCCCGTGCCGCGAGCCGCAGGCTGTCGACCGCGCCCTGCAACCCCCCGCGGCGGCCAGTGACGGAGAGATCGGCGAAGTCGGCCTCCAGCAGCACGTGCTCCCCGCGGCGCCGTAGGTAGCGGCCGTAGTCGAAGGCATCCGGCTTGGGCTCGGGGAGCGGCTCCACACTCACCGAGGGAAGCGAGATCAGGGCGCCCTCGGTGAGCGGGCCTGTGGGGTCGAAGGCGAAGGTCCGGCCGTCGTCCAGCCCGAGCCGCAGGTGCGCCGGCTCCTCCAGCTGCCGGCCGGCCACCGTCGTGACGCGGACGGCGAGGGTGACGTGGTCGTCTTCCACGGCCGGGAGATCCGTGAGGACGGCGGTGAGCGGCTCGCGCCCGCCCGCGAGGGCGGCGAGCTCCGAGCGGGCGACGGCGTCGAGGCGAGCACTCCCGACCGCCGCTCCGGCGCAGACGAACAAGACGGCCAGCGCCGCGGCGACCGGCGCGCCGCGGCGCAGCGCGAGCCCCGCCGTCCGCGGCGCCGCGACCAGCAGCGCGACGGCGAGCCCGGCGCCCACGAACAGCGCCGCGAGCGGCGGGCGCCAGGCGAGCGCGAGGCACACGCCGGCGCAGTAGGCCGCGAGCAGCAGGTGCGGCGGCGTCGGCGTGCGCAAGGCGTCTCCTCAGCTGACGGCACGCGCCTCGTCAGACCGTGATGGAGTCCTGCATCGCGGCGAACTTGGCGTCGCCGATACCGGGCACGTTCTTGATCTCCTCGATGGTCTTGAAGCCCCCGTTGGCGGCGCGGTAGTCGATGATCTTCTGCGCCGTGGACGGACCGACGCCGTCGAGCGTGTCGAGCTCCTCGAGCGACGCGCTGTTGATGTCGATGAGAGCGCCCGGCGCGGCGGCCCCGGACGCACCGGCGGCCGACGACCCCGTCGCGCCGCCCGAGGCCGGCGCGACCGCGACCGCCGCGCCCCGCTCGGGCACCAGGATCTGCTGGCCGTCGCTGACCGGCGCGGCGAGGTTCACGGCGGCCAGCTCGGCCTTGGCGGTGGGGCCGCCGGCCATCTCCAGGGCGTCGGTGACCCGGGCTCCGTCCGGGAGGCGTACGACGCCCGGCGAACGCACCGCCCCGCACACGTACACCATGACGTCCGGCGCGGCGGTCGCGGCGGGACTGCCCTCGGCCACCGCGGTGGCCGCAGACGGCGACGCCACGGGCGCGAGGACGACGGCCTCCGCGGCGGACGGCCCCGCGTCGCGGGGCAACACGAGATAGCGCACCCCAAGCGCCACGACGACGACCGCCACGGCGACGTAGGCGATGATCTGGCGTCGCGAGAGCTGCACGGCCCACCTCCGGCGCCACCTCGACTGGGCAAGTGACGGGCGCCGCGGGCGCGGGCGGCGCCCGTCGCGACCGAGAGTACGACGGTCGCGGACGCCCGACATCACCCCTCAGGGGCGATTCCAGGGGTGGACGCTGTACGCGGGACGGCGTTGGACGCTGTGCTCCCGAAGCCTGCCGGCAGCGCCGGCGCCCGGCCTTCAGCGCACGACGAAGTTGACCAGCTTGCCGGGCACGAAGATCTCCTTCACGACCTGCGTGCCCTCCAGGAAGCGCGCGGCGTTCTCCGCCGCGCGCGCCTGCGCCAGCACGTCGTCCTTCTCCGCGTCCACCGGTACCTGGAGGCGGTCGCGCAGCTTGCCGTTGACCTGCACGACCACGGTGACGGTCTCGTCGGCGGCCAGCTCGTCGTCCCAGGACGGCCACGGCGCATCGAGCACGGTCTCGCCGTGGCCGAGCCGCTCCCAGACCTCCTCGGCCAGATGCGGCGCCATCGGCGCGACCAGCAGCGTCATCGCGCCGACCACGTCGCGCCACTGCGCCAGTGTGAGCGCCGCGCGCGCCCCTCCCCAGACGTCGAGCACCTCGTTCTGCAGTTCCATCAAGGCGGAGACCGCGGTGTTGAAGCGGAAGCTCTCCACGTCCCTCGTGACCTTGCGGATCGTCTTGTTGAGCGTGCGCAGCACGCGCCGGCCCTTCTCGGCCTCGCCCTCGCCGGCCGCCACCCCGCTGCCCTGCGCCTCGACGACCTCGGCGACGAGGTTCCAGAAGCGGCTCAGGAACCGCAGGCAGCCCTGCACGCCACGGTCGCTCCACGCCACGCTCTGCTCGAAGGGAGCGATGAACAGCTCATAAAGCCGCAGGGCGTCGGCTCCGTACTGCTCCACGACGCTGTCCGGCGTGACCACGTTGCCCTTGCTCTTGCTCATCTTCTGGCCGTCCTCGGCCTGGATCATCC
>CAZJGT010000107.1:0-7817 GCA_964545565.1 uncultured Thermoleophilia bacterium
GTCGGTGTTGACGGCGATGAACTCGACGCCGCGCAGTCCTGCGTCGACCATGCGGTTGACGGCGTTGGTGCCGCCGCCGCCGACTCCCACGACCTTGATGACGGCGAGATAGTTCGCTGACGCGTCGATCATCGTAGTGACCCTCCTGTGGCGGTCGAGACTCGCCGTCGCGATCCCTGGCGAACTCTCAAGCACTGCTTGAGTCTTGCTCGTTTCACACGTCTGGGCTCCGCAGAAACCGCCTCGTTGCGGCGCTTCTTGAGAACCCGAAACGGCCGGAAGAAGCTGGTGACCCGACCATCGCCCTACCATACTGACGCCCCTCAGGAGTGTCAAACAACGGCGTGGGAGAGCCGGTCATTCCCGCCACCTCTACCAGCGCTTGAATGCGGTCTCGACCATCACTTGAGCACCGGTTTCGCCAGCGTGCGGTCGGGGACCGAGACGTCGAGCCGGGTGCAGGTCTGGCCCGATTCCTCGTAGCGACGCAGGACGGTGCGCAGCGCCACCGTCTTGGCGAGCGTCCGGCCGGCGTCGCCCCAGACGGTCAGCGGTCCGTCGCTGAAGCGCAAGGTGATCTGGCCGTCCTCATCCTCGACCACGGCGAGACTCCTGCGCAGCGACCGCGGCAGCGCGGTGACCACCTTGATCATCTCGACGACCGCCTCGTCGCGGACGACGCTCCCTTCGCGCACGCGTCCGGACACGGCGACGCGCGGCAGCGGCAACGTCGCGTCCGCCGGACCCGCGAGGAGCTGCCGCAACGACGGGGCGCCGGCAGGGGATGCCGTGGCCGCGGCCGCGGGCTCCGTGGCCGCGGCCGCGGCGCCGGTCGTGGCGCTCGCTGCGGCTGACGCCGTCGCGCTGGGAGAGGGCTTCGGCGACGCGCGCCGCTTGGCAGGGACCAGCTTCGCGGCCTCGGCAGCCGTGCAGATCACGTAACCGTCCTCGTCCAGCACGTACCAGCGCTTGCCCGCTCTGGCATAGACCGCCGGGACGTACTCGGTGACGCTCACAGCGAGGGTGTCGGGAAAATCGCGGTCGACGCTCACAGCGGAGACGAAGCGCAGGGGCCGCAGGCTCCTGCGCACGTCGCCGGCCGTGACCGTGAACAGATTGCGGCCGGTGTACTCCCTGCGCAGCAGACGATGCACCCGTTTCTCGGCCAGGAGTCGCGTGCCCGTCATGCGCACCGAGACGACGTCGAACGACGACGAACTGCGCCCCCACGCGAAGACGACCGTGGGCAGGCCGAGGATGGCCAGAGTGAGCAGAACGGTCGGTAACAGGCGGAATCGCGGGCGGCTCGCCCGGCGTGCCCTCGTCATGGCGCCGGCCCTCGGTCGGGGTTGGGGACTACCCCTGACTATTCGGCGCCGTCCGGCTCTTCCCCTTGGCCGGCGAGCGTGGCGAGAAGCTCCTCGCCGGCGTGAAAGACGTCCCCGGCGCCGAGCGTGAGCACGAGGTCACCCGGGCGCACGCGCGGCGCGAGACGGGCGACGACGTCGGGCAAGCGCGGCAGAAAGGCGACGGGCCCGCCGGGCCGCTCGGCCAGGTAAGCGTCCACGATCAGCTTACCGCTGACGCCCGGCTCCGGCTCCTCCCGGGCCGGGAAGATGTCGGTGACGATGGCCTCGTCGGCCAGCGTCAGCGCGCGGCCGAACTCACGCTGGAGGTAGCGCGTCCGCGAGTAGAGGTGCGGCTGGAAGACGGCGATGACGCGCTCGTGGCCGCCCTTCATGGCCGCGGTCAGCGTCGCGGCGATCTCGGTGGGGTGATGCGCGTAGTCGTCGACCACGCGCACGCCGTCGTGCTCGCCGACGAGCTGAAAGCGGCGGGCGGCGCCGCTGAACGTGAGCAGATGCGGGGCTGCGTCCCGCGGCGCGACGCCCGCGTGCCGCAGCACGGCGAGCGCGGTCAGAGCGTTGAGCACGTTGTGCTCGCCCGGCACACGCAGTCCGATCCGGGCGAGCTCGGCCCCCTCGGCGTCGCGGACGACGAAGCGGCTGCCGCGGTCGTCGACCTCCTCCACGTCGGCGCGCAGGTCGCCGGACCCGATGCCGACCACGACCACCCGCGCCGGCGTGTGCGCGGCCAGCTCCTCACCGGCGCTTCCGGCGACCAGCACCAGCAGGCCGTCCTGCGGCAGCAGCGCCACGAAGCGGCGGAAGACGTCGCGGACGTCGTCGAGACAGCCGTAGTTGGAGTGATGGTCGAGCTCGACGTTGCTCACGATCGCGACCTCGGGCCGCAGGTAGAGCAGGCTCCCGTCGCTCTCGTCGGCCTCGGCCACCAGCCACTCGCCCCCGCCGACGCCCGCGTTGGAACCGATGTCGTTGAGCTCGCCGCCCACGAGGAACGTGGGATCAAGGCCCGCTTGCCGCAACACATGGGAGACCATCGACGAGATGGTCGTCTTGCCGTGCGTGCCGGCGACGGCGATGCCGCGCCGCATGGCCATGACGCGGGCCAGCATCTCGGCGCGCCGCAGCACCGGCAGGTCGGCGGCGCGCGCGGCGCGCACCTCGGGATTGCCCTCGGCGATGGCCGAGGAGGTCACGACCAGCGCCGCGTCACCGAGATTGGCGGCGTCGTGGCCGATGATCACGGGGACCCCCGCCTCGGCGAGGTGCCGGGTGTAGCGGGACGCCTTGAGGTCTGAGCCGCGCACGTCGACGCCCAGCTCGGCGAGCACCATGGCGATGCCGCTCATGCCGGCGCCCCCGATCCCGATGAAGTGGACCGGCTGCGGGAAGTCTCTGCTCGCCTCGTCGCTCATCGCGCCCCTCGTCCCTTCGTCAGGATGTCCTCGATCTGGTCGACCACGCGCTGTGCCGCGTCCGGCCTGCCCAGCGCGGCGCTCGACGCCGCCATGGCGGCGAGCCGCTCACGGTCGCCGAGGAGCTCGGCGACCAGCCGCGACAGGAGCGCGCCGCCCAGATCGGCGTCGTCCACCAGGACCGCCGCGCCGCCGGCGACCATCTCCCGCGCGTTCTTGCGCTGATGGTCGGCGGTGGCATGCGGGTAGGGCACCAGGATCGCCGGCTTGCCGAGAGCTGCGAGCTCGGCGACGGAGCCGCCCGAGCGCGCTACGACCAGGTCGGCCGCCGCCATGGCGGCGGCCAGGCGGTCAGTGTAGGGCACCAGCCGGTAGCGCTCAAACCGCTCGCCCCGCTGCTCCAGCTCGCGGCGCACCTCGTCGGCGTTGCGCGGGCCGCAGACGTGCACGAGCTGGAAGACGAGATCGCGACCGCCGAACGCGTCGACGCAGGCACGGTTGAGACTCTGCGCGCCCTGGCTGCCGCCGAACACGAGGACCACCGGCAGGTCCGGCCGTAGCTCGAAGGCGGCACGGCCGTCCTCGGCCGTCGCCTCCAGCTGACCCGGACCCAGCGGCCGCCCCGTCACGACGTAGCGGGGCGGCTCCAGCCCGGCGATCGGGAAGCTCAGGCAGAAGCGCCTGACGAACGGGCGCAGGAGCCGGTTGGCGACGCCGAGGTGGGCGTCGGCCTCGAGCGCCAGCCCCGGCACGCCGTGCAGCGCCGCCACGGCGACGACGGGCCCGCTGGCGAAGCCGCCGCCGCCCACGGCCACGTCGGGATGGGTCTCCTTGAGGATGCGCCGCACGCGTGGGGCCGACTGCGCCAGCAGCGCGAAGGTGCGTGCGTAGGCGCGCACGTCCACGCGCCGCTCGAACCCCTTGAGCTCGAGCGCGTAGGTGGTGTACCGGTCGCGCACGCGCTCGACCTGCGACGGCGTCGTCACCACGACGACGCGTGCGCCGCGGGACTGCGCCTCATCCGCGACGGCGAGCGCCGGCTGCAGGTGCCCCCCGGTCCCCCCCGCGGCCAGCAAGATCGTCGCACTGCTGAGCGGTGAGGGCACGATGACTCCTTCTCTCGTTCCAGCTTGTCGACAGGGCCGTCGCGTGGCCCCTGAGCTGTCCACCCGTACCATTCTGTGGCGGCCGCTCCCGACCTGCCCTCGTCGTCCGCCACATCATCGGCGTGCTCGGCGGCAACTGAAGACCATGGCCAAGCTCACCCTGGCGCCCGGGACGGAGCGGGCTGTGGAGCTATCGCCGCAGCGAGGGACGTCGGGGCCGCGAGGACCGACGAGCACGGAACGCGCGCTCAAGGTTGAGCCGACGCTTCACTCTGCCCCGAATCACGTGTGACAAGAGCGCGGGATCGCCCGGTAGCCGAGCAGCGTGATGCCGGGCGAGACGTAGCCGTCCTCGGCCGGCTCCTCGTGCAGCAGGTCGGTGCTCAGGTACTTCTTGTTGTCGTCGGCGAACACGGTGGCGACAACGGCGTCGGGGCCGAGCCGCTCCTGCACGAGCACGGCGCCGAGCAGGTTGGCGCCCGACGAGATGCCGACGCCGAGGCCCAGCTCGGCGGCGAGCTTCTGCGCCATGAGGATCGCGTCGCCGTCGGCGACCAGCACGGGCTCATCGAGGAAGTCGAGGTCGACGATCGGCGGGATGAACTCGTCGCACACGCCCTGGATGCGGTGCCGGCCGCCCGGTCCGCCGGCGAGGATGGCGGAGCAGGCCGGCTCGACGGGGTGCAGGCGGCAGTCGGGGCGCTTCGAGCGCAGGGAGCGCCCGACGCCCATGATCGTGCCGCCCGTGCCCACGCCGGCGACGAATGCGTCGGGCTCGACGCCGGCAGCCTGGAGTTGCGCCCAGACCTCGGGGCCGGTGCCCGTGGTGTGGGCGTCGCAGTTGTCCTGGTTGGAGAACTGGCGCGGAAGAAACGCGTCGCCCAGCCGCGCCGCCATCTCCTCTGCTCTGGTGATGCTGCCTTGGAAGCCGCCGTCCTCGATGCTGACGAGGACGATCTCGGCGCCGAAGCTGCCGATGAGCGCCCGTCGCTCAAGGCTCATGTAGTCGGGCATGAAGATGGTCACGGGGTGCCCGAGCGAGCGGCCGATGGCGGCGAAGGAGATGCCCGTGTTGCCCGAGGTCGCCTCGATGATCGGCTCCCCCGGCCGCAGCGCCCCGGTCGCGTAGGCGCAGCGCAACATGTGCAGCGTCATGCGGTCCTTGATGCTGCCCGTGAGGTTGAGGTGCTCGGCCTTGGCGTAGATGGTGCGCTCGGATCCGTTGAAGGCCACTCGGATCGCGAGCAGAGGCGTGTCGCCGACCAGGCACGCGATGCCCTCGAGGCGGTGGATGGCCTCGGTGACGCTTGCGGTCGTGCTCATGGTCGGCGTCCCTTCGTCGAGGAAGACGAGCATACCAGAGCCCGTCACGGGGACGCCGCCTCCTTGTCCCACGCCATGAACGCCCACTTGGTCGAAGTCCCCTCGTCGAGCGACCATACGCGCTCGTCGCTCTCGCCCGGCGCGCTCAGGAGATGCCGCTCGAGATAGTCGTCGAGGAGCCGCTCCTCGCGCTCGTCCTCCGGCGTGACCATGGCCGTGAGAGAACCAACCGCCTCCTCGCGGCTCGTGAACGCCCTCTGGCCGCCGTGGTCGATGAAGCGCACCTCGGGGCGGACGCCCATCTGGTACAGGATGGCGAGGCAGTAGATGAAGTCGTGACGCTCGTCCGCCGGGCGCCCGACCGCGCGGTGGGCGAGCCAGGCGCCCGGATACACGCCGGCGGCCACGGTGAGACACGCCCGGCGCCGGGCGTGCGCGTGCAGCTTGCGGAGCACCGCCCCGAGGTCGACCACGGAGATGGAGCGCGAAGCGACGGCGACGTCGGCCGGCGGGATGCCGGCCGCGTCCCAGTCGTCCTCCCAGCTCGCCCGGACGGTGGTGACGGCGCCGAACGGCCGCCGGTCGGCACGGCTCTTCTCGGCGGCTCGGAGCTCCTGCTCCGCCCGGCGCTCGAGCACCGCGAGCATCTCGCGCGAGAAGTCGACGGCGCACACGTCGTGCCCCGCGCGCGCGAGCGGCAAGGCCAGGGCGCCCGAGCCGCTGCCCACGTCCAGCACGCTCTCGCCGGCGCGGATGCCCATGTAGTCGATGAAGGTGGCCGCATACCCGGACGCGTCCGAGGCGGCAGGGAAGGTCCGCGCCCGCGCGTCCCAGCGCGCGGGATCGTCGCGCCGCCCACGCCGCCGCTGCAGGCGGCGCCACTCGGCGCTCCAGTCGGTCTCGGTGAGGGACATGCAGCCGCTCCTCGCTTTGCGTGACTCCCGGGTCTGACGAAACGTGGCCGAGCTGTGCGGAGCCCGCCCCGCCGTCACTCGTCTGAGAAGTACTCCACGTCGTCGCGACGCAGCTCGCCGGTCGCGGCCAGATGCAGGAGGCGGTCGATGCCCTCGAGGTCGACGCGGGACGGGTCGAACGGGCCGCCGAGCCATTCCAGGAGCTCGGCGGCGTCCGGGTCCTGAGGATCGGCGAGCGCGTCCAGCAGCCGGAGGTAGCCGGGCGCACCGCCGCAATCCTCGGGAGGGCACGCGCCGGCGGCCTCAAGGCAGCGCGGAGTGAACACGTGCGGGTCCGCGGGTCCGACGTGCTCGACCTCCACGAGGTGTTCCCAGTCGTCGCCGAAGTCGTATCGATAGATGAACGTGCGGACGCCCTCGGCGAGCACGTCGGCGAGCACCACCTCGTTCTCATCGTCGCAGGGCCACTCGCTCTCCCAATCGGCGTCGGAGGCGGCGATGCGACGCTGCCCGACGTGGAAGTCGTGCAGGTGGTAGTCGAGCCAGCCCATCGCGGTGTTCAGATAGCGGTGCAGGCCCTCGAAGGTCGAATCCGTGGGGACCTCGAGCCTGCGCCACACCGCCGGCTCGACGTGACGCAGCGTGATGCGAAGTCGCGCGACTGACGGGACCGTGACAGAGGGGTCCGGGGAGTCCGCATGCCCGCCGGATGGCGGTTCCGGGACGAGCTGCAGGTGACGGCGCCCGCCCGAACCCTCAGCGGCAGCCGCGGGCGCGTCGGATGCGGGCGCGGTGGGTGCGGCGTGTGCCTCCGGCGCAGCGAATGCGCCGGGCATCGCGCCCCCCGCCCCGGCCCCGTCGGCGTCACCGAGGTCGAAGGAGATCGCCTCAGCGAACAGCGGCGTGGCCTGCCACGGCGTGCGCGGCCTCGTGAAGAAGGGCTCGGGCCGCTCACCCCCGCTCAGCAGGCCGAAGCCGCGCATGGGCTCGAGGAGCACGTAGCTCAGGGTCTCCCCGGGGTCGGGAACGTAGCGAGGGCCGACCTCATCGCGAGGATTCCACACGACCTCGCTCCGCGGCACCAGCTCGGCGATGCGCGAGCTGCTCACCGGATGCTCCGCCAGGCGTTGCACGATCCAGATCGCCCACACGATGTGCCTTTGCACCAGCGGGTCTTCCCGGCCGCCACGCGCGTAGAAGATGTTGAACTTGCCGAAGTAGGTGCGCAGGAGCAGCTCGTACAGCTCGGCCGCCTTGTCCGGGGAGAGGAGCCGGCGGCCGCGCTGCGTGACCGAGTAGTAGCCGCTCCGCTTCTTGAGCAGACCGGCGAGGCCGAGGACGACGCGCAGGACGTGAAGGTCGCGCACATCGTCCTCACGCGGGCGCCGCGAGACGTACCGCAGGGCTACCCGCGCCTCGCGGTCGAACCGGAGCTCGTCCAGCATGCGCGCCACGAAGCGGAGCTCGAGATTGCCGAGCTCCTTGGTGGCGCGCACCGGCCCCTCGTCGAGCGCCGCGAGCAAGGTGCGGGCGTTGACGAAGGTGTCGGCGCCGGAGAGCTGCTCGAGCGTGAGTCGACCGGACACCCGCAGCACTCCGTGAGGGTCGCGCGGGTCGGCGCCCGCCAGCAGGGCACGCTGATCGCCGGTGAGCGCGATGATGGGATCGAGTCGCGTCATGACGCCCAAAGCATAC
>CAZJGT010000108.1:0-7799 GCA_964545565.1 uncultured Thermoleophilia bacterium
GCGGCGGCGTCGTGCTGGTCAACGCCATCACCGCGATCAAGGTCGACAAGAAGTCGGACGACGTCGACTTCCGCTCCGGCAAGCAGATCATCGCTCGCGCGCTCGAAGAGCCGCTGCGTCAGATCGCCGAGAACGCCGGTCTCGAGGGGTCGGTCGTGGTGAACAAGGTCAAGACGCTCAAGGCGGGCGAGGGCCTCAACGCCGACACCGACAAGTACGAGGATCTGGTCAAGGCCGGCATCATCGACCCTGCCATGGTCACCCGTTCGGCGCTCCAGAACGCGGCGTCGATCGCCAAGAACATCCTCACCACCGAGTGCATCGTCGCCGACAAGCCTGAAGAGGCCGCCGGCGGCATGGGCGGCGGCATGCCGGGCGGCGGAATGCCTCCGGGGATGATGTGAGAACCACCCGCTAGGCGACATACGAAAGAGCGAGCCTCTTTCGCGTCAGGCGAGGGCCGGCGGTGCACATGCACCGCCGGCCCTCGCCGTTGCGGCGCCGGCGCCGGGCAGCCCGGTGCGACCTTGACGGTCGCACTCACCGGGAGGAGCGCCGCCGTCCGCTTCCGGTCGTGCGCCCGGCCGCGTAGAGTGGGTGTCGTGAACGGCCTTCAACCGACACCGAAAGCCGAAGGGAGCCGGCCTGCGCTGCCCGGCGACTACCACGTGCACACGACGTGGTCGGACGGCACCGGGAGCGTCGAGGAGTGCGTCCTTCGCGCCGCGGAGCTGGGCCTCACCGAGATCGGCGTCGCCGACCACGTCTCGCCGCGTCCCGGCCCTGACGAAGACTGGTGGGTGCCGCTCGACCGTCTCGGGGACTATCTCGCCGACGTCCATGAGGTCGCCGCGCGGCACCCGGAGATCACCGTGCTCGCGGGGCTCGAGGCGGAGTTCGTGGTCGGTCAGGAGGCGGAGCTGGATGATCTCCTCGACGCGTGGTCGTTCGACGTCGTCGTGCTCGGCGTCCACGAGGTCGACGGCTTCACCTTCGACGACCCGGGCCTGCGAGCCGACCCCCGGTGGGACGACCCGGACGCGCTCCTGGCCGCCTACTACCGCACCATGCGCCGGGCCGCCGAGTTCGGGCGCTTCGACGTCCTCGCCCACTTCGACTACATCAGCCTCTGGGGTCACGAGCCCGGGGCTCTGGCGCAACCGCAGATCGACGCGGCCCTCGACGCTCTGGCCGCCTCCGGCGCCGCGCTCGAGCTGAACAGCGACCGTTTCAGCGACCCGGCCGGCGTCATGTATCCCTCGGTCGCCGTCATGCGCGCCGCGCGAGAGCGGGGCGTGCCGCTGGTGATCGACTCCGACGCGCACGAGGCCGCTCACGTCGGCCGTCTGTGGGACGAGGCCATGGCGCAGGCGCGCGCAGCGGGCTACCGGGAGACCCTGCGCCTGTCCGACGGAAGCCCGGTGCCCCTGCCGCCGCAGGCTCCGTAGTATCGTTGTGCCAGGCGGGATGACGGCTTCGCAAGGGTGAGGTGGACGATGGAGACCTGCAAGAACCTGATCGGCGGCGAGTGGGTCGGCGCCGGCGATCACGCCAGCTTCGAGACGAGGAACCCGGCGCATGCCGACGAGGTCCTCGCGACGTTCCCCAGCGCCACCGCCGCGGACGCGGCGCAAGCGGCGGCGGCGGCGGCCGAGGCCTTCCCGGCCTGGGCCGCCACTCCGGCGCCGGCTCGCGGCGCCGTGCTCTTCAAGGCGGCGGAGCTGCTCACGGAGCGGCTCGCCGAGGTGGCGCGCACGCTTACGCGCGAAGAGGGCAAGACGCTCGCCGAGGCGACGGGCGAGGTCGTCCGCGCGCGCGACATCCTGCGGTACTTCGCCGGCGAGGGCTGGCGGCTCGGCGGGGACGTGCTGCCGCCCAACACCCCGAACGCCATGCTGTTCAGCCGTCGGGAGCCGCTCGGGGTCGTGGCGGCGATCACCCCGTGGAACTTCCCCATCGCCATCCCGGCCTGGAAGCTCGCGCCGGCGCTCGCCTACGGGAACACCGTGGTCTTCAAGCCGGCCTCGGCGGCGCCGCTGACGGCGCTGCGCCTCGTCGAGTGCTTCGTGGACGCCGGCCTGCCGGCTGGCGTCCTCAACCTCGTGACGGGCGCCGGCGGCGTGGTCGGCGGCGCCCTGGCCGGCGACCCGGTCGTGCGAGGTCTCACCTTCACCGGCTCGCACGAGACCGGCAGCCGCATCTATGGGCGCGCGACCGAGCACTTCGCGCGGGTTCAGCTCGAGATGGGCGGCAAGAACCCGACGATCGTCCTCGACGACGCCGATCTGGAGCTGGCCGTGCGGCTGGCGGCGATGGGCGGCTTCGGCCTCACCGGTCAGAGCTGCACCGCTTCCAGTCGTGTCGTCGTCGAGGAGGGCATCGCCGATCGCTTCGCCGCCGCCCTCGCCGAGGCCGCGAACGCGCTCGTCGTGGGGGACGGCCTGGAGGACGGCGTGCAGATGGGCCCGGCGGTGAGCGACGAACAACTGGCGACCGATCTCGACTACGTACAGATCGGTCGCGAGGAAGGCGCCGAACTCCTCGCCGGCGGGGTCCGCGCCGGCGAGCACGGCCATTACGTCCGTCCGACCGTGTTCGACTGCGTCGACGTCCACAGCCGCCTCGCCCAGGAGGAGATCTTCGGTCCCGTGGTCGGTATCATCCACGCCCGCGACCTCGACGATGCGGTCTTCAAGGCCAACGCCGTCGGCTACGGCCTCGCCGCCAGCGTCGTCACCAACGACCTGCGCCGGGCCATGACGTTCGTCGACCGTATCGAGGCCGGAGTCGTGAAAGTGAACGAGCCGACCACCGGACTGGCGTTGCAGGCGCCATTCGGGGGCTTCAAGCAGTCGAGCGCCAACACGTTCAAGGAGCAAGGGCCGGCGGCGGTCGACTTCTTCACGCGCACCAAGACGGTCTACATCACCTACGGTTGACCTATCGCCTGTCGTCCGCCGTGGCGACGCGGGCGGATTTGGCTTCCTTGCGGGTCGGGGTAGATTATCGTCATGACTGAGGAATCCGATACCAGCCCGCCACACGTCCTCATCGTCACGGGCCCGCAGCGAGAGCGGCTGTTCCGCCATTTCTCGGCGCTGTTCGCGGGTCGGAGCGACGTCGAGGTCATGATCGACCGTCGCGCCGCGAATCGGCGTCGCCGTGAGCGCGGCCCGCGGAACGGCGAGCGCCGTTCCGCCGAGCGGCGCAGGCGGCGGCCGGACTGGATCGTCCCTCCTTCCTGAGCCTCCTCTGAGGCCGGTTCCCCGGCGCCGTTTCTCGGCGTGCGGCGCTTCGCATATACTCTGCAGACGTCCGTCCCGGTCATCGTCGTGGAGGTTGTTCAATGCTGTTGATGGGTGAATCGATCAACGGGACGCGCAAGCAGGTCGCCGAGGCGATCCAGGCGCGCGATGCCGAGTTCATCAAGACCCTGGCCCAAGACCAGATCGACGCCGGCGCCGGTCTGATCGACGTCAACGGCGGCGTCGCCGGTGGCAACGAGGTCGATGATCTTCTCTGGCTCATCGACATCGTCATGGGCATGACCGACGTGCAGCTCATGGTCGACTCGGCGAGCCCTGCTGCTCTCGACAAGGGCGTGCAGACGATCATCGACAAGGGCGGCAAGGTGCCCTTCATCAACTCGATCAGCGGCGAGCAGCCGCGCATCGACGCCGTGCTCCCGCTCATCGAGAAGCACAAGTGCCCGGTCGTCGGCCTGTGCCTGAGCGACGAGGGTATCCCGCCGACCGCCGAGGACCGCTTCGCCGTGGCCAAGCAGATCTTCGATCTGTGCACCGGCGCCGGGCTGCCGGCCGAGGATCTCTGGATCGATCCGCTGGTCATGGCCGTCTCGGCCGACCCGTGCGCCCCCGGTATCACCATGGAGACGCTCAAGCTCGTCAAGGACCGTCTGCCCTGCCGCACGACCGGCGGCCTCAGCAACGTGAGCTTCGGGCTGCCCAACCGCGGTCTGCTCAACCGTACGTTCGTGGCGATGTGCGCCGGCCTCGGCCTCGACGGCTTGATCGTCGACGTGCGCAGCAAGCCGATGATGGCCACCATCAAGTCCGTCGAGGCTCTCCGCGGCGAAGACAACTTCTGCGGCTCGTACCTCAAGGCCCATCGCGCCGGCATCCTGGACTGACCACATGGCCGAGCCGGGACGCTTTCGCCTCCGTGAGCTGGGCGTCGCGATCGGGACGCTGCCGACCGGCCCGCTGAACGCCATCACCGACGTGCCGGGTGTGCGCGTCGGGCACAGTACCGTCTCGTGGGGCGGGCCCGAGCTGCCGCGCGGCAGCGGGCCCGCCCGCACGGGCGTCACCGCCGTCTTCCCGCACGCGGACGATCTCTGGCACGAGCGCGTCGTCGCCGGCGCCCACGCCGCCAACGGGGTCGGCGAGGTCGTCGGCCTCAGCGCCATCCGCGAGTGGGGACTCATCGAGACGCCGATCCTGCTCACCAACTCGCAGAGCGTCGGCGCGGTCTACGACGCCACGGTGCGCTGGATCATGGATCGCCAACCGCTCGCCGGGATCGAGGATGCGGTCATGCCGGTGGTCGGGGAGTGCGACGACGGGTCCCTCAACGACCTGCGCGGCATGCACGTGCGCGAGGAGCACGTCCGCGCCGCGCTGGACGGCGCTTCATCCGGCTCCGTGCCCGAGGGTTGTGTCGGGGCCGGCACCGGCATGACCTGCTTCGATTTCAAGGCCGGCATCGGCACCTCATCGAGAATCGTCACCGCCCACGGACGTCCTTGGACCGTGGGCGTGCTCTCGCTCGCCAACTTCGGCATCCGCGGCCGTCTCAGTATCGACGGGGTCCCGGTCGGGCGTGAGATCGTCGACCTCATGCCGCTCGAGAACCGCGAGGGCTCCTGCATCGTCCTCCTCGCCACCGACGCGCCGCTGAGCGCGCGCCAGTGCGCGCGTATGGCCAAGCGCTGCGCCCTCGGTCTGGCGGTGACCGGTTCGTATGCGTCCGACGGCAGCGGTGAGATCATGCTCGCTTTCACGACCGCGCATCGCGTGTCGCGCACGTGCGCCGAGCCGCTGACGCTGGCCACGGTCGCGAACGACCAGATGGCGGAGCTCTTCGAGGCGGCGGTGGACGCGACCGCCGAGAGCGTCTTCAACGCGCTCACGGCGGCCACGACCACGGTCGGACGCAGCGGCAATGCCGCCTACGCCCTGCCGCTGGACCGGCTCGCCCTGGCCATGCGCCGCTTCGGGCGCGAGGCACGGCTGCCTGGGGCGTAGCTCCGCGCCCTTGCCGCGCCTCGCCGCGGCGTCTACGATGACGTCAGGCCGAGTCCCGCCGTATGCGGTGACCGGCTCGACAGGGGGGCTGACTACGGTGCGCATCGCGTCGCCGACGCCGCATCCCACGCTCTCTCCGTCCGGTGCTTCGCTGGGCCGACGGAATCGCGCGCCGGCGCCGTCTAACCTCCCAAGACCCCGTCCGGGGTCGTCCACCGCGTCAGCGCACCAGGTGTCAGGAGTCCGGTAACCACGGATGTGAGAAGGAGGCAAGGGTCCGCCCGTGTCCGGGGTCGGGCGCGGCGACCCGCACGGCTGTGGACAAACGACGCTACTTCATCCGCAAGGTGCTGAACGCGGTCCTCACGATCATCCTCGTGGCCTCGTTCAACTTCGCTCTCTTCCGCATCCTCCCGGGCGATCCGGCCCGGCTCCTCCTCCCCAAGGGAAAGACCGACCCGTCGGTCATCGAACGTCAGCGCAAGACGTTCAATCTCGACAAGCCGATGTGGCAGCAGTTCATCTTCTACTGGCGCGATACCGTGAAGGGCGAGTTCGGGATGTCGTTCTCCGAGAAGAGACCGGTCACCGAAGTGGTCGCGGAGCGTATCTGGCCCACCGTCCTGCTCGTGGGGGTGGGTACCATCTTCGCCACGGTGGTCGGCATGATCATGGGCGTGTTCGCGGGGTGGCGAAGAAACGGCACCTACGACGTCGTGTCCACGAACTTAGGGATGGTGCTCTACGCCATGCCGACGTTCTGGTTCGGCCTCCTGATGATCATGCTGTTCGCCACCAAGCTCCGCTGGTTCCCCACGGGGCGTATGGAGGAGCCCGGCGTGGAGCTCAGCGGTTTCGCCGCGTTCCAGTCGCTGGCCAAACACCTCTTTCTGCCGGCGTTCACGTTCGCGATCGCCTATGTCGGTGAGTACCACCTCATCATGCGCAGCTCCATCACCGGCGTGATGAAGGAGGACTTCGCGCTCACCGCCCGGGCCAAAGGCCTCAGTGAGAACGCCGTGCTCTGGAAGCACGTCGTGCCCAACGCGATGCTGCCCACGGTCACCATCGTCATGATGAACCTGGGCTTCGTGATGTCCGGCGCGATCCTGGCGGAGAGCGTCTTCAACTGGCCGGGCCTGGGGCTCCTCTCCTACGACTCGATGCAGAAGCGCGACTATCCCGTGATGCAGGCGGTGTTCCTGATCGCCAGCATCGCCGTGATCGTCGCCAATCTCATCGCCGATATCATGTACTACTACCTCGACCCAAGGGTGCAGGCATGAATACCCGACGCAGTCAAGGTATGGAGGGGGGCGCCGCGGGGACACCCCTCGTGCCCCGTCGCTTCAGGAACTGGGTCATCTTCTGGACGATCATCGTCTGGATCGTCCTCGAGCTGCTCACGTATCCCAAAGACGTCCCCATCACCTCGGGGTTCTCGGAGATCCTCGCCGCGTTCTTCTCGGCCAGTGTCGGCGCGTACCCGGCGTGGGTGATGCTCCTGCTCGGCGTGTTGTGTCTCGTCGCGGGCGGCGTCGGCCTGGTGCGCCGCACCAAGGCCACGGTCATGAACGTGCTGCTCCTCGTGGAGGGCCTCGTCTTCCTCGCCTGGGGGGCACTCGCCGGCAGCGGTGGCGCCGAGGGCTGGTCCGCCGCCGCCAACACCATCTCCTACAACTGGGCCATCCAGACGGTCGCCGTGGTGCTGGCCGGGGCCTGCGTCTGGTTCTGGGCGGTCGGCAACCCCGAGCGCGCCGAGCTGACGACCTGGAACACGCACCAGGTGTGGAAGCTGTACCGGGCCAACTGGCAAGGCATGGTCGGTCTCGGCATCCTGCTCGTCTTCATCCTCATGGCCCTGCTGGCGCCGTTCCTCGCCGATCACGCGCTGCTCGACCCGAACGCGCAGATCCGGGATCCGAACACCGGCGAGCTCTTCCTCGCCTACCACCCGCCGACGGCGTACTACTACAACTGGTTCGGCACCGACCAGGTCGGCCAGAGCGTCCTCGCCCAGTTCATCTGGAGCGCGCGTATCTCTCTCATGGTCGGTCTGCTCGCGGCCTTCATGTCCACCGTCCTCGGCGCCGGCATCGGCATCGCGGCCGGCTTCTACGGAGGCTGGCAGGGTGAAGGATGGATGCGATTGACGGACGCGTTCCTGGTCATCCCCTGGCTGCCGCTGGCCATGGTGCTGGCGGCCGCCTGGGGTCAGAACTACTGGATGATCATCCTCATCATCGGGATCACGAGCTGGCCGGGGACTGCCCGGGTGGTGCGCTCGGATGTGCTGCGCGTGCGTGAGCTGCAGTTCATCGAGCGCGCCAGGGCCATCGGCTCCGGCAATCGCCACATCATGCAGAAGCACATCCTGCCCAATGTGATGCCGCTGATCTTCGCCAACCTCGTGCTGGTCGTGGCGATCGCGATCCTCTCCGAGACCACCCTGTCGTTCCTCGGTCTCGGCGACCCGCTCAACTTCAGCTGGGGGACGATGCTGCACTACGCCTGGGTCAACGGCGCCGCCGG
>CAZJGT010000109.1:0-7782 GCA_964545565.1 uncultured Thermoleophilia bacterium
GAGCGTTTGGCTGGCAGCCAAAAGGTCACCGGTTCGAGCCCGGTTACCTCCACCACTCTTCGCCGCGGCATCCCCTCGGTGCACCCGTTCGTGCACGCGAAACGCAGCCGCTGAGCTCCCTCGGGCTTGTCGACCGCCTGCTCCGGGAAAAACCCCAGAACAACAAGGAAAGAGCAGACGAGAGGAAGCGTCATGTACGTCCTGAACTACTGGCACACGGTCTCCGACTACGCCGAGTGGAAGAAGCTGTTCGACAGCGATCCTCTCGGTCGCGAGGCTTCCGGAGTGCGCAGCTACGTCATCGAGCACCCTCTGGAAGACGAGAGCACGGTTGTCGGACATCTGCAGTTCGACAGCCTCGCTGAGGCCGAAGCCTTCGCCGACAGGCTGGATGAGATGTGGAACGGGAGCGCCGGCCGGATCGTGTCCGGCGCCGGCCACCTCATCAGCGAGGTGCTGGAGCAGAAGCGTCTCGGCGGGGAAGCGAGTCGCCGCGCCGCGTAAGACCTCGAGCGACGATCCTGGGGCGGCCGAGGCGAAGCGTCTGCGGCCGCCCGGTTCGTGCGCCCGGCTCAATCCTCGATCGCCTCGACCCCGAGCTCCTTGAGCCGCTCAAGGCTGTCCTTCATGGCCTTGAGCGCATCGGGCGAGTGCCCTTGCGATCGGGCCGATCAGATCGCCCGGCTTCAGGTCGGCCTTCGCCCCATGGTAGAGCCGCTCAGCGGCCGCTTCGTCACTGGTCGCCGTGATGCGCGCCCTCCCCCTCGGGAGCGGTGAGCATGCCGCCCGGATCCCGCCGGTCGCAGCAGCGACGATGCTCGTAGGATACAGTTGCGCTGGCTTCAGTCCTCGGGACCGCGTGCGCACGTCACCCGGTCGCCAACCTGAAGGAAGGACCGGTCGACGCATTCGCGGCCCATCAAACCCGTCGACAAGGTGGACCGCCGCTGGGAGATCGACGCGCTGCGCGGCCTCGCGATCCTGGCGATGGTCGCTTTCCATGCTTACTGGGACTGGATCTACTTCCGCGGCAGCTCGCTCGGTCCCGGCTCGGCGTACGTCTCGGTCCCGATCGCGGCGTCGTTCATCGCCCTGCTCGGCGTATCCATCGCGCTCGACCGCGATCGATCACGGGCAGCGGGTCGCTCTCTTGCGCTTCGAGCCTGCCGGCGCGTCCTGCTCATCGCCGGCGCCGCCGCCCTCGTCACGCTGGGCACCTGGCTGGTGCTGCCGGAGCGCTTCGTCATCTTCGGGATCCTCCACCTCCTTGCCGCAAGCACCCTTCTCCTTGCGCTGACGGCTCGCTTCGGCGCCGCGCTGAACGCGCTCCTCGGCGTGGCCGTGCTCACCATCGGCTGGAGCGGGCTGTTCGGCGGCGCCTCTCCCGAACCGTGGCTGTCGATCGTCGGCTGGTCGTCACCACGCGCCACCGTGGATTGGTATCCGCTGGCTCCGTGGGCCGGCTTCGCGTTCGTGGGTTTCGCGCTGGGACGAGTCCTGTACCAGGATGGACGCCCGCGGTATCCCGTGCCCTCTCCGCCTCGGACCATGCGGCCGCTGCAACTCATGGGCCGGCACTCGCTCGCGATCTACC
This sequence comes from uncultured Thermoleophilia bacterium, assembly GCA_964545565.1. Taxonomy (GTDB): domain Bacteria; phylum Actinomycetota; class Thermoleophilia; order UBA2241; family UBA2241; genus CAIXSE01. The sequence continues at coordinate 1,595 of CAZJGT010000109.1, forward strand.
TGACCCATCAGCTCATCCTGTTCCCGCTCATCTGGCTTCTCTCTGCGACCCTGCCCTGAGCGCGGCTACAATACGGTGATGCGAACCTCACGTCTCCTCGTCCTCTTCCTGCTCTTCTGGTGGACGCTCGTGGTCCTCTATCCCGACCCGACCGTGCTCGTCCAAAGCGTCCACAACGTCATCCGACCGCGGGCGGATGCGCACGCCGCAGCCCGTCTCGCCGCCCAGATGCCGAGCGATCCGCCCGAGATCGAGACAGAGGTTCTGCGACGCGTGACGTACGCGACCGACTGGGAGGTGCTCGGGGTTCCCTGGCGTTTCCCCAGTGCCGCGCAAGTCATCGCGGAAGGCCGGGGCGATTGCGAAGCGCGTGCCGTCCTTCTCATGAGCGTTTTCGAGGCCAAGGGGATCCCGTATCGACTGCAGAGCTCCCTCAACCATATGTGGGTCGACTACCCGGGCAAGCTGCCGACCGCCATCGAGAACGACGCGCTCGTGCTCGCCGACCGCCGAGAGGGAGCACTCCGCCTCCGGCTCCCGGACGGTCTCGACCTACGCCGGGAGCTCGAGAGCAAGATCGCCCTCTTTTGGGACCCCATGCCGTATGGAAGGCGGCTCCTTCTGCCTGCCGGCCTGCTGCTGATCGCGCTCGGCGCCAACCTCTCGGCCGCCGGCGGCTCGTTCGGCGTCCGCCACCGGCGGACGCGTACCGCCGCGGCGTCGGCCGGTTGCGCCGGGGCGTCCACCCCGCGCAAGCCGCAGCTCGGGGTTTAGCGGCCCCGCCTCGCGGAAAGTATCGAGGCACATGCAGCCGAGCCCCTGTCCGGCTGCGCGAGTCCGCATTTCGGCGGAGGAGGCGCGTATGGAGGACAAGCCGCAGTTCCGCGTCGATTACGAGGCCACCGCCGATGAGGTGGGCGTCGTGATCCTCGAGGGCGAGATCGACATCTACTCCGCGCCGGAGTTCAAGGAAGTCCTTGTCAACGGCATCGAAGGCGGCGCGAAGCGGGTGATCGTGGACCTCTCGAAGGTCACCTTCATCGACTCCACCGCGCTGGGAGTGCTCGTGAGCGGTGCGAAACGGGTGCGGCCCCGCAACGGCAATCTCGACATCGTCTGTACCGACGAGAACATCATCAGGATCTTTGAGATCACCGGTCTCGACCGGATCTTCGGGATCTTCCCGAGCCGGGACGAGGCGGTCAAGGCAGCGTCCGCGTGAAGTAGGAGGGACGCAGCACGACGAGTGCGTGGCGACCGCCGGGAGGGTCACGTCGAAGCGGTCGCCGGGAGCGAGATGATGGAGTTCCGCAGCACGAGAGTCCTTCACGGCAGCAGGCTCTGGGACGTGGCCGACAGTATGCCCAAGACGAGAACATATGGCGCCGGGCGTGTCTGCAGCGTCCCCGGATGCCGTACCCGTCTCTCCACGTACAACCCGTCAAGCGTGTGCGCCCTGCACGGCGGCGCCTGGCAGGACGACTACCACCGTGCCGCCCGTAGGGCCAGTCCGCGCGAGGAGATCTCGCGTCGCTGCGCCTTCGCCGTGTGTGCCCGGGAGTTCACGACCACCAACCCGGCCAAGAAGTACTGCAGTGACGCCTGCCGCATGAGGGCCTTCCAGGCACGCGTGACGGCGGCGCGGCGCATGAGCGAAGTCGGCGCGGAGCGGCGCGCCAGCTGAACGCGAGAGGGCGCGCCGAAGCGATCAGGCGGCCCCTGTGGCGCGAAACGCCGGCGGGATCACCGGCAGCCGGCCGCTGAGCAGGCTGTCCACCGCCGCCTCCACCGTCTCGAACACGGGGACGACGTTGGGCAGCCCCACGAGAGCCAGAAGGCGGCGCACCTGTCCCACGGGCCGCACCAGCAGGAGTTCCCGTCTCGTGACCCGCTGGGCGGTGGAGAGCCGCATCACGAACGCGATGAAGCTCGAGTCGACGAACGTCGTGCGCGCAAGGTCGATCACGAGATGCTCCTGGTGGTACAGGGGGCCGAGATTGCGGCGCAGAAAACGGTCGATCTCGGGGACCGCGTCGAGGTCGAACTCGCCCACCAGCTCCAGGATGCTCGGCCCGCCCTCGGCTCTGGCGACCGAGACGCGGCATCCCGCCTTGGTCGCGACGGCGCTCCTGAGCTGTTGGGCGTCCCCCCGGCGTGCCATGATGCCGCCTCCCCCTGTCGAGCCTCTGCCGGCGCCATCGCTGCCGGCGTTCAACGAGATCGTGGACCTGCCGTCGCGGCACGGCCCGCCGGCGACGCTAGGTCACCGGGAGGAGGAAGTAAAGCCCCGCGGAGGGAGGTTCGGCAGCTTGGCCCGTCAGGTTCTCAAGGAGCTTGAGCGATGCGCGTCAACCCTGGACCGAAGGTCGAAAAAGCATCCACGACGACTTGAGGGAGGGAGCGCCTCGAGGCGCCCCGAGCGGCGCGCTCGCGGGCGGACGGGCAGGCGGGGACCCGGTCAGGCGCGTTCGGCGCTCGCCGCGGCCTTGAGCTTCTTGTACCGCGGCTCCATCTCCTTGAGGACCACCAGCACCGGACTGGCGATGAAGAAGGTGGAGTACGCCCCGGAGAGGATCCCGATCAGCAGCGCGAACGCGAAGTCCTTGAGCGTGTCGCCGCCGAAGAACAACAGGCAGATCACGGGCAGCACGCTGATGAACGACGTGTTGAGCGACCGCGTGAGCGTCTCCCACAGCGACTCGTTGACCATGTCGCCGTATGCCATGCGGGAGAGCTTGGGCTCGTTCTCGCGGATGCGGTCCATGACGATGACGTTGTCGTAGAGCGAATAGCCCATGATCGTGAGCACGGCCGCGATCGTCGCGGTGGTCACCTCACGCCCGGTGAGCGAGTACACGCCGATGACGATCAGGAGGTCGTGGATCACCGCGGCGAGAGAGGCGACGGCGTACTTCCACTGGAAGCGGAACGTCACGTAGGCGACGATGAGCAGGATGGCGATCACAGCCGCTTTGAGCGAAGAGCTCACGACCTGGCGCCCGAAGGACGCGCTGACGGTCTCGATACCCCACACCGGCTTGTCATCGGTGGTGACGATCGTGAAGGCATCGTCGAGCGCGGCCTTGAGCGCCGTCTGCTCGTCGGCGCTCAGTACCGGCGTCTGGAGCTGGAAGCCTTCGACGCCGCCCCCGCCCGAGACGTTGGCCGTCTGCTGGATCTGCGCGTTCGGGTAGCCTGCCTCGATGGTCACCGCGCGCACGTCGGCGAGCGACGGCTGCGTCTCGAACGCCACCGTCACCCGCGTGCCGTCCTTGAACTCGAGACCGTAGTCGAGGCCGTTGACCGGGTTGCCGCCACCCTTCGCGAACAGACTCACGAGGCCGATGGCGATGATGATCCCGGAGAGCGTGAACCACCACGCCTTGTGACCCATGTAGTCGAAGCTGTACAGCCGGCGGAAGTACTTCATGAGCGCTACCTCCGCTTCTTGCGTTTGCGGGACGTGGACTTGCGGCGAGCAGTCGAGGCCCCGGTGCGCTTGCCCGAGGCGCCGGCGTCACCGGCCGCTGCGGTCCCGGCGGCCGGCTCGGCCGCGACGGCGGCGCCGCCGGCCGTGGGCCGCCGGCGACCGCCCGCCACCGCCGCCTGTTTGCGGGCGACGACGCTGGCCTCGATCTCCGACGTGAAGACGCCCATGAGCGACGGCCGGTTGAAGAAGGCGAAGTTGGCGAGCGTGCCGAGCATGGCCCGGGTGAACAGCACCGCGGTGAACATGCTGACGACGACGCCCAGGATCAGGGTGACGGCGAAGCCTCGGGGCTGGGCGGTCGCGAAGATGAACAGCACGAGCGCCGTGAGCATGGTCAGGATGTTGGCGTCGAGGATGGTCTTGAAGCCGATCGCATAACCGGAGTTGACGGCGGAGCGCACGCTCTTGCCGTGCGCGACCTCCTCCTTGATGCGCTCGAAGATGACGACGTTGGCGTCGGACGCGACGCCGATGGTGAGGATGAGGCCGGCGATGCCGGGCAGCGTCATGGTGACCGGGATGGCGTTGAAGAGTCCCCACAGCAGGATGCCGTAGACGATGAGCGCGAGGTCGGCGACCAGGCCCAGGAAGCGGTAGTAGACGAGCATGTAGATGAGCACCAGCCCGAGGCCGACGAGGCCGGCGATGAGGGCCTGGTTCAGCGAGTCCTTGCCGAGCGTGGCCGACACCTGCTGCTGGTAGGCCGTCTCCAGCTTCACCGGCAGGGCGCCGGTGTTGAGCACGAAGGCCAGGTCCTTGGACTCCTGCACGGTCATGTTGCCGCCGCTGATCACGGCGCCGCCGCTGATGCCGTCGCTGAGCGTGGGGTCCGTGTAGTCGATCATGGGGTCCGACTCCATGATGTTGTCGAGCACGATCGCGAACGTCTGCGGCTCCTGCTTGAGCAGGCCGGTGCGGTAGAGCTCGCGCGTGATCTCCTGGAACTGCTTGTTGCCCTCGCTCGTGAACTCGATACTCACGTTGGGCTTGCCGGTCTGGTTGTCGAACCCGGCGCGGGCGCTCTTGACGGCGTCGCCGGTCATGGCCGGCGGACGCTTGTAGACGTACCAGGCCGCGGGGATGTCGTTGGCGGTGTCGGCGGGCTGCTCCACCAGCGAGTGGTCGTCACTTGTGCCCTCCGCCTCGAGCACCGCGATCTCCTCCTTGGAGACGCCCTCCCGGCGAAGCTCCTTGAGGGCGGCATCCTTGCTCTCCACGGGTCCGACCAGGCGCGACGCGGGGTCGTCCTTGAAGAACTCGAGCTGGGCCGTCTTGCCGATCACCGAGAGCGCCTGATCCGCGTCGGTGATGCCGGGCAGCGAGATGGAGACCTGGTCGGCGCCCTGCGTCTGGATCTGGGACTCCGTGACGCCGAGACCGTTGACGCGCCGGTCGAGGATGCCGACCGTCTGGTCGAGCTGCGCCCGGGTGGGCGCCTTGCCGTCCGCGGTGCGCGCCGTGTAGACGACCTCGAGGCCGCCCTGCAGGTCGAGGCCGAGCCGCGTCTTCACGCTCGGCGGGATGATGTAGTACAGCGAGACCGCCACGAGCGCGGCCATCACGACGAGGATGATGAGGTTACGGTGTCTGCTCACGTGTTCACGGCGTCCGCGGCCCTTCCGGGGCCGTCAGGCGGTAGAGCGTAACCGACGCACGGGGTGCACGCAACTTGACCGGCGCCCGCGACCCGAGGCCGACGATCACGCTTGAGGCGCCGGTGTACCGGCGCTCAGTGATCGCGCAGGAAGCTCGGGATGTCGAGGACGTCGTCGTCCACGTCGAACGACGGCTTGGACTCCTGGGCGAACAGCGGCGTGCCCTTGGGCTCCGGCTCGCGCTCCTCGTGCGTGACCTCCGGCTGCCGGCCGCCGGCCGGATGGTCGAACCCCGTGGCGATGACGGTGACCCGTACCTCGTCGCCCAGCGACGGGTCGATGACGGCGCCGAAGATGATGTTGCAGTCGGCGTCGGCCGCGCTGCTGATGATCTCCGCGGCCTCGTTGATCTCGAAGAGCCCCAGGTCGTTGCCGCCGGTGATGTTGAGCAGGATGCCGCGGGCGCCCTCCACGCTGGCCTCGAGCAGCGGCGAGCTGACCGCCGCACGCGCCGCCTCGACGGCGCGGTTCTCGCCGCCGGCGACGCCGATGCCCATGAGCGCCGAGCCGGCGTCCTTCATGATCGTGCGCACGTCGGCGAAGTCGAGGTTGATGAGCCCCGGGACCGTGATGAGATCGGTGATGCCCTGCACGCCCTGGCGCAGCACGTCGTCGGCGACCTTGAACGCCTCGATCACGGAGGTGCGTCGCTCGACCACCTGCAGCAGCCGGTCGTTGGGGATGACGATGAGCGTGTCGACCTTCTCGCGCAGGCTCTGGATGCCATCCGCGGCCTGGCGCGCTCGGCGCTTGCCCTCGAAGGCGAAGGGACGGGTCACGACGCCCACGGTGAGCGCCGCGAGCTCCTTGGCGAGCTCGGCGATGACCGGCGCGGCGCCGGTGCCGGTGCCGCCACCCTTGCCGGCGGTGACGAACACCATGTCGGCGCCCTTGAGCGCGTCGCGCAACTCGTCCTTGCTCTCCATGGCGGCCTGGTAACCGATGGTGGGATTGGCGCCGGCGCCGAGGCCGCGCGTGATCTTGCTGCCGATGTGGATCTTGACGTCGGCGTCGCACATCTGCAGCGCCTGGGCGTCGGTGTT
>CAZJGT010000110.1:0-7677 GCA_964545565.1 uncultured Thermoleophilia bacterium
GGCCACGGCCTCGTTGCCGTCGATCACGGCCTGGCTGAGTTGGTCCTTCACGTGACGCCCCTCTCGCGGTCGGCTGCTTCGATGATGGCGTGCACCTGCCCGGCCACGTCCGGGTCGAGCGGCGGCGGCTGATGAGACTCTACAAGCTCGAGCGCCCGGGCGCGCGTCCGCGTGGCGAGGTCGGTCGCGCCTCTGTCCTCCCAGTCCTCGCGCACGCGGCGGTCGAGGACGGTCGGCTGGCTCAGCTCACGCATGTGCGTGAGCGTCGCGTCGAGGCTGAGGAAATCGCCGAAGGCTCCGACTTTCGCGATGTCGTCCACCGCCATCGTCTCGTCGGTCACCGCGATGCCGGCGACGGCGAACTTGATCATCCGCGCGATCTCGTTGTCCATGACCAGCTGGCCAAGGTCGAAGGTGACGCCCGATTCGATCATCCCCGCCCCGTAGATCTGGTTGGCGCCTGCCAACGCAGGAAGGAGTCCGGTGAGGGTCTTCTCGTGACCGGTCTGCGCGTCACCGAGCTTGGAGTCCGCCTACAACCCGGCGACGAAGCTGGGGAGGAGATACCGGCGAGCGATCTGGGCGCAGGCGGCGGAGAACAGGGCGAGCTCCGGCGAGCCCACACACGCCGCCGCCAGTTTGAGGTCCATCGCCGTGGTCGACGAGCCGTAAGTGACCGGGCAGCCCCGTTCGGCGAGCTGAGCGAGCACGATGCCGGCGAGCACCTCGGCATTGTGGAGCACGAGCGTGCCGGCGAGGGTGACCGGGCTGGAGCCGCCGGACATGGCCATGCTGAGGATCGTATCCGGGCACCAGGCGCGCGCCGACTCGATGATGACCTCGGTAGCGTCGCGCGGCAGCTTGAGTGGGCTCACCGGGCAGACACCGAAACCGATGAGCGGGCGGCGACGGAACTCGTCCTCGCCGCCCGCGACCACGGTGGCCATCTCGATCAGCTTCCGGCAGTCGTAGGCGCTCGTGGCCTCGGTGCCGACCGGCTTGCCGGTGTTGAGCATGGCGGCTTCCCACTTGTACAGGGTGGCCGTCTCCTCGGGGACGTCACCGGGGTGCACGGCCGATTCGTAGGTGTCGATGTCGCTCAAGGCGTCGACGAGCCGAGCCGCCTCCCGGACATCCTGGAGCACCGGGTGGCGATACTCGCCGGTGCGCTGGTCGACGATCATGATGCCCTCGTCGAAGTTGGAGACGTAGACGCGGCCCGACTCAAGGACGATGTCCATGTCCGGGTCGCGCCCGCACAAGTAGCTCTTGGGTGGGCAGGAGCGGAGCGCATCCTCCACGAGGTACGGCGGGATGCGCACCATGCGCGACTCCCGGTCGACGATGCACCCGCCGTCGCCGTAGATGTCGAGCGCGTCGTCGGCTTCGATCCAGATCCCGGTGCGCTCGAGCACCTCGAGCGAGCCGAGATGGATGTCATCGAGCTCGGCCTCTGTGAACACGTTCAGGCTGAGCCCGCCGGAGCCGAGTCGCCCGGCGTGCAGGTTTCGCTTCACTGGAGCACCTCCGCTGCCACACGATGTGTCGGCCGGCGAGACGGCGGGTGAGGCAGAAGGGCGTCGGGCCGTCCGGCCCCACGGGCGAGATCGCAGGAGCGCCCCGCCGCTCGCACGACAAGAGAGTACGGGCGTGAGGTGCGCGAGTAAAGCCTCAGGGGCTCGCGCGTCAACTTCGTTGAGCAATCCTCCGGGGCGGCTCTGGCGAGTCCGCGAGGTTCGCCGAGGTTCCGGCCGTGCCGGATCGCGGCGGCGGATGGTATCGTCAGGGGTGGATGCGCGAGACGCCGCAGGAGGACCCGGGATGGCGGAGCAGCGGAGCAGGACGCAGGATGAGCCCGGCGGCTCGGCGCGACCGGCCGTCTACTGGCAGGGCGGCGATCCGCGCTGGCAGCCACGCGACATCGCACCCCTGACGACCGTCGAGCGCGCGGATGTGTGCGTCGTCGGCGGGGGGTTCACGGGCCTGTGGACGGCCTTGTGGATCAAGCGTCTCGAACCGGACGCGGACGTCGTGCTCATCGAGCGCGAGTACTGCGGAGCCGGCGCCAGCGGCCGCAACGGCGGCTGGGTCAACGGCTGGGACGACGCGCTGCCCAAGCTCATCTCGCGGTTCGGCCGGGATGCCGGGCTGTGGCTGCTCGAGGCTTCTCGGCGCGGCGTCGACGACATCCGCGACACGGTGCGAGATGGCGATATCGACTGCGATCTCTCGTTCGATGGTGGTCTGACCGTGGCGCTGTCCCCTGCCCAAGTCGACGGCATCCTCGAGTCCGCGCTTCTGGCGCGGGAGTTGGGCCGCGACGATCTCATCCGCGTCCTTGACAAGGATGAAGCCGTCGAGATGTCGGGATCGCCGGCGGCCACCGCCGGCGCGCTGATCCTGCAGGCCGGCAGCGTCCAGCCGGCGTTGCTCGCGCAGGGGCTGCGCCGGCTGGCCGTCGCCGCCGGCGTGCGCGTGTACGAAGCCACGCCGATGGTCGCCGTCCGGCGCACGTTGCCCGCCCTCGTCGAGACCCCCTCCGGGGCCGTCGTCGCCGGCAGGGTCGTCCTCGCCTCGGGCTCGCGGCTGGCCCTCATCTCCGAGCTGCGACGCACCATCTTCATCATCCCCTCGCACGTCGTCGCGACGGCGAGTTCGCCGGACGCACTTGACCGCCTCGGGTGGGCGACAGGCCGTCCCTTCTCGGATGGACGAACGGCCGTGCACTATGGACAGCGTACCGCGGACCACCGCCTCGTCTTCGGTCGGGGCGGCGGCCGCCTCGGGTATGGCGGCCGCGTCATCGCCAGGCACTTCCACGACGAGCGGGAGATCGAGAGTGTCGTCGCGGACATGCGCGACCTGCTGCCGGCGACGCGCCACCTTCCGGTGCAGTGGCGCTGGGGCGGCCCCGTGGAACGCACCCAGCACGGCCTTCCCTGGGTCGGCACGCTGGGGCGGCATCACAACATCCACTACGGCGTGGGCTACTCCGGCAACGGCGTCGCGCCGTCGAACCTCATCGGGCGCACGCTCGCCTCCGTCACGCTCGGGCGCAAGGACGACTACTCGCAGTCGCCGCTCGTCTCCGAGCCTCCCACCTACCTGCCGCCCGAGCCCATCCGCTCGGCGGGCGCGCGTGCCGTGCGCAGTGCCATCGAGCGCTGCGAGGCGCTGGAGGACGAGGGCCGCAGGCCCGACCCTGTCTCGCGGGCGCTCCGGCGATGCCTCAACGTCTCGATGCCGAGGGGCGTCACGGTGTGGCGCCGGGATGACATGGATTGACCGGGGCGGGCGACGCTCGCCCGGTCGCTTGAGCGCCGATCGGCGACTCAGTCCGGGTAACGCCTGTCGGCAAGCCTGCGGTACAGGGACTCCCGGGCGGCGTCGGCGAGGCCGCGTAAGCGATCGCTCGCCGAGGCCGCCAAGCCGAGACCCGGGTACTCCGGCACCGGTCGCCCGGCCAGGGCGCGTAGCGAGAGCCGGCCGCGGCAGACCTCCCGCTTGACGCGGTACGTCTCCTTCTGGGACGCGACCGTCTCCTGCGGGGTCGCGGCCTCGAGCGTGAGGGAGTCGACGGCGGCTTCGAGCAGACGTTCTCCGCCGGGGGTGCGCGCGATCACGTCACTCACGCCGTCCGAACCGGCGAAGCGGTCGAGCCACGTGTCCCCCACGGAGACGTCCGCGAGTTCCGCCAGTGCATCGGGACAGACGCGGCAGCGCGGCGGAACGAGAGCCAGGAACTGGCGGTCGATGTAGTCCGGATAGTCCTGCCAGCGCACCGTGCCCTGCCGATCGGCGAGGCGCATGCCGCCGGGCCAGCCCGGCCCTCGGTAGGAGACGTCGCGTAGCTGCGCCGGATCAAGTCCCGCCTGCCGCGCGAGGACGGCGGTCGCGCGCGGCTCCTGGGTGAGGCCACAGAAGATGCCGAGGGTGAGCACCACTCGCTCGCGCAGCCGTCGGGAGCGGCGCTGCGCCAAGCGCAGCCCCTGGATATGGCACGGGAGGCCGACCAGCGCGTAGCGTCCGGGCTGCTCCAGGATGCGCCGCAGGACGACGTTGATCGCCACCACGTTGTACTTGGAGCCGCGGCAGCCGGCGACTTCCTCGGGTGAGCGGCAGAACACGCCCTCGGCCTCGAGAGGATCGGCCGCTCGAGTCCGCACCGCCACGACGGCGTCCACGGCGCCGGTCTCGAGGGCCGCCTGCATGAGCGTCGTGGCCACGCCTCCCGAGGCTCCCAGGTGCCGCGTCACCGGGTCTGAGGACCAGCCGAACCAGAGCTGGCGCCACGGGCCCAGGAAGTCCTCGAACGGGGCGCCCTCGTTGCGCTCGCGCCACCAGGCGCCCGGTGAGAAGTCCAGGCCTGGTCCGGGACACGCGTCATGGCAGCGGCCGCAATCCGTGCAGGACTGCTCGTCGACGCGGAGGCGGTAGCCGACGCGCCGGTCCCATGTCAGTGAGACCGACCCCGTGGGGCAGACGCCCACGCAGGTGCCGCACTGCATGCACAAGCCATCGTCGTAGACGTGCTGGACGTTCATCGTGCAAGCATCACCGGGTCGCGGGTCGTCTGTCCACTCCGACGCTCCCTTCAGCGCTCGCTGAACTGTCGCAACGGCCGGCGAGGTGCGGCATTTTGTCGCCTGCAGGGGCGATGATAGACTCCGGCTCGTGTCCGCCGCTCCCAGCATCGACATCAGCACGGTCAACCGTTCCTGCGGTCTCTAGGGCGGTCCGCTTCGTGCGGACCGGCCCTACCTAGCATCGCCGCGACGTCCGCCCGCCGACCGGCTCCGCGCCATGACCTGCGTCCGTCGGAGACCCTGCGAGGTTGCCGCAATGACCACCCGGATCAACCCCATCTCTCCCCGTCTCTGGTGGGACGTGCTCGATCCCAGCGAGCTCGAACGCATCCACGAAGCCACGCTGGACGTCCTCGAGACCGTCGGCATCCGGTTCCCCAGCGAGCGTGCCCTCGATGTGCTTGAGAGGAACGGCTGCGAGGTCGACCGCGCGACCCAGATCGCCAGGCTGCCGCGCGCGGTCGTGATGGAGGCCGTCTCGCAGGTGCCGGACAGCTACGTGCTCGCCGGCCGCGAACCCGCCTGCGACATGCTCATCGACGGCAAGCACTGCTACCTGAGCAACGACGGTTCCGGTGTCTTCGTGTGGGATCACCGCAAGGACGAGAAGCGGCCGAGCACCAAAGCCGATGCGGCGACCAGCGCCCGCTTCGTCGACGCCCTGCCGAACATCAGCTATTACTGGGGCCCGGTCGTCACCAGCCAGGACGTTCCTCCGGCCACCAAGGCCCTGCACGACGCCGAGGCCGTGTTCACCAACACGAGCAAGCACTTCCAGACGGTGACCACCGTGGGCGCGAAGCCCGCCCGTTACCTGGTCGAGATGGCGGCCGCCATCTCCGGCGGCACGGAGGAACTGCGCAAACGCCCGATCCTCAGCTTCATGCAGTGCGCCGTCGATCCGCTCGCCCACGACGGGCCCAACCTCGAGGCCAACCTCGTGGCCGCGGAGCACGGACTGGCGAGCGGCTTCATGCCCATGCCGCTCGCGGCCGGCACCGGCCCGGCGACGCTCGCCGGCAACCTCGTCGTGCAGAACGCCGAGGCGCTCAGCGGCGTGGTGCTCCTCGAGCTCGCCTACCCGGGCGTGCCGGCCTTCTTCGCCGGCGCCCCGAGCGTCATCGACCTCAAGACCGGCGGCTACACCGGTGGGTCGCCCGAGGACTACCTCCTCGCCGGGGCTTCCACCCAGCTCGCGCACTTCTATGGCGTACCGATGGCGATGGGCACCATGGCCACCGGCGCCAAGGAGCCTGACTGGCAGGCGGCGGTCGACGACTCGCTCAGCACCTTCGCCAGCGTCATGACCAACGCCGACATGATGAACGGCGCCGGGCTGCTCAACGGCTCCAAGATCCTCAGCTACCCGCACATGGTGATGGAGTGCGAGATCTACGGCATCGTCCAGAAGGTCGCCGGCGGCATCCAGGTCGACGACGAGACGCTGGCGCTGGACGTGATCAAGAAGGTCGGCCCGAACGGCACGTACCTCGCGGAGAAGCACACGCGGCAGCACATGAAGGAGATCTGGCGTCCCGGCGTCTGGGACCGCACCCCGTACGACACCTGGCTGCGCGAGGGTAAGAAGGGCGCCCTGGAGAAGGCGACGGAGATCGCCGACGACATCTTGGCGGATTACCAGCCCGAGCCGCTCCCCGAGGACGTGGTCGCCGAGCTGCGCGCGATCGTCGCGCGTGCCGACGAGGACCTGGCGGCGGTCTGATGCCTGCCGCCCGCCTCACCGTGTGGGACGACGCCGCTTGCTGGCGCGTCCACGAGGCGACGCTGGCGCTGCTCGAGGAGACCGGCGTGGAGGTGCGCCACGCCGGCGCCCGCGAGCAGTTGGCGGAGGCGGGCGCACGCCTCGACGGCACGCGCGCCCGCATCCCGGCCGCCATGGTCGACTCCGCCCTGCAGGGCGCGCCGCGCCACTTCAAGCTCAGGCAGCGCGGCGCTTCCGGTGGCCAGGGCCACGCCCGCCGCGGCGAGCTCGGTGGTCTCGAGCTCGAGGACGGCAACAGCTACTTCGGCACGGGGTCGGACTGCGTCTACGTCACCGACCCCGCCACCGGCGAGCGCCGCCGGAGCACGACGGCCGATGTCGAAGAGATGGCGGTCCTGGCCGAGCGTCTGGACGATCTCGATTTCGTCATGAGCATGGGACTTCCCAGCGATGTACCTCCGGAGCTCGGCGACCTCGCCCAGTTCGCCGCCATGCTGGCCGGCACGCGCAAGCCGCTCCTGACCACGGCGCACGACGCGGCTTCTCTGCGCCGCATGAAGGACATGGCCGCGATGTGTGGAGAGGCGCGCAGCTTCGGCTGTTACGCGATGCCCAACCCGCCGCTGATCCACAGCGACGAGGCCATGGACAAGGTGCGCGCGTGCGCCGAGCTCGACATCCCGCTGATCTACGCGCCGGCGCCGGCCGCCGGAACGACCGCCCCGGCCTCCGTGACCGCGACCATCGTCGTCGGCAACGCCGAGACGCTGAGCGGGCTCGTCGTCCACCAGCTCACTCGCGGCGGCGCTCCGTTCGTGTACGGCGTCGGCTGCGGCGCCTTCGACATGAGGACTGCCGTCGACGTGTACGGCGCGCCGGAGCACTTCCTCGGCAATGCCGCGGCGACCGACCTCGCGCGCTTCTACGGCCTGCCGAGCTTCGCCTATGCGGCCGTCGGCGACGCCAAGTCGTTCGACGAGCAGTGGGCGGCCGAGGCCGGCATCACCGCGGTGCTCGGCGCGCTCAGCCGGGCGACGCTGCTGCACGATGTCGGCTACCTCGAGAGTGGTCTGCAGGCCAGCAGCGAGACGATCGTCCTCGGCGCCGAGCTCGTGGGTTACGCCCGCGCGCTGCTGGTCGACGTCGGCGTCGACGATGAGGCGCTGGCGCTGAACGAGATCGATGCCGTCGGCCCCGGCGGCAGTCACCTGGGCCGGGGCTACACGCGGCGGCATCACCGCGAGACGTGGGCGCCGGGTCTGTTCGACCGCGCCACCCACGATCGCTGGTCGGCTGCGGGCGCGAGCACGCTCAGGGAGCGCGTTGCCGCACGCACGCAGGAGCTGCGAGAGGAGCCGCGGCCGTTCG
>CAZJGT010000111.1:0-7642 GCA_964545565.1 uncultured Thermoleophilia bacterium
TGCGCGCCGGCGCGCAGCGCGGCGTCGAGCAAGCGCTCCATACGCACCAGCTCGCGCTCGGTGACGGCTCGCTCGGCGAAGCCCACGACGGCGAGCCGAAGGGCGCCGTGGCCGACCAGCGGCGCGATGTTGATGGCGTGGCCCGAGCGGCGGAGCGCGGCGATGTACTGGCCGAAGGTGCGCCAGTCCCAGTCGACCCCGTCGAGGCCCCAGGCGTAGTGGGCCCAGTTCTGGATGGCGTCGTTGCGATGCGCCGTGCTCAGCGGCGCCGCCGACATGCCGCAGTTGCCGGTGACATGCGTGGTGACGCCCTGGCGCACAGCCGTCTCGGCCTCCGGATACAGCAGGATGGAGACGTCCGAGTGCGTGTGCGGGTCGATGAACCCGGGGGCGACGTAGCGGTCTGCCGCGTCGACGACGCGCCGGCCGCGCAACGTGCCCGGCGCGGCGATCGCCGCGATCCGGTCGCCGCGGACGCCCACGTCCCCGCGATACCACGGGTTGCCGCAGCCGTCGACGACACGACCGTTCGCGATGACGAGATCGTGGAGGCTCACCGCGCACTCGCGGGAAACGTCTGGTACGGGTTCTCGCACGGGGGTCCGGCGCAGGCCCGCAGCTCCATCGCGTCGAGGTCGCAGATCATGCTGGCCACGGTCATGACCTGCTCGGCCGGAGCCACCGAGGTGTCGGGATGCCCACAGATCGAATCGGGAGCGCCCGCGTGACTGCGGAGGACGCCTTCGACGAGACCCATGGGTTCGTCCCCACGCTCAACCCCCCCCGCGAGCGACGACTCGGCCTCGGCGAGGCGGAGGCGCGACTCCTGGTGGTGATAGCCCTCGTACGCCGCCATGGGCCCGGCGACGTAGTGGTTCGTGTGCGCGGCCCACGTGTCGTGCTCGGTCAGCACACTCGCATGGGCCGAGGTCTCGACGTTCCAGATGCGTCCTTCGAGGTCGCCGAACAGGTGGTTCGACCCTCGCGCGCGCACAGGAAGACAGGCTCGCGCCGCCGCCTCCTCGAGGGTCGGAGCCTCGAGCGCCCGGCGGCGTACGAAGGCGTTGGGCACGCCCATGCGATTGTCGTTTGAGTACACGGAGTTGCCCACATAGGCGAGACCGTGGGAGTTCATTCCCAGGATCGGCAGGTACGGCACGCCGGCGATCGTGACGATCCGCGTGCCGTCCGGCGTCGTGAGGTCGAAGAGGACGTTCTTGTCGACGTCGACCACATACCAGTCCATGTTGTGCGCCACCAGATGACGACCGCCCTCCATGAGAGCCACGCCGGTACAGAGGTGACCGGCCGAGGGCGGGCGCTTGTCGGCGCCTCGGCCACCGTGAGACGTCTCGTCAGCGGCGCCGCGGGCCGGGTCGCCCGCCGCGGTGGCCGCGCCCCCGTGCGGCGACGAGCCCTCATCGGCGTCGACCGGGCAGGTGAACTCCTCGGCGCAGTTGGGCACGAGCAGCTTGAGAAACGGCTGGCCCGAGCCCTCCGCCATGCCCTCGAGCTCCTCGACGCACTGCGGCACGTAGCGGCGCGCGAACGGAAGGTAGAGCTGCGCCTGCCGTTCGGCCTCCGCGAAGTCGATGCCCGCCATCGCCATGAAGTGCTCCTCGTAGAAGGCGATGGCGGCGGCGATCTGCTCGCGGGCCCCCTCGCCCACGGCGCGACCAAGCTCCTTGTACGAACCCCGCGCCTCGACGCGGACGAAGGGGATGCCGATGCTCACGGCCTACGCCTTCACCACGCGCCGCGGATCGGGGTGATCGCCGATACCGACCTCTGCGGCGCAACGGTCGATGAGCGCGCAGAGCTCCGTCAGCACATCGTCGGGAAGGCCCACCGGTGCGCGATCGCAGAGCTCAGCGGCTTTGTCCGCGGCGAGATCAACCAGCCCCGTGCGACCGGAGGCGAGCCAGTCACCGAGCCCGCCACGGTAGCTGAGCAGCGGGCTCACGAACTCGCCGCGGATGTAGCGGCGCGTGTGCCTGGTCCCGAGAAAGCCGCGCCCCGAGACCACGCCGTCGACCATGGCGTCGACATCGAGTGCGTCGACGTCCCACGGCCGCGGAGCGAGCGCGTACCGCGCGTTGTTCAGGATCTCGTCGTCGATGACGAGCGCCTCCAGACAGCTGCCGATGCCGGCCTGTATCTCGCCGACGCCGGAGAGCAGGCGCGGCTTCGGCGCCAGTCCGAGGAGCGCGTTGACGGCGCGCTCGTAGCCGAACTGGGCGTCGACGACCTTGCTGTCGCTGCACGGGCCGTAGCAGTCGCAGGCGAGACCGCAGCGTCGAGCCAGAAGCACCGCGGCCGCGGAGGCCACGCCCGTCTCCGGGGTGCCGCTGACGACGACGCCGCTGCGCGGGTCGACGGCGCTCAGGCGAGGCCCGTAGTAGACGGGTGTGCCGGGCGCCGCCGCCTGCGTGAGCACGACGCCGGCGAGCACCTCCGCGTGCTGCTGGGCGATGGCGGCGGAGAGGGCGGCCGGCGCCGTGGTCGCCGCCGCGGGGCAGGGCAGGATCTCAACGACGATCCCTCCCCGGCGGACCTGGGCCACGAGCGCGTCGGCGACCTCGCCGCCGAGGATCAGGGGACTGACCGGCGAGAAGGCGAGGTCGATCGGGTACTCGCCGTCGCTGCCGTCCGCGCCGGTCACCACCGCCGCCATCTGCTGCAGGTACAGCGCCTGGAAGGGGAACGAGATGCCCGGGCCACCGATCGCCTTGTCGGTCTCGCAGGCGAGGACCAGATATGAGTACAGCGGTTCAAGCAGGTCGGGCACGTCCTCCGGCTGCCACAGCGACGTGATCTGCTGCTGGTTCACCAGGTTGTGCATGGTCCGGGTGGCGAGGATCTGGTCGTGCAGCGTGGCCCGGCGTCCCGCGCCGGTGCGCGGGTCGACCACGTCGCGAGCGCCGCCCAGGTTGTGTACGTAGGTCACGCCCGGGTCCGGGTCCATCTCAAGGGACCGTTCGGAGTCGCGCGCGGCGAGGACGTACTCGCGCGGGCACGCCGCAAGCGCCTCGTCCACGGCCTCCCGCGGGATCGCCAGCCGGTCGCCGGAGAGCGGTGTGCACCCGGCTGTGGTGAGCAGTCCTCGCGCCGCCCGCGACTCCACGCGCACCCCCGCCCGTACCAGGAGCGCGAGTGCCGCCTCGTGCATCGCCTCGATGGCTTCGTCCGGCCAGATCCCCTGTGGCTCAGGCATCGGCGTCCGTCCTCTCGTCGGAGTGGTCTCGGCGGGGCGCACTCATACGTCTTCGACCGCCTGGGGGCGCCGCCTCAGAAGCACGACGGCGAGTACGACGACGACGAGCGCCGCGATGGCGACGATCCATACCCACCCGGAGCCACCGGCCTCGTCCGCTGCGACCGTCTCACCGGGCGCGAGGTCGATATAGGTCGAGCGCATGTAGTTCCAGAACGGCGCTCCGTCGGCCGCCGGCACCTGGTGATAGCCGGTCCACTTGTCGGTGCGGAAGGCCTGCAGGTTCACGTTGTACCAGAGGATGATGTAGGGGTTGTCGCGGTACAGGATCTGCTGCATCTTGTCGGTGACGGCCTTGCGCCGCGTCGGGTCTTCGGGATCCGCCGGGTCGACGGCCTCCGCCTGCTCGACGTAGAGCGCGTCGTACTCGGGGTTGGAGTACTGGCTGTCGCCCCAGTTGAGGATCTGTTTGGTGGTGAAGGTGCTGAGCATGAAGCCCGGGTCGATGTCGCCGCCCCAGCTCCAGATGAACATGTCGTAGTCGGCGTTGTCGTACACCTCGTCGCCGAACGCGCCCTCGTCTTTCTGGTCGAGGTTGAGCTTGATGCCGACATCCCTGCACCAGCTCACGATCATCCGGCCGGCGGCTTGGTCCTCCGGGTACTCGTTGAGGACCACGAAACGGAACTCGAGTTCGTCGCCCTCGGCGTTCTCACGCACGCCGTCGCCGTCCGTGTCGCTGTAGCCGGCGTCCTCGAGGATCTGCTTGGCCTTCTGCGGGTCGTAGCTGTACTGCTCCGCCTCGGGCACGTCCCAATGCCACACGTTCTGCGCCGGCGAGATCACGGACGTTCCGGGGACCGCCTGACCCGCCATGGCCGTCGCGTTCATGGCGTCCTTGTCGATCGCCCAGTGCACCGCCTGGCGGATGGCGACGTCGCGCAGCAAGGGGTTGCCCTTGCTGTCCGAGCTCTTCCAGCAGTTGAAAGCGAGCTCGTGGAACCCGACGGCCGGCGACGCGACGGCGGTGGTGCCGGGGACCGCCCCCAGGACCTTCTCGTAGGTGGCGGGGAACTCCACGACGGCGTCCAGGTTGCCGGCCTTGTAGTCCTCGATCATCGAGTCCGTGTTCTGGCTGATGATGTAGTAGATCTCGTCGATGGTCGGCGCGCCGCCGAGATCCTCGGGGTAAGCCGGATTGGCCTCGAGCTTCACCCACTTGCTCTTCTTCAGTTCGGTCACCTTGAACGGTCCGGATCCGACGAAAGGAGTGTTCTTGAAGTTGTCCAGGTTCTCGGGATCGGCCTTCTTCCACACGTGCTCCGGCAGGATCGGGATATACAGGGCGAGCATCCCGGCGTTCGGCTTGCGCGTCTCGATCACGAGCGTGGTCGGGTCGGGTGCGGTGACGCTGGTGACACCGGTCAGGTACTGGACGTAGGCCCAGTGCTCGGTGTCCAGGATGAGGTTGTAGGTGAAGGCGATGTCGGCGGCGGTGAGCGGCTTGCCGTCGTGCCACTTCATGCCTTCGCGGATCGTGAAGGTCCAGGTCTTGCCGTCCGGCGAGGTCTCCCAGCTCGTCGCGAGGTCGGGGGCCGGCCTGTAGTCCTCGTCGTACCAGGTGAGGAAGTCGTAGCCGAGGCGGAAGCTCTCCCAAGAGATGGAGCTCCAGGAACTGAACGGGCTCATGCCGTCGTAGTCCTGGTTGATTCCGATCCTGTAGGTGAGCGGCGACGCCGACGGCGAGGGCGAGACCGCGACGGCCACGGCGGTCGCGGCGAGCAGCCAGAGGGCCGCGGCGGCCAGGGCCGCCACGATGAACGTACGCTTCATGGTCTCATCTCCTTGTCGGGCGTCAAGCGACGGCCGGCCGGGACGGCGGGAGCCCTGCGGTCCCGCCGCCCCGGCCGGCCCGATCGTCTACTTGATCCGGATGCAGGCGGCGTAGTGGTCGCCGCCGATATGGACGTCCTCAGGGTCGATCTCCTTGCAGGCGTCGATCGCCTCCGGGCAGCGCGGGTGGAAGCGGCAGCCGGAAGGGATGTCGACCGGGTTCGGCGTCTCTCCCTTGAGGATCACGTGCTCGCGCTTGGCCAGCGGATCCGGCACCGGGATGACGCTGATCAGCGCCTTGGTGTAGGGATGCTTGGGGTTGGCCACCACTTCCTCGGTGTCGCCGATCTCGACGATGCGACCCAGGTACATGACGGCGATGCGGTCGCTGATCACCCAGGCGAGCGAGAGGTCGTGCGTGATGAAGATGTACGTGACGCCGAGCGTCTGCTTCTGCTCGACCATCAGCTTGAGGATGTCGTTGCGGATGGAGACGTCCAGCGAGGCGACCGGCTCGTCGGCGACGATCACGTCGGGGTCGAGGACGGTGGCCCCGGCGATGCAGACACGTTGCCGCTGCCCGCCGGAGAGCTCGTGCGGATAGCGATAGAGATACTCGGTCGCCGGCCGCAGCCCCGCTTCGCTGATCGCCTTGATGACGCGCTCTTCCTTCTCGCGCTCGCTCGAGCAGACGGCGTTGACCTCCAGCGGCTCGGCGACGATGTCGAAGATCGTCTGCTTGGGATTGATGGAGTTGTACGGGTCCTGGAAGATGATCTGCGCCTTCTTGCGATACTCGCGCAGCGTCTTGGACCCGAACTTCTCGACCGGCAGCCCCTTGTAGAGGATGTTGCCGCCGGTCGGGTCTTCGAGGCGAAGGAGGGTGCGGCCGGTCGTCGTCTTGCCGCACCCCGACTCACCCACCAGGGCGAGGATCTCGCCCTGCCTGATCTGGAAGCTCACGTGGTCGACCGCCTTCACGTACTTCTTCTCGGTCGCGACCATGCTCTTGAAGAAACCCGCGTGGATGGGGAAGTAGACCTCCAGGTCCTTGACGTCGAAGAGGACACCGTCGGTCACCGTGGCCGAGGCGAGATCGCCGGCATTGACGCCGCCCTTGACGTACGTGCCGCCGGGCGTGGCGCCGGTCGTCACATCCGCAGCCATCATCACACCCCCTGCTTAGCGTGGACGCAGCGGACGAAGTGGCCCCGCTCGACCTCGACGAGGTCGGGGTGGTCGGTCTCGCAGCTGGCGATCCTCTCGTCGCAGCGCGGGCAGAAGCCGCAACCCGCCGGCGGGTTGACCAGGTCCGGCGGGTCGCCCTTGATGGAGCTGATCATCTCGCGCTTCTCGTGGATGTTCGGGAACGCCTTGATCAGCTGCCGCGTATAGGGATGCGTCGCGTTGTTGAAGATGTCGGCCGTGGTGCCGCTCTCGACGACCTCGCCGGCGTACATGACGACGCCCTTGTCGCAGGTCTCGGCCATGACCGAGAGGTCGTGGCTGATGAGGATGAACGAGAGGTCGAGCTCCTTGCGCAGACGCCCGATGAGCTCGAGGATCTGCGCCTGCACCATGACGTCGAGCGCCGTGGTCGGCTCGTCGCCGATGACGAGCTTGGGGTTGCAGGCCAGCGCCATCGCGATCATGGCGCGTTGGCGCATGCCCCCGGAGAGCTGGTGGGGGAAGTCCATCACGCGCTTCTGGCTGATGCCGACCAGATCGTACAGCTCCTTGACGCGTACCATGGCCTTGTTCTCGGAGAGACCCTCGTGCAACTGGATGGGCTCGGCGATCTGCTTGCCGGTCTCCTTGACCGGGTTGAGCGCGTTCATGGCGCCCTGGAAGATGATGCTCATCTCCTTCCAGCGGATACGGCTCATGCCGTATTCGGTGCGCTTGGCGAGATTGCGCCCGTCGAAGAGCACGTCGCCGGAGACGATGCGGCCGTTCTCGGGGAGCAGCTTGAGCAACGAGAGCGCGGCCGTGGTCTTGCCGCAGCCCGACTCGCCGGCGAGCCCCAGGCTCTCGCCGGGCCTGACCATGAAGGAGACGTCCTGCACGGCCTTGACGTCGCCGACTCCGAGCTTGAAGTAGGTGGTGAGCCCGCGCACGTCGAGCAGGCCTTCATGTTCGATGCGCTCGGCGGGCGTCTTCTCGGGGGCGGGTCTGGCCTTGGTGGCCGAGGTGCTCATCATTCGCCCCCCTTCTCGTCATCCTCGATCTTGCCGCCGACCCAGCCGCCGCCCTCCTGGCGGCCGATGGAGCCGCCGGCCGGCTTGTTGAAGTCGGGCATGGCGTCGTCCGTCTGCTGGCCCGGCGTGAACACGCCGGCGCCTCCGCCGACGCCGGCGCCGCCGGCGACGGCCACGGCGGGCTCACCACGGGACGTGAAGCGACTCTCGGATGAGCTGTCTTCACGTTTGCGCAGCTTGGGATCGAGCACCTCGTCGTAAGCCGTGCCGATGAAGGTGAAGGCGAGCACCACGAGGATGATGGCGATGCCCGGCGGCAGCAGGTACCACCAGGCCGGAAGGCCGGCGGCGCCGTTGACCCAGGCGTAGTGCAGCATCGTCCCCCAGCTGAAGTTGA
>CAZJGT010000112.1:0-7636 GCA_964545565.1 uncultured Thermoleophilia bacterium
AGGTTCCAGAGCAGGAACCAGTAGTGCGTCGTGTGCGAGTACCAGAAGCGCGCCACGACGAGACCGACGCAGACCGCGGTGGCGGCGCTGAGCAGCCCGACGATGGCGTAGGCGAAATGATGGCGCGCGGGCGCCTGCGCTGCGCCCGCGGATACGTGCGCTGCGCCCGCAGACGTCGCCGGCGACGACGGCGTTCCGGCCGCCGGCGCGCCCCGGACACCGTCCGGCCCCGCCCCGGCCGGCGGCTCACGGCGGATCGCGCCGTCGAACGCGCCGGGATCGTCCCGGCCCGCCGCGCTCACCCGCCCCCCAGCGGCGGGAACAGCGCGACCTCGTCGCCGGCGGCGAGCTCCCGCGCGGCCGTGGCGTGCAGGCCGTTGACGAGCACCAGTCCGGCGGCGCCCGGCGCGATGCCGAGAACCCGGATGAGCGCGGCGACGGTGGGCGCGACGGAGGGCGTGAAGTCGTACGCCGTGCGCCGCTCGCGAGCGGCCATCTCGAGGCCCGCGAAGAGCGTGACGCTGATCGTGCCGTCCGTATCCGTCATGGCTCGACGATACCACTCATCCCGGTCGCCTACCCTGCCGATACGGGGGGCGACGCGTGGCTTCGGGAGCCCACGCACGGAAGGGTATGGTAGGGCCATGGACGACGACGTCAGCGCCGCGACACCGCTCGCGGCGGACCACGAGACGACGCCGGGCGCGGGAAGGGCCGGCGAGCCGCCGGCCGGCGCCCCGGCAGGCGCCCCGGCCGACGACCGCGACGCGGCGCTGCGCGCCGTACAGGTCGCCCTGATCAAGGAGATCGACGCCTCGATCGGCAAGCTCGAACGGGCGCGTATCGGCGAGAGCACACGCGAGCACCTCGAGATCCTGCGCAGCCTGCTCAAGGCCCAGGTGACGGCCTATCTCGAGCACTTCGTCACGCGTCGCGCCACGCTCTTCTCACACACGTCGGTCATGTACGCCGGCGACGTAGGCCCCCCCGGCGTGATCTCCACCACCTTCCGCGGACTGCTCGAGTGCGGCACCCTGAGCTCCGGCCAGGGCGCCAAGCTCGCCCAGTTCGTGAGCGACCGGCGCACGCTGATCATCTTCGGCGACCGCGCCACCGGGAAGTCGACCTTGCTCAACTCGCTCTTCGAGCTGGTCTCCGTCGACGACCGTTTCGTGGCCATCGAGCGGGGACCGGACCTGCCGGCGCTCAAGGAGCGGTCGTTCTGCGTCCGTCTGGGCGTGGACGGCGACACCGACATCCCCGCCCTCTTCGCCAAGGTACGGCGCATGGACCCCGGCCGTCTCGTGATCGGCGAGATGCATGCCGAGGAGGTGCACGAGTTCTTCGCATGCCTCGCGGAGGACCCCCGGGTCGGGGGACTCGCCACGCTGCGTGCGGAGACCGTACGGCGCGCCGTCGACAGCATCGTCGCCGCGGTCGGCGGTGACGATCCCTCCGACCGCGCCTCCGCACGCGAGCTCGTGGCACGGGTCAAGCCCGCCTTCGTGCACATGCACAGCGACGAGAAAGGCCTGCCGCGCCTCGCGGCGATCTGGAGCGTCGAAGGGCTCGCCGGCGGCGAGATCGTGCTCCAGGAGATCCAGACCGGCCCCGCCGCCGCGAGCGAACTGGTCGCCGAGACATGATCGGCGGGTCGCGCGCCGGGTAACGTCACCGCGGGTTCGCGCGCGTCACCCTTTTGTGCCGTCCGGCGGCCGCGTTACGGTTGCCGTCGCAGGGTCCGGGCTGGTATGGTGCCCGTTCACGACGCCGCAAGGCGGCTGTTCACCCCTGCTCCAGCATACGGGCTGGGGCCGCACAGACCACAGGAGGTGATTGGGATAAACAGATATGAGCTCATGCTCATCGTGAACCCGAACGCGGATGAGGATCGCCAGAAGGAGATCGTCGACCGGCTTCGCACCACCGTCGAGAAGGACAAAGGCACCGTTGCCGGCATCGACGAGTGGGGCAAGCGGAAGCTGGCCTACGAGATCAAGAAGGAATCCGACGGCGTCTACACCGTCATCACCTTCACCGCCACTCCCCAGACTCTCAACGAGATCGAACGCGTGCTGAGCATCACCGACGAGGTCCTTCGCTTCGGGACCAAGCGGCTGAAGTCCTAGCGGCACGACCGAGCGAAGGGAGTCCACAGTGGCCGGATCCGTCAACAGCGTCGTCATCGTCGGCAACCTCACGCGCGACCCCGAGTTGCGGGCGACGCCGAGCGGCACCAGCGTGTGCAGCCTGCGCGTCGCCGTCAACGACCGCGTCAAGGACCAGACCACCGGCGAGTGGGGCGACAAGCCCAACTACTTCGACGTCGACGTCTTCGGCGGCCAGGGCGAGCGCTGCGCGCAGTACCTCGCCAAGGGTCGTCAGGTCGCCGTCAGCGGCCGGCTCCGCTGGCGTGAGTGGGAGACGCAGGAAGGCCAGAAGCGCCAGGCCGTGTCCATCGTCGCCGACACCGTGCAGTTCATAGGCCCGCGCGACGGCGGAGGCGCGGGCGGCGGCGACTACGGCCAGCGGGGCGGCAACCAGCAGCCCACCGGCCAGCGCCAGAGCCCCGACTTCAACAAGGAAGGCCTCCAGCCGCCCAAGGGCGACTTCGACGAGGCCGACGACGACATCCCGTTCTGAGCCCGACGAGAACGCGCCCCCGGGCGCTGTAAGGAGAGAGAACACGCATGCCCAGCTCCAAGCCAAAGCCGCGGCGCGAGAAGAAGGGTAAAGCCGGTGGGTACGGCCAGGCCCGTCGCCGCTACTGCTACTTCTGCAAAGAGAAGATCGAAGAGGTCGACTACAAGAACCACGCGACCCTTCGGCGCATGATGTCCGACAAGGGCAAGATCCGCTCGCGCCGCATCACCGGTACGTGCCGCCGCCACCAGAACCAGTTGGCGTCGGCCATCAAGTTCGCGCGCGAGATGGCCCTCCTGCCCTACGTCAACCGCTGAGGAGGGCGCCATGGAGGTCATCCTGCTCCAAGACGTCGAGAACCTCGGCGACAAGGGCCAGCTGGCGAACGTCGCCCGCGGTTACGCCCGCAACTACCTGATCCCGCGCAAGATGGTCGAGGTCGCGACGCCGGGCAAGATCGTCGAGTTCCGTCGTCGCGAAGAAGAGCGCAAGGCGCGAGACGTGCGCATGGCCGCGCAGGCCGAGGAGTTCACCGGCACGCTCAACAAGACCGTCATCACACTGACCGCCAAGGTCGGTGAGGGCGAGCGTCTCTTCGGCAGCATCACCGCCGCCGACATCGCCGACGCGATCAAGGACGCGCGCGGCATCGCCGTCGACAAGCGCAAGGTCCTGCTGGAGGAGCCGATCAAGGAGATCGGCACCTTCATGGTCGACGTCGAGGTCGCCGAAGGCTTCGTCGCCACCGTCAAGACCATCGTCGCGCCCGACTGACGGCGCGGAGCTGAGAATACAAGGCACGAAGCCCCGGGTGGAGCGCCGCGCGCTCCACCCGGGGCTTCGCGCATCCGGCGGCCGGTCAGACGCGCGTTCGAAAGCGCCGCCCGGCAGTGAGCGGGTTGAAGGCGGTACCGCGGCCGGCGGGGCGCGCATGCCCAGAGCGATCCACCTCATCGCCGTCGACCGATACCTTGCCTTCTCTCAACCTCAGCTTAAGGGTGAGACTAAGGCTGGAACGACCCTCTCCTCGCGTGCACTCCGTCACCGCGAACAAGTAGACTGCTGGTCCCACTCCACCACCGACCCTCCGGAGAGTCATGGCCGTCGAGCGCATCGAGCCACCAGCGAGCCGCAGTCTACCGCCGCACAACATCGAGGCGGAGCAGTCGGTGCTCGGCGCCATGCTGGTCAACCCCAACGCGATCACGGCGGTCACCGAGGTGCTCACCGCCGACGACTTCTACCGCGACACGCACCGGCTGATCTATCGAGCCGCGCTCACGCTCTTCGAGCGCGGCGAGGAGGTCGACGTGATCACGCTGAGCGCCCAGCTCGAGCGTGAGGGCATGCTCGAGCGCGCTGGGGGGCGCGACTTCGTGCACACGCTGGCGGAGTTCGTGCCGGCCGCCGCCAACGCCGCGCACTACGCCGGCATCGTGCGCGAACAGAACGTCCTGCGGTCACTCATCCGCGTCGGCAACGAGATCGCCGAGCTCGGCTACCAGCACCCCGGCGACACGCACGACCTCCTGGACCGCTGCGAACAGAAGGTGTTCGCCATCCAGCAGCAGCGCAGCGTCGGCGAGTTCGAGCACATCAAGCAGGTGCTGGTGCGCAACTTCGAGCACCTGGCCACCCTCGACGGCGAGCGCGGCCTCACCGGCATCGGCACCGGCTTCGAGGGCATCGACCGGCTCACCGGCGGGTTCCAGCGCGCCAACCTCATCGTCCTCGCCGCTCGCCCCGGCGTGGGCAAGACGAGCCTCGCGCTCAACATCGCCCACCACATCGCCACCGAGGGCGTGCTGGTGGACGGCGGGCGGCCGGCGGTCGCCATCTTCAGCCTCGAGATGAGCGCCGAGGAGCTCGGCGAACGCCTCATGTGCTCCTCGGCGCGGGTCAGCTCGCACAAGCTCCGTACCGGCAGCCTCTCGCCCGACGACCACGCCAAACTCGTGCAGGCGGCGGGCCTCCTCGAGAAGGCCGACATCTTCATCGACGACACCGCCGGACTCAACATGTTCGAGCTGCGCACCAAGGCTCGGCGCCTGCAGGCCAAGCAGCCGCTCAGCCTCGTCATCGTCGACTACCTCCAGCTGATGGCCGGCGACGGCCGCGCCGACAACCGCCAGCAGGAGGTCTCCAACATCTCACGGTCCATGAAGCAGCTCGCGCGCGAGCTGGCCGTGCCGGTCATCGCCGTCTCGCAGCTCAACCGCTCCCCCGAGGCCCGCGCCGACAAGGAGCCTCAGCTCGCCGACCTGCGCGAGTCCGGCGCCATCGAGCAGGACGCGGACATGGTCATGTTCATCTACGAAGATCCCAGCGACCCGGCCGCCAAGGGCGTCGTCAAGGTCAAGATCGCCAAGCACCGCAACGGCCCCACGGGCCTCGTCCGCCTCGGCTTCGTGCGCGACTACACGCAGTTCCGCACGCTGCGTCAGACCGAGGACTTCGGGTACGGGGACGACGAGTAGGCGCGCGGCCGGCGCGCCGTGAGGCCCGGCCGGCAGCCGCGAGCACCCTCCGATGAGCGCACCCGCGCACACGTCCCCCTCCATCGCCCGGTACGAGACGCCGGCCCTCGACCCCGTCGCCCTCCTGCGGGCCCTGGGTCTCGAGGGCGAGGCGCCGGTGGTGCTGCTCGACTCGGCCGGCGGGTCCACGCAGCTCGCCCGCCGCCACTACCTCGCCTGGGACCCCGTCTTCCGGCTGCGCGCGCGGCGCGGAGTCGTCACCGTGACCGTGGGCGCCGGCGTACGCCGCGACGGCTCGCCGCCGGCCCGGACTCTCGCGGAACGAGCCGGCGCCCTCACCGCGCTCGCGCCGTTCGAGGCGCTACGCGAAGCCACGAAGCTCGCCGCGCTGCCGCACGCGACCGCTGGAGAGGCCGCCGGCCTCCCGGAGGCCGAGGCGCTCGTCGGCCTGCTCTCGTACGACGCGGTGCGGTACCTCGAGCGCCTCCCCGACACGGTGCGCGACGACCTCGGCATCCCCGACATCGACGTCTTTCTGCCGGGGCGGCTGCTGCGCTACGACATCGCGAGCGGCGAGGTCGTGCTGGTCGACCGCCTCTCCGCGGACGAGGGCGCGGCGACGACCGAGGCGACGCGCGTGGGCCGCGCCCTCGAGCGCGCGCGTCGCCCCTCCCCCGCCGCGCTGCACGGCAACGACCTGCCGGTGTTCCGCAGCACCTTCACCCAGGCGGAGTACGAGGAGGTCGTGCGCCGCACGCGCGAGTACGTCTTCGCCGGCGACATCTTCCAGGCCAACCTCTCGCAACGGCTGGACCTCTGCTATGCCCTCCCGAGCCTGCATCTGTACGACACCCTGCGCACCGTGAACCCCAGCCCGTTCGCCGGCTACCTCCACTTCGGCGACTACGAGCTGATCAGCTCCTCGCCGGAGCGTCTCGTCTCACTCGACGCGCAAGGATGGGCCGAGACGCGGCCCATCGCCGGCACCCGCCCGCGCGGCTCGCTCACGCCCGAGGACCTCACCGACGAGCTCAACCTCGACCCCAAGGACCGCGCCGAGCACATCATGCTGGTCGACCTCGAGCGCAACGACCTGGGCAAGGTCTGTGAGTACGGCACGGTGCGCGTGAGCGAGCTGATGGTCAACGAGTTCTACTCGCACGTGATCCACATCGTCAGCAACGTCTGCGGACACCTGCACCCCTCGCGCGACGCCGTCGACCTGGTCAAGGCGATGTTCCCCGGCGGCACCATCACCGGCTGCCCCAAGGTGCGCTGCATGGAGATCGTCGACGAGCTCGAGCGCGTGCGCCGCGGCCCCTACACGGGCTCGTTCGGCTGGATCGCCGAGCGGCAGCTCGACCTCAACATCATCATCCGCACGCTGGTGCGCAAAGGCGACCGCCTGTTCCTGCAGGCCGGCGGCGGCATCGTCGCCGACTCGGTGCCCGTGCGCGAGTACCGCGAGACGTTGCACAAGGCCGCCGGCATGCTGCGCGCCGTCAGCGCCAGCATCGCCGAGCGGGCCGGCTGAGCGGAGCGGCCGCCGGCCCGGGCGGCGAGGACCGGGCGAGCGCTGAGCGGAGACCGCCCCAGGACGCGGAAGACGCCGCACGCCCAGTCACGATAGACTCGGCGCCGTGACGATGCTCATCCTCAACGGCGTGCTCATGCCCCAGGCCGAAGCGACGCTTCCGGCCACCGACCGCGCGCTCACGCATGGCCTCGGGCTCTATGAGACGCTCAAGATCGTCGCCGGCGCGCCCGTGTTCTTCGAGGAGCACGTCACCCGCCTCGTCCACGGCATCGCAGCGCTGGGGCTCGACAAGGCCATCGACAAGCCTGAGCTGGCCGAGCAGATCTGTCGCCTCAGCGCGGCCAACGGCAGCGACCACAACTCCTGCCGCCTGCTGGTCACGGCGGGAGCGCCGGACGGGAGTCCGTCCCTCCTCGTCCAGACCGACCGGCGCGACTTCCCGCCGCGGCCGCTGCGCGTGGTCACCTACCGCGGCGTGCGCGTCAGCGCCCAGTACAAGGCGATGACGGTGATGCAGTCCACCTTCGCCCAGCGAGCGGCACGCGCCGCCGGCGTGGACGACGCGCTGCTCGTGGACGGAGAGGGCAGGATCTTCGAGGGCGCGACGTCCAACGTCTTCGTCGTGCGCGCCGGCGGTCTCATCACGCCGCCGGCCGAGGGCGACATCCTGCCCGGCGTGCTGCGCGCCAAGGTCGAGGAGCTGGCCACAGCCGCCGGCATCCCTGTGGTCGAGGCGTGGGCGCGGGTCGCCGACCTGCGGCCGGACGACGGCGTACTGCTCACCAGCAGCGTGCGCGGCATCGTCCCCGTGGAGAGCGTGGACAGCGTGCAGCTGCTGGTGCACGAGCAGGAGCTGACGCAGGTGCGCGCGCTGGTCGCAGCGGCCGAAGCCGCGAGCACCGACGCCTTCCGCGCGACCTACCTCTAGAGCGTCCCGTCCTGCCGTCGCCGGCAGGCAGGCGAAGCGGTCCCGGCCCTC
>CAZJGT010000113.1:0-7545 GCA_964545565.1 uncultured Thermoleophilia bacterium
AGGGAGTAGTAGCCGGTGTGGTCGCCGAACGGCCCCTCGAGCCGCGTCTCGCCCTTCTCGACGTAGCCCTCGAGGACGATCTCGGCGTCCGCCGGCACGGCGAGGTCGACGGTGGCGCACTGCGCCATCTCCACCGGCTCGCCGCGCAGGAAGCCGGCGAACATGAGCTCGCTGATGCCCGGCGGGAGCGGCGCCGTCGCGGCGTACGTGACCGCCGGGTCGGTGCCGAGGGCGACCGCGACCTCCATACGGTCGCCCGCCTCGCGGAAGTTGGCGGCGCCGTCGTGATGGACGTGGATGTGCATGCCGGTCGTCCGGTCGTCGAACACCTGGAGGCGGTACATGCCGGCGTTCTGGCGGCCTTGCGCATCCTTGGTCACGACCACCGGCAGGGTGATGAACGGGCCGCCGTCGCCGGGCCACGTGGTGAGCACCGGCAGGCGCGCGAGGTCGGGAGGGTCGACGACGATCTCGCGCCATGCGGCCTTCTTGCCGTACTTGGGCCCATAGGAGGCCAGCTCCTTGAGCTGGCCGAGAGCCTTGACCTTGCCCACGAGGCCGCTCGGCACCTGCAGTTCCAGCAGTCCGGCGATGCGCCCGGCGATGTCGTCCAGCGGCGCGCCCAGCGCGAGCTCGAGCCGGCGGTAGGAGCCGAGTTGGTTCATGAGGACCGGCACGGCGGGCTGCCCCGCCGGTCGCTTCGGCTGCTCGAACAGGATCGCCGGTCCGTGAGCCTTGCTGGCGCGGTCGGCGATCTCCGCCATCTCGAGGTACGGGTCCACCTCGGGACGCACACGGGCAAGCTCGCCCTCGCGCTCGAGGAGGCTGATGAAGGCGCGCAGGTCCACGGTCACCTCCCGGCGGCTGCGAGCTCTCGCAGCAACGGAGCACGATCGGACAGGTCGAGGCGGGCCGCGGCGCGGGCGACGACGGCCGGCACGCCGGCCGCAGGCGTCGCGCGAAAGCCCGCGTCGATCTCGTCGAAGAGCGCGCTCACGGTGTCCGGCGCGGCGCCGGCGTGCTGGGCGGCGATGCCCGCCACGGTGTACGCCCAGAGCGCGTCGTCGTCGCTGAACGGCGCGCCGGCGCTGCGCAGGAACGAGCAGGCCGCCATGAGACGCGCGAGCAGGCCGACGGCGTCGGCGTCGCCGCGCGCGGCGACGCCGCGCAGCCCGCGCGCGTAGTAGCAGTCCCCGGCCAGCAGCCGGGTCTCCAGATCGTCCGCCGCGAGCGGCAGGACGCGACTCTCGCGGTAGTGGAGCAGGTAGCCCTCGTAGACGAGCTCGATGTCCGTGGCGAAGGCCTGATCGGCGTCGGCGGCGAGCTCCGCGTACAGCGCTCCCCAGCGCGGCGCGGGAGCGGCGGCCGACGTCGGGCCGAAGGCCTCCCCGGCCGCCGCCAGAGCGGCGGCCACGCCGGCGGCGAGGTCCATGGTCAGACCTGCTCCCTGTCGAGGTAGAACGAGAGCGACATCAGCTCGCTCGACAGGTCCACATCACGCACGAGCACGCCCTCCGGGGCGTGCACCTTGATGGGCGCGAAGTTGAGGATCGCCTTGACGCCGGCGGCGCCCAGCCGCTGGGCCGTGTTCTCGGCCTCCCCGGCGGGCACGGTGACCATGGCGATGTCGACCATCTCCTTGCGGCAGAACTCATCCAGTTCGTGCACACTGCGCACGCGGTCGTCCTCCGCGGGACCGTAGCGCGCGCCGATGACCGTGGCCGAGCTGTCGAACATGCCGACGAGCCGGAACCCCTGTTCGCTGAAGCCCCGGTAACGAGCCAGGGCCGTGCCCAGCAGGCCGGCGCCGACGATGACCACGTTCCAGGTGTGATCCAGCCCCAGACAGCGCGTGATCTCGTCGACGAGCACAGGCACCTCGTAGCCCACGCCCCGGGTGCCGAACTCACCGAAGTAGGAGAAGTCCTTGCGGATCTGCGCGGCGTTGAGGTCGATCATCTCGGCAAGGTCCTTGGACGAGATCCGGTCGACCCCGCGCCCGCGCAGCTCCCTCAGCTTGCGTAGATACAGCGCCAGGCGCGGGACGGTGACGCTGGGGACGTCGTTCTTGTCGATGCCCCGCACGTCAGGCTCCCGCTCCGGCGAACCAGTCGCTCGCGGCCGCTGCCGAGAGGTCGAGGTCCGCGTCGGTGAGCGCCAGCGAGATCATCGTCGCCTCGAACTGCGATGGGGCGAGGTAGACGCCGCGCTCAAGCATGTGACGCCAGTAGGCGGAGAACGCGGCGATATCGGCCGCCTTCGCCTCCGCGAAGCTGCCCACCGGGCCGGCGCAGAAGAACATGGTGAGCATCGGACCGACGCGATTCACGGTGACCGCGCGGCCGGCGGCGTCGGCCGCCGCGCGCAAGCTCTCCTCGACGCGGGCGCCGCTCGCCTCGAGCCGTTCGTACACGTTGGGCTCGGCGAGCACCCGCAGCGTCGCCGCGCCGGCGGCCATGGCGAGCGGATTCCCCGACAGCGTGCCCGCCTGGTAGGTCGAGCCGAGCGGCGCGACCGTCTCCATGAGCTCCTGCCGCCCCCCGAAGGCGCCCACGGGAAGCCCTCCGCCGATGATCTTGCCGAGCGTGGTGAGATCCGGCATGACGCCGTAGCGTTCCTGGGCGCCGCCCCACGCCACGCGGAAACCCGTGATGACCTCGTCGAAGATGAGCACCGCGCCGTACCTGGTGCACAGCTCGCGGCAGGCCTCGAGGAAACCGGGCCGTGGCGGCACCACGCCCATGTTGCCGGCGACCGGCTCGACGATGAGCGCCGCGATCTCCTCGCCGCGCGTCTCGAAGAGCTCCGTCAGGGCGGCGACGTCGTTGTACTCGACGAGGAGCGTGTCGGCGATCGTCCCCTTGGTGACGCCCGGGCTGTCCGGCAGCGCGAGCGTGAGCACCCCGCTGCCGGCCGCGGCCAGAAAGGCGTCGGCGTGGCCGTGGTAGCAGCCGATGAACTTGACCACCTTCTCGCGACCGGTGGAGCCGCGCGCGACGCGCACGGCGCTCATGGTCGCCTCGGTCCCGCTGTTGACCATGCGCACGAGGTCGATCGACGGCACGGCCTCACAGATGAGACGCGCCAGCTCCACCTCGAGCTCGGTGGGCGCGCCGTAGCTGGTGCCCCGGTCGACCTGTTCCTTGAGCCGGCCGACGACCTCGGGATGTCCCCAGCCGAGGATCATGGGGCCCCACGACGAGACGAAGTCGACGAACTCGTTGCCGTCGACGTCCCAGAGGTGACTGCGTTCCGCGCGGGCGACGAAGAGCGGGTGCGGCATGCCCACGCCCTTCATCGCGCGCACCGGCGAGTTGACGCCCCCGGGGATGTACTTCAGCGCCTCGTGGTAGAGGCGCGCGGATGTCTCGATGTTCACTCGGATCCTCCCGTGCGAGTGACAAAGCGTGTGCAGGCTGTGGACTATACTACGCGCTGCCAGCTTGTCCGAGGAGCGCGCCATGCCTGTGACCATCCGCCACGCCGGACCCGGCGACGAAGCCGACATCGTCCGGCTCGTCAGGGAGATGGTCGAGGGCGAGGGAGACGTCTCCGCCATCGACGAGCACTACGTGCGCCACTTCCTCGCCTCTCCGGTCAGCGGCGCCCTTCTGGCCCATGACGGCGGAGCCGCTGTCGGCCTGCTGACCTACGCTACCGTGCCCGGTCTGTACCACACTGCCGACTCCGGCCTCATCGAGCTGCTCGTGGTGACCGGCGCCCGCCGGCGCGAGGGCATCGGGCGCCGGCTCGTCGAGGCCTCGCTGCGCCTGTTTCGCGAGAGCGGATGCGCCGAAGCGTCCGTGAGCACCGGGGCGGAGAACGAGGCGGCGCAGAGGGTCTACTGCGACGCGGGCCTGACGGAGGCGTCGGTCCAACTCGAGACCCACTTCACGACCTGACCCTCAGCTTGAGGATGAGGTTTCTCTGCTCGCGACGTCTCTCCCCGCGGTGTCGTCAAGCGCCGGCCGGCGCGCACCAGCCCTTGGGCACGTACGCGCAGTACGGCTCCTCGGCCATGTAGTCGCCGGTCGCCTCGTAGGCGCGCGCGCGGCAGCCGCCGCAGACCCTCTTGAACTCGCAGGCGCCGCACTTGCCCTTGAGGCCATCGAAGTCGCGGAGCTCGTTGAACAGCGGCGAGTCGCGCCACACCTCGGGGAAGGTCTGCTTGCGCACGTCGCCGGCGACCTTGTCGAAGTAGCCGCAGCCCTGCACCTCACCGATGTGGCTGATGAAGCAGAAACCGATGCCGGCGAGGCAGCCACGGCTGAGCGTGTCCATGCCGCCGTGACTGTGCGGGTGCACCTCGATCTTGCGGCCCTGCGCCTTGGCGCGCTGGCGCATCACGCGCCAGTAGTGCGGCACGTCGGTGGGCTTCATGAACAGGTCGCTCTCCTGTTGCGCGTCGTACATCCACTCCAGCGCGCGCTCGTACTCGTCCGGGGGGAGCTCCTGCTCCTCCAGCTCCTTGCCGCGTCCCGTGGGGACCAGCATGAACGGGTGAAACGAGACGGCGCCCAGGTCGGTGGCAAGCTTGAGCAGGTCGGGCAGGTAGTGCGCGTTGAGCTTGGTGATGGTCGAGTTGATCTGCACCTCGACGCCGGCGGCCAGGCAGGTGCGGACACCGCGCACCGCACCGTCGAACGCGCCGGGGACGCCGCGGAACTCGTCGTGCTCCGCGGCGTTCGGGAAGTCGATGGAGATGCTGACGCGAGCGATGCCCACGTCGTGCATGCGCTGCGCGACCTGGGGCGTCACCAGCGTGCCGTTGGGCGACATCACCGTGCGCAGACCCTTACCGATGGCGTACTCGGCGATGTCGAAGATGTCGTCGCGCATGAGCGGGTCGCCGCCCGTGAGGATCAGGATCGGACTGGCGAACGAGGCGATCTGGTCGACGAGCGTGAACGCCTCGGCCGTGCTGAGCTCACCCTGGTAGGGGCCGTGGACGGCGCTGGCGCGGCAATGCACGCAGGCGAGGTTGCAGCTGCGCGTGACCTCCCAGGCGATGACGCGCGGCGGCGGGATGGCAGCGGCGGCGGCGCCGGCCTCGCCCGGCGGCGTCTCCCGCGGGCCGGTCACGAGCGCGGCCTCCCCGGCTGAGGAACCGTCCACGATGTGTGGGTTCTGGGTGGGGTCGACGTCCATGGCGCACCGATTGTGACGTGCCGGAGCGGGCCACGCAAACGCGGCAGCCTCATCCGATCCAGGCGGCGATGTCCTTGGCGTGGTAGGTGATGATGAGGTCGGCGCCGGCGCGCTTGATGCCGGTGACCGCCTCCATGACGGCGCGCTGCTCGTCGAGCCAGCCGTTGGCCGCCGCCGCCTTGATCATCGCGTACTCGCCGCTCACGTTGTAGGCGGCGAGCGGGAACTTGGTCTCCTGCTTGATCGCGTGGATGACGTCGAGGAACGGGATCGCCGGCTTGACCATGATGATGTCGGCGCCCTCCTCGATGTCGAGGAGCGACTCGCGCACGGCCTCCTCGAGATTGGCCGGGTCCATCTGGTAGGTCTTGCGGTCGCCGAACGCCGGCGCGGATCCGGCCGCCTCGCGGAACGGACCATAGAACGCCGAGGCGAACTTGCTCGAGTACGACATCAGGATGGTATCGGTGAGACCGTCGTCGTCGAGCGCGTTGCGGATGGCGGCGACGCGCCCGTCCATCATGTCGCTGGGCGCGACGATATCGGCGCCGCTCTCGGCGTGGGTGATCGCCATCTTGGCCAGCAACTCGAGCGTGACGTCGTTGACCACCTCTCCGTCCTGGATCACGCCGCAATGGCCGTGGTCCATGTACTCGCAGAGGCAGACGTCGGTGATGACGATGAGCTCCGGGAACTCGTCCTTGATGGCGCGCACCGCCATCTGCACGACGCCCTCCTGATCGTAGGCGCCGCTGGCGGCGGCGTCCTTGTGCGACGGGATGCCGAACAGAAGCACAGCCGGGATGCCGAGCCTGACGACCTCGCGCACCTCCGGCAACAGGTTGCCGATCGACAGCTGGGAGCAGCCCGGCATCGACGAGATGGGGTTCTGGATGTTCTCGCCGGCGATCACGAACAGCGGGTAGATGAGGTCCTCGAGATGGAGCTTCGTCTCGCGCACCATGTTCCGGATGGCCGGGGTGCTGCGCAGGCGCCTCATGCGGTAGCTGGGGTAGTACATGTGGTGGTGTCCTTTCTTCGCGCGGGCTCGGCCGTGCCCGCCTGCGTCAGTCATCTTCGCGCCGCGACGCGGCGATGACAAGCGCCGGCCGGTGTTGGACGGAGGCGGAGCCTCAGCCGGCGGACCGCGCCGCGGCCAGTTCGAGCGCGGCCCTCACGACGCTCGTCACCGAATCCCGGTCCCGCAGCTGACAGGGCAACACCGGCGTGCCGGCGCCGAGGCCGAGCGCCTTGGTCACCTGCTTCGCCGTCATCTCCTCACCGGCCATGGACATGTACGTCGCCACCACGTAGGACACCTCGCCGAGACTCTCGACGAACTCGAGGTCGGCACGCGTGGAGCGCAGGCTGTCGGCGTCGTTGGCGTTGGCGAGGAGCACCCAGGCCGAGCTCTCCCCCGCCAGTCGTCTCCACGCCTGCTCCGGGCAGGCGGAGGCGGCGGTGAAGACGAGGACCTCCTCGCCC
This sequence comes from uncultured Thermoleophilia bacterium, assembly GCA_964545565.1. Classification (GTDB taxonomy): domain Bacteria; phylum Actinomycetota; class Thermoleophilia; order UBA2241; family UBA2241; genus CAIXSE01. The sequence continues at coordinate 6,634 of CAZJGT010000113.1, forward strand.
TCGTGCCCGTCAGCGGCGCCGTCGCCGTTGCCGTTCCCGCCGCCCCCCGTCAGCTGGCCGGCCAGCACGGGGATCTCGACCTCCTTCTCGTCGATGAGCTCGACGCGAAGCTGCTTGACCACGTTGGAGTCGGTCAGGGTGTTGAGAAAGACCTCGTTGTAGATGTCGATCGGGCCTCGCAGGGCGACGCTCGGCCCGGTGCCGATGGTCTCGATCACCGGTTCGGTCACGGTGATGAGCCCGCTGGAGAAGAGACTGTAGATGACTTTGGCGCCGTGGAAACGGTCGAGGCCACAATCACGGATGATCGTGTTGATGTCCACGCGACCGTCGATGTTGACCACCACGCGCCACTCCTCGGCGGTCAGCGTCAACGACCCCTCGGCGTCCACGTGGTCGCCGTAGGCCAGGTGCGGGACGCGCTCGAGCGAGCCGAGCTGCTCGAAGATGAGCTCCCACTCGTCGATGCGCCGGCAGCCCTCCATGATGACCATCTCGACGTTCAGCTCGACGAGGATGTCCTCATCCACTGGGCTCTCTTCGGCGCCGAACTCGAACTCGCCGTCCGACCAGCTGAAGAAGTTGAAGGCGCTGTCCTGGATCTGCTCGCGCACCGCCTGCTCGAGCGTCTCGCGATCGATCCACCCGTGCTTCAGGAGGATGCTCCCGATGCGCGCACCCTCTCCGGCCTTCTTCTGGGCGGCGAGCGCCTGTTTGAGCTGCTCCGCGCCGATCGCGCCGGCCTTGACCAGCCGCTCGCCGAGCGGCAGCAACTGAGGCGAGGCGAAGGCATAGTAGATCATCCCGTTGCGGAAGAAGATCTTGCCCCATTCGCCCTCGCGACGGATGGTGAGCGCGCCGCTCTTGGCGCTCATCTTCACGAGCTGGAAGATGTTGGGGAGGCTGAACTCC
>CAZJGT010000114.1:0-1441 GCA_964545565.1 uncultured Thermoleophilia bacterium
CCTCGGCCGCGGCCAGGTTCACCAGCCGGCCGTCGGCCAGCAGGTAGATGCGGCGACCGTCCGCCATGGTGTACTCGTCGACGAACTCGCGGATCGCGCGCTTCTTGACCGCGAGCTCCTCGAGCGCCGGGATGTCGATCTCGACGTTGAAGTGCCCGGTGTTGGCGACGATGGAGCCGTCCTGCATGGCCTCGAAGTGCTCGCGGCGCAGCACGTGGATGTCGCCGGTGGCGGTGACGAAGAGCTTGGCGACCTTGGCCGCTTTGGCGACCGGCATGACGCGGAAGCCGTCCATGACGGCCTCGAGCGCGCGCAGCGGGTCGACCTCGAGCACGACGACGTCGGCGCCGTGGCCCTTCATGCGCATCGCCAGACCCCGACCACACCAGCCGTAGCCGGCCACGCACACCGTGCTGCCGGCGATGAGGATGTTGGTCGCACGGATCACGCCGTCGAGCGTGCTCTGGCCGGTGCCGTAGCGATTGTCGAACATGTGCTTGGTGTTGGCCTCGTTGACGGCCACGATGGGGAACATGAGCCGGCCCTCGGCCTCGAGAGCTTTGAGGCGGATCACGCCGGTGGTGGTCTCCTCGGTGCCGCCGATGATGTCGGCGGCCATGTCCGGGCGCTCGCCGTGGAGCACGCCGATGACGTCGGCGCCGTCGTCCATGGTGATGTTGGGCCGGTGGTCGACGCACGCGTTGATGTGCGCGTAGTACGTCTCGTCGTCCTCGTCGTTGATGGCGTAGACGCGCACCCCGTACTCCTCGACGAGGGCGGCGGCGACATCGTCCTGCGTGCTCAGCGGGTTGCTCGCGCAGAGCACCACGTCGGCGCCGCCGGCGGCCAGGGTGCGCATGAGGCCCGCGGTCTCGGTGGTGACGTGCAGGCAGGCGCCGATGCGCACGCCCTCGAGCGGCCTCTCCCGGGCGAAACGCTCGCGGATGGCCCGCAGGACCGGCATGTGCATGTCGGCCCACTCGATGCGGAGCACGCCCTCGGGGGCGAGCCCGATGTCCTTGATGTCGTGGTCGTTGCTCAAGCGGAGCCTCGCTCTCTGTCGGATCGCGGCGCCTGCACCACTCCGCAGGCGGCCAGTCTCAAGCCGTAGTGCGCGGCGACGACGGCGGCGGGAACGAGGGAGTCGGACACGATGGCGCAGCCCCCTTCTCGGACCGCCCGGGCCTCGAAGCGCGTGAGGCGGCGGGCGTCGGCGACACCCGCCGCCACGACGCCGCAAGAGTATACCCGAGCCCCCTCCCGCGGACGAACGAGGCCGGGTTGATATATGCCGGTCATGCTGGGGAAGTCGCGCGGCGCCCCGGCCGGCCAGCGGCCGGTGAGCGGGCCGCGGAGCTCCAGGCCCACGTGGTCGGCCACGGGCACCACGTCGCCGGCGGCCGGCGGCGGCTTCGCCGCGACCCGGCCGCCTCCCCGGCCC
>CAZJGT010000114.1:1451-7451 GCA_964545565.1 uncultured Thermoleophilia bacterium
GCCCATGGGTGCCCCCCCGACCCAGCCGGCGGGTACGACGAGCCCGACGCACACACCGGCCGGTTGTGTCGCCAGCACCTCGAACAGAGGGCCGCCGAAGGGCGCGGACGGGCGCAGGTCGCGGCGGCTCAGGCTCTCGGCCGGCACGCCGGGAAACAGGATGGCCCCGGCCCGGCGGCTCGCCGCGTCGCCGGCGGTCAGGACCAGCGCGACGGCGTCCCCGGCCACGCCGCGTCAGCCGTCGGCGTCGGCGAGGCTCGCCTTGAGCGCCTGGATGGCGTCGACGGGGGTGGGGTCGACGCCGTACAGCAGGGCGAGGTAGCAGGAGACGTAGTCGCCGAGCTGCACCAGCGAGAACAACCGCGCGAGCGGGGAGTCGCCGCGCGCGGCGACCACCTCCGTGCCCACGCCGAGCGCTTCGTACGCGCGCGCCGTGTGCTCCACGCGACGCGTCAGGCGCTCGTCGCCGGACTCGTCGCACAAGAACACCGCGATCGTGGACGCGGTGAGGTGCGGGAGACTCGTCCAGCCCATGATCTCGTTGTGATCGAGCTCCGGCAACTCGTTGAAGAAGGCCGGAGCCTTGGCGTTCTCGTTGATCTGCCCCTTCCAGCGCCGGGCGACGGGGCCGGTGGGGCCGGCCCCGTACGTGACGACGAGCCGCTCGACCAGCCGCCGGGCCAGGGTCTTGGCGGGGTTGCCGGCCTCGTCGCGGTCGGGACCGAAGACGGCGTTGTCCTGCTCGAGTCGCACGGCGGCCGCGGCCACATCGCCCGCATGCTCCCGGCACAGCCCGCAGGCTTCAAGCGTGGCCAGCAGGGGCATCGAGAGCAAGCCGACGGCGGCCCGTGGCTGGCGGCCGCCGGGGACGAGCACGTGCGGCAGGCCTTCCCCCTCGGCGTACGCGGTCAGACGCCCGCCCGAGGCGACGCAGACGGGGGCGCAGCCGCGCGCGCGCGCCTGCGCCGCACAGGCGAGCGCCTCCTCGGTCCCGCCGGAGTAGCTCACGACGACGACGAGGGTCTCCCGACCGACCCACTCGGGGAGCGCATAGCCCCGGACGACCGTCGCCGGCACGGAGAGCCCGGGCAGGCAGGCGAGCACGAGGTCGGCGCCGATGGCGGAGCCGCCCATGCCGCAGATCGCCAGACTCGCGGGCTCGGCCGGCGGGATCGCCGGACAGGTCCCGAAGAAGGCGCCGGCGAGCCGCTCGCGAGCCATCTCGTAGCCGTCGCGGAGCTGCCGCGGCAGAGCCGCGACTTCGGCGAACATGCCGGTTCGGTCGATGTCCGCGACCCTCGCGGCGCCGAGGTCGAGGGAGTCGCCCACGTCAGCCCTCGAGGATCACGGAGAGCACGAGGTCGCGCTTCTCCTCCATCAGCGTCCGGGAGTCGGCGCCCAGGTTGAGCCGCAGCAGCGGCTCCGTGTTGGACGGACGCACATTGAAGTGCCAGTGCTCGTAGTCGACGGACACGCCGTCCAGGTGCCCCAGCTCGGCGTCGGCGAAGCGCTCCTCGACGCGGGCGATCGCCGCCGGCACGTCGTCGACCACGGAGTTGATCTCGCCGCTGATGAAGTACCGGGTGCGCAGCGGCTCCAGCAGTTCCGCCATCGTGGCGTGCTTCTGCGAGAGCAGTTCAAGGATGAGCAGCGCGGGGATGAATCCGGAATCGGCGTTGTAGTTGTCGGCGAAGTAGTAGTGGCCGGATACCTCGCCACCGAAGAGCCCGCCCTCGCGACGCATGCGCTGCTTGAAGAAGGCGTGCCCGACGCGGTTGAGCAGGGGCACGCCGCCGTTGGCGCGGATCACGTCGGGCACGGCGCGGCTGGCGCGCAGGTCGTAGAGGATCTTGGCGCCCGGGCGCTTCAGCAGCAGGGCCTCGGCGAGCAGCGCGGTGACGAAGTCGCCGGGCACGAACTCGCCGTCCTCGTCGATGAAGAAGCAGCGGTCGGCATCGCCGTCCCAGGCGATGCCGAGATCGGCCTTCTCGGCCACGACCCTCTCGCGGATCTCGCGGTTGTTCTCGTCGAGCAACGGGTTGGGGTCGTGGTTGGGGAAGGTGCCGTCGACCTCGAAGTACATCTCGACGCTGTCGATCGGCGTGGCCGCGAAGACGAGCGGGGCGAGCTTGCCGGCCACGCCGTTCGCGGCGTCCATGACCACCTTGTACGGCCTGAAAGCGGAGACGTCCACCAGGCCGTGCAGGTGCTTGACGAACGCGGGGTACAGGTCGAGCCCCTCCGTGCCGACGCCGGCCACGGGCGCGGGCAGCTCACGCAGAGCCTGGCTGCGCTCCTTGAGCTCGGGGATGCCGGCGTCGCCGCTCAGCGGCAGCGCCCCCTCCCCCACCAGCTTCATGCCGTTGTACTGCGGTGGATTGTGCGAGGCGGTGATCATCGCGCCTCCGTCAAGGCCTCGCGAAGCCACGCCGAAGTACACCATCTCCGTGGGCACGAGACCGAAGTCGATGGTCGAGGCGCCACCGGCAGCGGCGCCGGCGGCGAAGGCTTCGAGAAGCCCGAGCGACGACGGCCGCGGGTCCATACCCACGCCGAGCCGGGCAGCCCTGAGCTGCTGCGCCAGAGCACAGCCGATGCGCTCGGCGGCCCCCTCATCCAGCTCCTCGGGGTACAGCCCGCGTACGTCGTAGGCCTTGAAGATGCCGTCGGGGATCGTCATGCTCCCTCCCTGCCGCGGAGCTGCTCGTAGAACTGGATGGAGTTGTCGGGCAGCGTCGTGTCCGGATACACGCAGATGCCGCCGGCCAGCCGGTTGCCGGCGCCGATCGCGCACGCTTCGCCCACCACCGCGCCGTTGAGCTGCGTGCCGGCGCCGACTCTGCAGTCGCGCACGAGGATGCTGCCCTCCACCTGCGCGTGCGCGCCGATCACGACGCCGGACTGGACCACTGCCTCGACGACGGTCGCCCCCTCGCCCACCACGGAGCCGGCGCCGAGCACGGTCAAGGGGCCGACGCGGGCGCCGGCGCCCACGCGGGCGCCGTCCGCCACGTAGCACGGCGGGACCACCCGCACGCCCGCGGCGACCTCCGCCGTGGGCGAGATGTACAGGTACTGGTCGCCGAGCGCTTCGGCGACGGATGTGCTCACCGTCTGTTCGAGGATGTCGAAGTGCGCCTGCAGGTAACTGTCCGGGGTACCGATGTCACGCCAGTAGCCGCGGTCCACGTAGCCGTAGAGGGAGCCGGCGGCGGCGAGCTTGGGGAACACGCCGCGCTCGATGGAGAAGAGGCGTCCTCTGGGGATCATCTCGAGCACCTCGGGCTCCAGGACGTAGACGCCGGCGTTGATGAGCGCCGTGCCCTCCCATTCGCCGGGCTTCTCGAGGAAGCTGGCCACGGCGCCGTCGTCGCGGAGCTCGACCAGGCCGTAGCGCCGGGGATCCTCGACGGGGGTGAGGAAGATGGTCCCCATGCCGCCCTTGGCGACGTGGGCCGCCGCGAGCTCGCCGAGATCGACGTCGCTGAGCACGTCGCCGTTGAACACGTAGAAGCCGCCGCCGTCGAGCTTGTCCGCGCAGTTCGCGATCGCTCCTGCGGTGCCCAGGGGCTCATCCTCGACGGCGTAGTCCACGTGGAGGCCGTAGTCCGCCCCGTCGCCGATCACCGCCGCGATCGCCTCGGCGAGAAACCCGGTCGAGAAGATCGCCCGCTCCACGCCGTGACGGGCGAGGTTGTCGAGGATGTAGGCGACGAAGGGGCGCTCGACGACCGGTGCCACGGGCTTGGGCACGCGGGACGTGACGGGACGCAGGCGAGTCCCCTCGCCCCCCACCAGGATGACGGCCTGCCGCGGGATTCCTCGCGCCGCACTCATCCGCGAGGCTCAGCCGGCGACGGGCGCGGGTATCTCGTCGCCGAGCCCGATGCCCTCGTAATCGAGCCCGGCCTCCGCAGCCGCGGCGCGATCGATGAAGTTGCGGCCGTCGATGAGGAGCGGCCGTGCCATCACGGCTCCGGCGACGGCCCAGTCGAGCCGCGCGAACTCCGGCCACTCGGTGACGAGGACGGCCGCGTCGGCGCCGGCGAGCGCCTCGAGCGGCTCCTCGCAGATCTCGACGCCGGGGAACAAGGGGTGGTCGCCGGCGTCGAGCATGGGGTCGTAGGCCTTCACGTGGGCGCCCTCGCTGATGAGGCGGCCGGCGAGCACGATGGAAGCCGCCTCGCGCAGGTCGTCGGTGTTGGGCTTGAAGGTGAGCCCCAGCAGCGAGACGGTGGCGCCGCGGAGACTGCCCAGCCGCTCCTTGAGCTTGCCCACCACGCGGCGCTTCTGCAGGGCGTTGACCTCGATGACGGCGTTGAGCAACTGGAAGTGGTAGCCGCTGTCGCCCGCCAGCTGCTTGAGCGCCTGCACGTCCTTGGGGAAGCACGAGCCGCCGTAGCCGATGCCGGCCTGCAGGAAGTGCGGGCCGATGCGGTGGTCGAGACCCATGCCGTGTGCGACCGTCTTCACGTCGGCTCCGACCTGCTCACAGACGTTGGCGATCTCGTTGATGAAGGAGATCTTGGTGGCGAGAAACGCGTTGGACGCGTACTTGACCATCTCCGCGGTGGGGACGCTGGTGCGCACGACGTGGGTGTCGATGCCGCGATAGAGCGCCTCGACTGCGGCGCCGTCCTCCACGCGGAAGCTGCCGATGACGATGCGGTCCGGCTCGAGGAAGTCCTGGATCGCGGCGCCCTCGCGCAGGAACTCGGGATTGGACGCGTAGGTGATGTCGTCCACGCCGAGCGACTCGAGGTCGGCCATGACCTTCTCGCCGGTGCCCACGGGGACGGTGCTCTTCATGACGAGCAGCCGCTCCCCGCCACGCGCGGCGACTTCGCGGACCGCATGCTGCACGCGGGAGAGGTCGGCGTCACCGGACGGCGACGGCGGCGTGTCGACGGCGATGAAGAGGAGGCGACAGGAGTCGAGCAGGTCGTCGTAGGAGGTGGTGAACGAGAGGCGGGCGGCGTTGTCGGCGACGAGCTTCTCGAGCCCGGGCTCGTAGATGGGGACGTCGCCGCGCTTGAGCCCGGCGATCTTGCCCTCATCGATGTCCATGCACACGACGTCGTGCCCCAGGTGAGCGAAGCACACTGCTGAGACAAGGCCCACGTACCCGGTACCGACGACCCCGATCGGAGCGGCATCCATGCGGTTCGCAACCTCCGTGAAAGGTGAGAAAAGGCCCCGTTTACGGCCGGGAGTCTACCACAGGCGGGGGGCGCGGCCCGTCTGCGCCGACGCCGCCGGGGCGCGTCACCGGGCGAGGCGCTCGAGCTCGTAGCGGCTGGACGTGTGCAGGGGGTTCAGCGCCAGGGCACGCGTGAAGGCGGCCCTCGCCGCCTCGTCGCGTCCGAATGCCTCGAGCTGGAGCTTGCCGAGGTCGTACCAGACCTCGTAGTTCTGCGGCTGCAGCCGCGCGGCCCGGCGCACGCGAGCACGCGCTTCGCGGTTGCGGCCAAGCTGCTGCAGCAGCTTGGCCTCCTTCAGGAGCGGGCCGACGGCGAGCGGGTCCAGGCGCGCCGCTCGCCGCACGTGATGGAGAGCGGCGTCGACACGACCGGCGCCCGACGCGGAGAGGGCCGCGTTCTCCGCGCGCTCTGCGAGGTACGGCGGCAGCCAGCTCACGGCGAGCAGGAGCAGCGCCACGCTGGCGACGACGCGCGGCGCCCAGCCCACCCCGTGCGGAAAGCGGCGCGGCGACGGGAGTGCGGTCGTCTCGCCGGAGATGCCCGCCGTGGCCAAGCCGCCGTCCGGCACACTCGCCGCCGGCATGCTCGCCGCGGGCACGCGCGCCGCGCCGGGGGCAGCTCCGGCGTGCGATTCCCGCTCGGGCGCCTCGCGGTCCGCGCGGCCGCGAAAGCGCCGCTCGTCCGCGCGGCGCGTCGCTCGATACGAGATGCACGCCGCGATGAAGACGAACACGAGCGTCCCGATGGCGGCCATGTCCCAATCCCAGTCCCACGAGATGTGCACCAGAAAGGCGATCAC
>CAZJGT010000115.1:0-7443 GCA_964545565.1 uncultured Thermoleophilia bacterium
GCTCGGGGTTGGCGACGAACACGTCGCGCACGTCCTCACGCTCGGTGAAGGCGATGATGGCGAGGCCCTCCGGCACGGCGGTCGGCATGTCCTTGGCCGAGTGGACAGCCACGTCGATGCGGCCGTCGAGCAGCGCCGTCTCGAGCTCCTTGGTGAAGAGCCCCTTGTCGCCGAGCTTGGACAGCGGCGCGTCGAGGAGCTTGTCTCCCTTGGTAGTGATGACCTCGATCTCGACGCGCAGGTCGGGATGTCGCTCCGCCACGCGGCCCCGCACCCACTGCGCCTGTACGAGCGCGAGACGGGAGCCGCGGGAGCCGATACGGATCGTGTCGGTCACGCGTCGCCCGTCCCGGTGCCACGGAGGTGGCGGACGTTGTCTGGCCGCGCGCCCGACTGCTCGTTCGGCGCCGCCTCCTCCACGCTCTCCGAACCGTCGAGGCCGAACATGGTGCGCATGGCGTCGACGTACAGGTAGCATTGGTCGCGGCCGGCGACCTCCTTCATCTTCACCGTCGGCACGTGCAGGATCTTGTTGACGATGCTGACCGTGAGCATCTCGACCCGGGCGCGCTGCTCGTCGGTGAGGTCGCTCATCTTGCTGCCCAGCCGTGCGAGCTCGTTGCGCCGGATGCCCTCCACGGCCTCCCGCAGCATCGCGATGGTCGGCACGACCTCGAGGCTGCGCAGCCAGTCGTTGACGCTTGCGAGCTCCTCCTCGACGATGTGCTCGGCGTGTCGCGCCTCCTTCTCGCGCTCGTGGCGGTTGTGCTCCACCACGTGCTGCAGGTCGTCGATGTCGTAGAGGTACGCGTCCCGTACGCGATTGATCTCCGGGTCGAGGTCGCGCGGCACAGCGATGTCGATGAGGAACATGGGCCGGTGGCGGCGGCGCTTGAAGGCGCGGTCCACGGTCTCTCTGGTGACGACGTAGTGCGGCGCCGAGGTGGAGCTGATGACGATGTCTGCCGCCGCGAGGTGATGCTCGAGATCCTCGAAGCGCACTGCCTCTCCATCGACGCGCCGCGCCAGTTCCATGGATGTGTCCAGCGTCCGGTTGGCGACCAGGATGCGCTCGATGCCGTGCGCCCTGAGGTGCGTCGCCGTGAGCTCGCTGGTCTCGCCGGCGCCGATGATGAGCACGGTGTGGTCGCGCAACCTGCCGAACACCTGCAGAGCGAGCTCGACCGCGGCGGAGCTCACGCTCACGGGGCGCTCACCGATGGACGTTTCGGTGCGTACGCGCTTGCCGACCTCGAGCGCGTGCCGGAAGAGGTGGTTGAAGACGACGCTGGTGCAGCCGCCCTCGCACGCCAGTTGGTAGGCGGCCTTGAGCTGGGCGACGATCTGCGCCTCGCCGACCACCATGGAGTCGAGACTCGAGGTGACCCGGAACAGATGGGCGATCGCGCCGTCCCCGGAGTAGCTGTAGAGGCTCGGCTCGAGCTCGCCAGACGCGACTCCCGCGTGGCGCGCCAGGTGGGCGAGCGCCGCCTGGCGCGCCGCGAGCGAGTCGCGCCCGTACAGATAGAGCTCGGTGCGGTTGCAGGTGCTCAGCGCGACGGCCTCGCAGGCGACGCCCTCGGCGAGCAGTTCGCCCGCCACACGCAACGATGCCTCCTCGTCGAGCGCCAGACGCTCGCGCAGTTCGAGCGGGGCGGTCTTGTGGGAGATGCCGGCGACGACGACGAGCATGGGTCAGGCTCCGTAGGTGTGGAAGCCGCTCAGATATGGTACGGCGGCGAAACGGATGACGAGCAGCAGGACCAGTCCGGCGATCGCCAGCCAGGACACGGAGCGGCCCGACCATTCGCCGCGCACGCGACCGGCGATGAGGACGATGTAGACCGCCCAGGCGCCCACCGAGAGCAACACCATGGGGTCGGTCGACCAGCCCGGTACGCGGAACGTCTCGGCGCGGATCACGCCGGCGGCCATGCCCATGGTCAGGAAGGGGAGGCCGAGCAGCGTCGCATGGTAGATGAGCCGGTCGAGCGCCGCAAGCGAGGGCAGGCGTCCGAGGACTCCACCGGTCTTGCGGCGCCGCAGGAGCGCCTCCTCCACGAGGTAGATGATGGCGGCGCCGCCGGCCACGTACAGGCAGCCGATGGCGACGAGCATCACCACGACGTGCAGGATGACGATGTCGCTCCTGAGCGCCGGGGCGAGCCCCACGGGGGGGTTGTACTCGATCAGGGCGATGGTGAGGAGGACGAGCACGACCGGCATCACGTAGAGCCCCACGGCCTTGATCCGTGTGAACGCCTCGAGCACGTGCCACACGAGGACGACCGCCCAGGCGACGAGCACCATCGACTCGTAGATCCCCACGAAGGGGAAGTGACCGGCGCTGATCCCCCGCAGGACCAGGGCCACCGTCTGGCCCACGAGACCCGCGGCGGCCACGACGATCCCCAGGCGGTTCATCCACGGCCGCTGCGTGAAGAAGCCGATCAGGAACACCGCGAACGCGGCCGCGTACACAAGGTACGCGAACCAGACGAGGATGACGGAGATCTGGTCCATCCCCCGGGCTCAGCCTTCCCGGCGCTTCGCCTCGTCCTCGAGCAGCCGCACATCGCGTTGCAGTGCCGTCACGCGACGCGCGCTCATGAAGTAGTAGATCAACAGTACGGCCAGAATGATGGCGTAGGCCGCGGCGACGTACTTGACGCCTTCTTCGATGGTCATCGTGGTCAGCCTCCCAGCGCGCTCTTGAGATCGGTGATGCGGTCCTTGAGGTCCTCGATCGCGAGATCGCGCCGCGTGAGCGCCACCAGCAGCAGCGTCATCCCCACCATACTGATGAAGAAGCTGACGAACATGCTGCCCTCCATGCCGGTACCTCCGGTGGAGATGACCGCGGGGTGCAGGCCTTCGGGCAGAAAGCGCGTCGCGAAGAAGGTGATCGGCACGTCGATGAAAGCGATGATCGCGAACACCGCCGCGTAGGTCGCCCTGCGCTGCTCCTCGTCGACCACCGAGCGCAGCACCCAGTAGGCGGCGTAGAGGAAGCACACGAGCAGGAAGGTCGTGAGTCGCGGCTCCCATGCCCACCAGGTGTCCCAGGCGGCCTTGCCCCAGATCATCCCGGTGAGCATCACGAGGATGCTGAACAGCAGCCCGAGGCGCACACTGACGTAGCTCAGACGGTCCCACTTGAGGTCTTGCGTGCGCAGGTAGGCGACGGCGGCCACGAAGGCGATGCCGAACGCGACCAGGGCCGTCTCGGCGATGGGTACGTGGTAGTAGAAGATCTTCTGGCTGAAACCCATCGACGACGAGTCGGTGGGCGAGTACCAGAAGGCGAGCAGGAGGCCGATGATGAGGAAGGCGCCGGCCCCGATGAACAGCGCCGGCGCGCTCACGAGCTTCTTCACGTCACTCTCCTATGGCGAAGTCGTAGGTCCCCCAGGCGGCGACCAGGAACACGGCGTCGAACCCGAGCAGAAACAGAAACCGTGCCGCCAGGTCACCCAGCCCGGCTCCTTCGGCGAAGATCAGCGTCGTCGCCCCGGTGGCGGCGATGAGCACCGGCACGATCAGCGGCAGAAAGAGGATCGGCAGCAGCAGGTCGCGCGAGCGCGTGTTCATCGAAATCGTCGCCAATAGTGTACCAAGAGCACAGATACCCACGTCGGCGAGCAGCAACACGAGCAGAAACGGCAGCAGATCACCCACGTAACTGCGCTCGATGAAGAAGAGCGTGAACACGGGCACGGCCACCGCCTGGATGATGAGCAGGAAGACGAGGTTGCCCACCGTCTTCGCGAGAAAGATCGTGACGCGGTCGACCGGGCAGAGCAGGAGCCCGTCAAGGCAATGCTCGTCCTTCTCCTGGGCGAAGGAGCGGTTGAGGCCCAGCAGCATGGCGAAGATGAACGTCACCCAGAGCATGCCGCCGGTGAAGAAGGTGAGGTCGGCGCCCTCCTTGACGCTGAAGGCGTAGTGGAAGATCACCATCGCCAGCAGCACGAAGAGGATCATGCTGACGAGCATGTCGCGCGTGCGCAGCTCGCGGATGAGATCCTTGCGCAGTATGGCTTTGAACTGGCCCCAGCCGCTCATGCTCAAAGCACGCTTCCGTCGTGGACGTGCTCGCGGTACACGGCGCTGAAGGCGTCGTGGTCGACGCCGGCCGCATGCTCGTAGACGATGCGGCCTCCTTCGACGATCATCAGCTCGGTCCCCCATTCCAGGCCCTTGGCGATGTTGTGGGTGACCATGACGAACGTGTGCTCGTCGCGGATCTCCATGAGCAAGCCGTCGAGGATATCGACGGCGCGCGGGTCGAGCCCCGAGTGCGGTTCGTCGAGGAGGAGGACGCGCGGGCGGTGCAGGATGGCCCGCGCGATCGCCAGCCGCTGGCGCATTCCCTTGCTGTAGGTGCGCACCACGTCGTACCGGCGCGCGCTCAGCTCGAGGCGCTCGAGCAACTCGGTGATGCGCGCCTCACGGTCCTCCACGCCGTACATGTCGGCGTAGAAGCGCAGGTTCTCCTGCGCCGTGAGGTCCGGGTAGAGCATGGCGTTGTGCGAGATGAAGCCGATGGCCTTGCGCACAGGCATGGGATCCTCGCGCACGTCGTGGCCGGCGACCCTGATCGCGCCGCCGGACGGCGTGAGCAGCGTGGCCAGCACGCGCAGCGTGGTCGTCTTGCCGGCCCCGTTGGGGCCGAAGATGCTGAGAAAGCCGCCGCGACGAAGGCTGAAGGAGAGGCCTTTCAGCACCTCGCGGCGCCCGAACGTCTTGCGCAGTCCGTCGACCTCGATCTCGAGGGGGGCCGCGTCGTGCTGCCGGTCCTGTGCGTCCGACACCGGGCGACCTCCGTCAGATCGTCGCGCCGTCCGCCCCGGCGGTCTCCGGCGCGTCCATCGCAGGCTGCTCCATGCGCGCCTCCTGCTCCTGCCGCCGCCGCTTCGGCCACAGCGAGACGAAGGCGCCGACGCAGAGCAGGATCGAGCCGATCCAGACCCAACGGATGAGCGGGAAGACGACGACGCGCAGTGCGATGGTCTCGGAGGTGCCGTCGAAGGGCTCGTCGGCGACGACGAAGAGGTCCTCGAAGGGACGACCGAGGATCACGGCGCGCACCGCGGCGCCGCTCATCGGATAGATGTCCGTGTGCGGCTTGACCGTACCGACGGCGGCGCCGTCACGGGTCACCGCGAAGACGGCCTCACTGCGCGTGGAGTTCTGCGCTCCGGTGCTGTCGTTCATGCCCCTGTAGGTGAGGGTGTAGCCCTCGAGGGTGACGGTCTCGCCCGGCTTGACCTCGACGATGGCCGTCTGCTCGACTTTGTACACGGTCGAGCCGAGCAGCCCGGCGACGATCAGCACCATGCCCATGTGGATCACGTAGGCTGCGGTGCGCGTACGACTGCCGGTGAAGGCGCGCCCCAGGCCGGACCAGAGGCTCTTGCCGGGTCCGGCCGCCCGGCGCGCCGAGCGCAGCACGAACTGGATGACGGCGCCGAAGGCGAAACCGCAGACGAGCATGCCGATGAAGCCCCACAGGCTGGACTGGAAGCCCAGGTACAGCCACAGCGGCGCCGAGAGGAGCATGGTCACCGTGGGCAGGATGAGCGTCTTGCGCAGCTGCGCACCGTCGGTCTTGCGCCAGGCGAGGAGCGGGCAGATCGCGATCATGGCGAGGACCACGACGCCGAGAGGGCGGGCGACGACATCGTAGGTGCTCGCCCCCACGGTGCGCTCCACGAGCAGCGGCACGCCGACCGTGGCGAAGGCGATGGCTATGGCGAACAGGGTGAGCAGCAGATTAGTGACGTAGTAGAGGAAATCACGGGAGACGGCGCTCTCGACCTCGTCATGACTCGCGAACGCGCGCCAGCGCCAGACGATCAGCCCGGCGCTGCCCACGGCGGTCACCACGAGGAAGGTCGAGAGGATCCAGGCCAGCACCGGGTTCGTGCCGAAGGCGTGCACCGAGCTGATGAGGCCGGTGCGCGTCGTCCAGGTCGCGAGGATGGTGAAGAAGAACGTCAGCGCGGCGAGCGCCAGCGCCCAGCGCTTGAAGAGGCCGCGGGCCTTGTAGAGCGTGAACGAGTGGAGCAGCGCCGTGGCCGTGAGCCACGGCACGAGGGAGGTGTTCTCGACCGGGTCCCACCCCCAGTAGCCGCCGAAGCTGAGGACGACGTAGGCCCACCAGGCGCCGAGGCCGATGCCGAGCGTGAGGAAGAGCCAGCCGAAGACGGTCCACTTCTGCGAGCGCTGCACCCAGAGCTTGTCGCTGCGGCCCAGGATGAGGGTGGAGACGGCATAGGCGAACGGCACCGCCAGGCCCACGTAGCCGACGAACAGCGCCGGCGGGTGCAGCACCATGCCCGGATGCAGGAGCAGCGGATTGAGGCCGAAGGGCACGGCTCCAGCCTCGGCCTTGAGGAACGGGTTGGACCCCGTATCGAAGATCATGAGCGCCGCGAACACGGCCGAGACGGCGGCGAGGATCGCGACCGCGCCGCCGGTGAGCCGCTCGAGCCGCTCGAGGTCGATCACCGCGATGATGATGACGGAGATCGCAAGGAGGAGGAGCCAGAGCAGGAACGACCCCTGCTGGCCGGCCCAGAACCCGGCGATGCGGTAGAAGACGGACAGCGTGGCATCGGAGTTCTCCGCGACGTAGGCGAAGGTGAAGTCCTTGGTCAGGAACGCCTGGAGGAGCACCGCCGACGCGATGACGGTGGTGAGGAAGAACCCGTAGACCGCGTAATAGCCGTAGCGGATGAGCTCCCTGCGGTTCGTACCCAGCCCGAGTGCGATGAACCACACCGAGCCGAGTGAGAAGACCAGCGCCGCGACGAGCGCGTATCTGCCGACGAGGATCAAACGCCGGTCCTCACTGGCCGCTCTGCGCGGCGGGCGAGGCCTGCCCCTTGTACTTGCTCGGGCATTTGGTCTGCAGCTGTTCGGCCGTGATGAGACCGCCGCTGGCGTACTCCCCGATCACGACGACGTCGACGCCCGCCTCGAAGGTGTTGGGCATCTGGCCGCTGTAGGTGACGTTCACGGTCTCCGTCTTGCCGGTGAGGTCTTCGATGGTGAAGTGCACGCCCGACGTGTCACGCTTGATGGTGCCGTCGAGCACCCTGCCGCCGACCTTGACGTTCTTGCCGTCGTACTGTCCGGTGGCCAGCTCCGAGACCTGCCGGTAGTAGGCGCCCTGTCGCTGCACGAGGAAGACGACGCCGATCACGAAGACGGCGACGATGACCGCGGTGGCGACGAGCAAACGAGTGCGGGATTTCTTGTTCAAGCGGATACCCCTGGTTGTATGTGCCGGAAGTCCGACTAGTGTAGCCGACGAACGGCCTTCGTGCCATTTCCACTATCGCGGAGGTGAGTACCCACCGGGGCGCCGGCTCCGCCGGCCGTGGGAGACGAGCCACGTGTCCCGGCAGGAGAACTCCCGGACGGCGGCGTAGCTAG
>CAZJGT010000116.1:0-7415 GCA_964545565.1 uncultured Thermoleophilia bacterium
GGTGAAGCGGTTGACCTTCTTGCCGGTGAGGTGGCTGGTGGCCAGCATCAGGTCTTCGTACTCCGGCTGCTGTGCCAGTTGGTAGGTCATGGCGATGCAGTTGATGCTCGGCCGGATGACGGGATGATTGACGTAGTCGTCGATCTTCTCCCCGAACAGGTAGATCTGCAGATCCAGGTCGGCGAGACTCTGGATGAACTCCTCGGGTGTCTTGAGAGCCATGCGTGCACTCCTTCCTGGCGCCCTCGGCGAACGGGCGCGGCGCTGGCAGTACGGGCGCGGGCGCGCAGAAGTCGATGTGCGCGCGTCGATTCGTTGCGGCGGGCGACGGACCGGGGTGGTCCGGGCACCCTCACGCTTCACTATAGGAAAGCGTCCGGCCGTAGTCAATGAAGTCGAACGCGCAGCCAATGAGTCCGGCATGCACTGTACCGAATGTACAAGAGGGAGAGACGGCTGATGACCGGTTCGGAAGCGCAAGACGACGGCATCCGCCGACACGGCAGGACGAAGGCGTTGTCCGGACGGACGATCGATGCGCCACCGTGTACCAAGTTGCCCATCTGCGCGGCCCAAGTTTGGCCCCAATGGCAACTGCACAGGGTGGGGGCCCGACGTATACTGCGAGCGCCCGTGCCCGTCCGTCGTCTGTCGCGCGCGCGGGCAGCGACGCCGTTCATCCGGCGACAACCCGCGACTGCCGAGCGGAGGGTACTACATGAGCAGGTTCGCCGACGACATCATGGCCAGACTCAAGCAGAGGGATCCTCACGAGGCCGAGTTCCATCAGGCCGTGCAGGAGGTGGTGGAATCGCTGACGCCGGTTCTCGAGCAACGGCCGGAGTACGTCGAGGAGCGCGTCCTCGAACGCATGGTCGAGCCCGAACGCGTCATCATGTTCCGTGTCCCCTGGGTCGACGACGCCGGCATCGTGCAGGTCAACCGGGGCTTCCGCGTCCAGATGAACAGTGCTATCGGCCCTTACAAGGGGGGCCTGCGTTTCAGTCCTACCGTCAATCTCGGCGTCATGAAGTTCCTCGCATTCGAGCAGGTGTTCAAGAACGGCCTGACGATGCTGCCGATGGGCGGCGGCAAGGGCGGTTCGGACTTCGATCCCCGCGGCAAGAGCGACCACGAGGTCATGCGCTTCTGCCAGAGCTTCATGAGCGAGCTCTTCCGCCACATCGGCGCCGACACGGACGTGCCCGCGGGCGACATCGGCGTCGGCGCCCGCGAGATCGGCTTTCTGTATGGCCAGTACAAGCGACTGACCGATCAGTTCACGGGCGTGCTCACCGGCAAGAAGATCGGCTGGGGTGGGTCGCTGATCCGGCCGGAGGCGACGGGCTACGGCACCGCCTACTTCCTCGCTGAGGTACTCGCCGACAAGGCCGACACGATGGAGGGCAAGACCATCGCCATCTCCGGCTACGGCAACGTCGGCACGTTCTTCATCGAGAAGGCCAACGACCTCGGCGCCAACGTCGTCACCATCGGTGACGAGTACGGCTACGTGCACGATCCGGACGGCATCCGCGGGGACAAGCTCGAGTTCCTCAAGCCTCTGTGGGCCACGGAGCGCCGGCCGGCCAAGGACTACGCCGACGAGTTCGGCCTCACCTGGGTCGAGGGCCGGCGCCCCTGGGTCGTGCCCTGCGACATCGCCGTGCCGACCGCGACGCAGAACGAACTCGACGGCGAGAGCGCCCGGACGCTCGTCGCGAACGGCTGCCGGTATGTGGTCGAGGCGGCCAACATGCCGTGCACGGCCGAAGCCGTGGACGTCTTCCGCCAGAACGAGGTGCCGTTCGGACCGGGCAAGGCCGTGAACGCGGGCGGGGTGGCCACCTCCGGGCTGGAGATGAGCCAGAACAGCCTGCGGCTGAGCTGGACGCGGGAAGAGGTCGACGCTCGCTTGCACGGCATCATGAAGGCGATCCACCGGCAGTGCCTGCAGACCGCCGAAGCGTTCGGGATGCCCGGCGACTACGTCGCGGGCGCCAACATCGCCGGCTTCCTCAAGGTGGCCGACGCCATGCTCGACCAGGGCGTGGTCTGATCCTTCCTGGGCCGGACCGGCCGTTTGGTCACGCTCGGGCCACGGGTACGTTCGGAATGGAGCAGGACCGCGGGTGCACAGTCACACCTCGTCGCAGGGCGATCCTGAGCGCGGGGTGAAAGGAGCCGCACGATGAAGAAGATCGAGTGCTACATCCAGCCCTACAACCTCGACACCGTGGCAGAGGCCATGGCAGTCGAGGGCGTGGTCGGCATGTCGGTCACCGAGGCCAAAGGCTTCGGTGTCCAGAAGGGCTTCGTGCGCGGCGAGGACGTCAAGCCGGGCGAAGTGCGCTTCCACCCCAAGATGAAGGTCGAGATGGTCGTGCTCGAGCAAGACGTGGAGCGCATCGTCCGCGCCATCAGCGCCTCGCTCAAGAGCAACCTGATCGGCGAGGGCAAGATCTTCGTGACGCCGGTGGACGACGCCGTGCGCACGCGGACCGGCGAGCGCGGACGCGACGCGATCAAGTGAACAGGGCGCGGCCGTGAGGCCGCGGCGCTGCGGAGCGAAGAGGGTGGCCTTGCGGCCGCCCTCTTCGCTCCCGCGCCGCGCGCGGGCGATCAGGCCAGCTCGAACTCGCGCAGGAAGTCGGCCTTGGAGCGGGCGCCGATGACCTTCTTGGCCGGCTCTCCGTCCTTGAAGAGGATGATCGTCGGGATGCTCATGATGCCGTACTTCTGAGCCGTGGCCGGGTTCTCGTCGACGTTGACCTTGCCGACGCTCACCTTGTCGTCGTGCTCCTGGGCGATCTCGTCGATCACGGGGCCGACCATGCGGCACGGCCCGCACCACGGCGCCCAGAAGTCGACGATCATCGGTGTACTCGCATCCGCGACCTCGGTGTCGAAGGTCGCGTCGGTCAGGGTCTTCACTTCGCTTGCCACGTGGTCTCCTCCTTGGCACGGCAGGTTCTGGTCCTGCCCGTTGGTCGTGATTCCGTCACAGGCTCTCGAGGACCCGTTGCAGACGCTCCCGGACCTCCTCGGCGATGGGCGCAAGGCGCTCGTTGTCTACCATACCCAGCATCACACCGGCATTCACCGCGGTGACCCTCGTTCCGGCGTCGGTGGCGTACACGACGACGTTGCACGGGAGCAGCACACCGATGTCGGGCTCGACCTGGATCGCCGCGTGCGCGAGCTTCGGGTTGCATGCTCCCAATATGGTGTGCGGCGGGACGTCGACGCCCAGCTTCTCCTTCATCGTCGCCTGGACGTCGATCTCCGTGATGACCCCGAAGCCCTCGGCCTTCAGGGCCTCGACGACACGCGCCTTGGCGGCCTCGTACGGTTCGTCCAGAGAACGGCCGATGCCGTACTCCACTGCGTGCATGGCAGGACCTCCTCGTTCTTGACGGATCATGGGCCTTATACCCATGGGGGTATAGAGTCACGCCTCGGCGCGCCCGCAGGTACGACGTTTCCGGTATCATTTCGGGGTCATGGCCGTCGCCGGCATCGGGGCGGTCGCCGTGTCGGCGACGAGAAGACTGGAGTGCCGTGAGAAGCGACGAGATCAAGCGGGGTCTGGCGCGCGCGCCACACCGCTCGCTGCTGCGCGCGCTCGGCGTGAGCGACGCCGAGATGGAGAGGCCGTTCGTCGGAGTCGCGAACGCCTTCAGTGAGGTCGTCCCGGGGCACCTGCATCTGCGCACCGTGGTGGATGCGGTCAAGGCCGGCGTGCGTTCGGCCGGCGGCGTGCCCCTGGAGTTCGGCGTGATGGGCATCTGCGACGGCATCGCCATGAACCACCTCGGCATGCACTACTCGCTACCGAGCCGCGAACTCATCGCCGATACGGTCGAGTCGATGACCATCGCTCACGCCTTCGACGCCCTCGTGCTCGTGCCGTGCTGCGACAAGATCGTGCCGGGCATGCTCATGGCCGCCATGCGCCTCAACGTGCCGGCCGTCATGGTCGGCGGCGGCGCCATGCTCGCCGGCCGCCATGAGGGCCGCACGCTGGACCTGAACAGCGTCTTCGAGGCCGTCGGCCGGCACCAGGCCGGCAAGCTCGACGACGAGGGGCTCGAGGCCATCGAGTGCAGTGCCTGCCCGACCTGCGGCTCGTGTTCCGGCATGTTCACCGCCAACTCGATGAACTGTCTGGCCGAGGTCATCGGCATGGCGCTGCCCGGCAACGGTACGATCCCCGCCGTCTACAGCGAACGCATCCGCTTCGCGAAGGACAGCGGCGAGAAGGTCATGGAGGTGCTCGCCGCCGACCGCAAGCCGCGCGACATCCTGACGGACGCGGCGGTCGGCAACGCCCTCGCCGCCGACGCCAGCCTCGGCTGCAGCACCAACACCGTGCTCCACCTCACGGCGATCGCCACCGAGGCGGGCCTCGACTTCGACTTGCGGCGCATCAACGAGGTCGCCGCGAGGGTGCCGCACATCTGCAAGATCGCCCCGGCCGGCACCCACCACATGGAAGACCTGTACCACGCCGGCGGCATCCAGGCGGTGATGGACCGCCTCATCCACGCCGGCCTCATGGACGGGTCCGCGCTCAGCGTCGCGGGCGGTACCGTCGGTGAGGCGGTCGCGGGTGCGCGCGTGGTCGACGAGAGCGTCATCCGGCCGATCGACGACCCGTGGCACGCCACCGGCGGTCTGGCCGTGCTCTTCGGCAACCTCGCCCCCCTGGGGGCCGTGGTCAAGGAGGCGGCCGTCGCCGTCGAGATGCTGCGCCACAGCGGCCCTGCCCGCGTCTTCGAGAGCGAGAAGGAAGCGGTGGCGGCCATCTCCGCCGCCGACATCGCCGACGGCTCCGTCGTCGTCATCCGCGGCGAGGGTCCCAAAGGCGCGCCGGGCATGCCCGAGATGCTCAGCGCCACCTCGATGCTCGCCGGCCAGGGCCGCGACAGGGACGTCGCGCTCATCACCGACGGCCGCTTCAGCGGCGCGACGCGCGGCGCGGCCATCGGCCACGTCGCGCCGGAGTCGTTCGCGGGCGGACCGATCGGCGCCGTCCGCGACGGCGACACGATCAGCATCGATATCCCCGCACGCACGCTCACGCTCGAGCTTCCCGAGGAGGAGATCGCGCGGCGGCTCGCCGAACGGCAGCCAGTGCCGCGCGACGGCGTATCCGGGTACCTCGCCCGCTACGCCAAACTCGTCTCCGGCGCGGAGAAGGGAGCAGTGCTGCAATGAGTCCAGACAAGAAGATGAAGGGATCACAAGCCCTCGTCGCCGCTCTCCAGCACGAGGGTTGCGACGTGTTGTTCGGCTATCCGGGCGGCGTCGCGATCCCGTTCTACGACGCCTTGTACGATGCCAAGGATCTTCGTCATGTGCTCGTCCGCCACGAGCAGGGCGCGGCGCACGCCGCCGACGGCTATGCACGCGCCACCGGCAAGGTCGGCGTGTGCACGGCGACCAGCGGCCCCGGCGCCACCAACCTCGTCACCGGCATCGCTACGGCCTACCTTGATTCCTCACCGCTGGTGGCCATCACCTGGCAGGTGCGCAGCGACCTGATCGGCACCGACGCCTTTCAGGAGGCCGACATCACCGGCATCACCCTGCCGATCGTCAAGCACTCGTATCTCGTGAAGAGCGCGGCCGAGTTGCCGCAGATCGTGCATGAGGCCTTCCACATCGCCTCCACCGGCAGGCCCGGGCCGGTGGTCATCGACGTCCCCGTCGACGTCGCGCTCGGCGAGTTCGCCTACCACGAGGCGACCGCCGTGGACCTGCCCGGCTACAAGCCGACGTTCAAAGGCCACATCAAGCAGATCCGGGCCGCCGCCAAGGCCATCAACGAGGCCCGGAGGCCGGTGTTGTACCTGGGCGGCGGGGCGATCGCCTCGGACGCGGCCCCGGAGATCCTGCGGCTGGCCGAGCTGCGCCGTCTGCCCGTGGCGACGACGCTCATGGCGCTGGGCGCTTTTCCCGAGACGCACGAGCTGTCCATGGGCATGCTCGGGATGCACGGCACGGTCACGGCCAACTACGCGGTCCATGAGTGCGACCTGCTGATCAACCTGGGCGCGCGGTTCGACGACCGCGTGACCGGCAAACTCAAGGCGTTCGCACCGCACGCGCGCATCATCCATGCGGACGTCGACCCGGCCGAGATCGGCAAGAACGTGGCGGCTCTGATCCCCATCGTGGGCGACGTCAAGCAGGTGACGGCCGGCCTGGTCAGGGAGCTCGAGGGCATGGAGTGGACGCGCGAGCAGACGTCCGAGTGGCTGGCGCGCGTCGCCGAGCGCAAGGACGAGTTCCCTCTGCAGTACGAGGATCCCGCGGACGGCAAGCTCGCGCCGCAGCTCGTGGTCCAGGAGATCGACCGGGTCACCGGCCACGACGCCATCATCTGCACCGACGTGGGCCAGCATCAGATGTGGACCACGCAGTACTACACGTTCACCAGGGCGCGTCAGTTCGTCAGCTCGGGCGGCCTCGGTACGATGGGCTTCGGTCTGCCGGCGAGCATCGGCGCCAAGGTCGGCAATCCCGACACGACGGTGATCGACATCAGCGGCGACGGCGGCTTCCAGATGACGATGCAGGAGCTCGCGACCGCGGTGAGCCACAACTTGCCCATCGTCGTCTGCATCCTCAACAACGGGTACCTGGGCATGGTGCGGCAGTGGCAGGACCTGTTCTGGAACAAGCGCTACTCGTTCACCTGCGTCGAGGTGCAGCCCGACTTCAAGCTCCTCGCCGAGGCGTTCGGTGCGGTGGGCATGACCGTCCGCGAGAAGGACGAGATCGAGCCGGCTCTGCGCGAGGCCATCGGCTGTGGCCGGCCGGCGGTGATCGACTTCCGGACCTCCGCCGAAGAGAACGTGTATCCGATGGTGCCGGCCGGCCAGGAGATCACCGAGATGATCGGCGGGCAGTCGCGGCGCGGGAGGAACAAGCAATGAAGCACACCCTCTCCATCGTGGTCGAGAACAAGCCCGGCGTGCTCACGCGGGTCGCCGGGCTCTTCGCTCGCCGTGGCTTCAACATCGAGAGCCTCGCCGTGGGCCTCAGCGAAGACCCGAGACTCTCGCGCATCACCATCGTGATCGACGGCGACGAGCACCCCGTCGACCAGGTCACGAAGCAGCTGCACAAGCTCATCAACGTCCTCAAGATCCGCGACCTGGCGCCCGACAACGCCGTGTTCGCCGAACTGCTCCTCGTGCGCGTGGCCGGAGAAGGCGACAAGCGCACCGAGGCGCTGCAGATCGCCGAGATCTTCAAGGCGAAGATCGTCGATGTGGACAAGCGCTCGCTCACGCTGCGCGTCGTGGGCACGAACAAGAAGCTCGAGGCCCTCCTCGAGTTGCTGCAGCCGCTGGGGGTGCTCGAGGTGGTGCGTACCGGCACGATCGCCATGGGGCGCGGGAAGG
>CAZJGT010000117.1:0-7291 GCA_964545565.1 uncultured Thermoleophilia bacterium
CCCCATCTTCGCCCCCGCCATGCGCGCGACCCTGGCCGGCATGGCCGCCAACGAGGTCGACCGGCTCGCGGTGATCTCGGCGCAGGGCGCGGGCGAAGAGCCCGACGACGGGCTCGCCCTGCCGCTGCGCCTCATGCGCCGCCTTCTGGGATCCGCGATCGAGGACATGCGCGAGATGGAGCGCCTGGTGAAGGCGAGTGACACCCAGTGGACGATCGCGCGAGCCGGCGGTCTCACGGACGAGCCGCGCGGCGAGTATGTCGTCAGTCCTGGCAACGCCCTGAAGGGGCACGGTCGCACCAGGCGCGAGGACCTCGCCGAGGCGCTCGTGCTCGCCGTCACGGAGGACCGCTGGCTGCGGCAGGCGGTGGTCGTGGCGAAGTGATCCCGCGGCGGCGCCCGAGGGCATCGCTCGCCCGTTCGACTGCGCTGGTCGGGCGTGGCTCCAGGCTCGGCGTGCGCACGACGCGGCCGTTCTCGCCGGGCCGTCGAGGATGTCCCTCACAGATCCGTCGCGTTGCCGTTCTCCTCGTGCACTCTGACCGGCACGCGGTCGGGGATGCCCTTGCGGATCTCCCTGCGCAGACCCTCGAGGGGAGGGGGTGAGTCCGGTCCGAAGATGTCGATGACGATCTTGCTGCCGTTCACGTCGACGTCCTGCAGGTGCCACGAGGATCCCTCGAGCCACTCTTCCGTCGCGACCTGCGCCCGCGAGGACCACACTTCGTATCTCCAGGTGCGCAGCGAGGCGTAGGTGAGCGGCACCACGAGTACGACGAGGAGCACGATGATCCAGATGCGGGCGCGGCGCCCGGCGCGAAGGTCCGCGTCCTGGGCCTCGCTCTGGTAGCCGGCGGCGGTGAAGACGACGACGCCGGCGACGAGGATCGCGGCGGCGTTGGTGAGGAACAGGCCGAAGGCGCCCCACGCCAGATCGAAGCGCCCGCCGCCGAGCGTGATCCCCACCACGCCGAGCACCGGGACGAGCGAGATCGCGATGGCCACGCCGGCCAGGATGTTGGCCACGTCGCGGCGGACGAGGGCGAAGGACCCGGCGACGCCGACGGCGACGGCGATGCCGAGGTCCAGGAGCGTCGGAGCCGTCCGACCGCTGATCTGCGGGTTGGCGTCGAGCGGCATCCGCTGCAGCGTGACCCAGGCGACCAGCACGCCGATGAAGATATTGACGGCGATGCCGGAGATGAGCAGCAGGAGGGAGGAGCGCAGCGCGCGATGGTCGCCGACGACTGCGGCGAGAGCCAGTCCATAGATCGGCGTCGCCAGCGGAGCGATGATCATGGCTCCGATCACCGCCGGCGTGGAGTCGCTGACCACGCCTCCCGCGGCGATGACGCTGGCGAGGATCATCTGCACCCAGAACTGCGACGTCTTCGCCCTCGTCGAGCCACGGTCGAGGAAGAGGCCGTCGCTGATCCCGCCCAGGCTGTAGCGGTGCTCACTCCCCGCGTCCAGCGATCTCTGCACCCAGCCCATGCGTCCCTCCTCGGTCCTCATGCCCTCCGGCGAGAGCGCCGTGACCCGGAGTATACGTGCGCTGCAAGAGGGTGCGTAAGAGAGGGGGCTGAAGGCCGTGCCGGCGTCAGGCCGCCCGGGCCCGGACGAAGCCGAGCACGGCCAGGCCGAGGGCGACGACGAAGAGGATCACGGAGCCCGTCTTGACGACCAGGGCCAGCTGGTCGGTCGCCTCCAGCCAGCCGAGGCTGCCGAGGATGTTGTGCCAGTCGTGGCCGGCGCCCGACCCGTCGTCGCCGAAGAGCGGCAGCACCATGACCTGCGCGTCGGCCATGTATACGGAGACGTTGTGGAGGTTCTCGCCGGCCCAGGCGATCATGAGGATGGCGGCGAGCGAGTCCCGGCGCCACCAGAAGTAGCCGCCGAGTGTGAGCGGGGCGGCGACCTGCAGCGCGGAGCCTGTGAGCGAGCAGAGGAGAGGAGGCGCCCAGAACGTGAGCAGGTGGCCGAACTCGTGCACGCCGAGGTCGAAACCGGACAGGATGGGGATCCAGCCGCCGCGAGAGTAGGTGAGCCAGGCCAGGAGCACGGTGACGGCGGCGGCCACGACCCACTGCCACGTCCTTCTCCAGGGGGTGGTGGCCGGCTCCGCTTGCGGGCGGCCGGCGAAGATGAGCTGCGCATTGAAGGCGCGCGCGTTCGCGCCGTCCCGCGCGCCGCGCGCCGCTCCGGCCGCGCCCGCCTCTTTGAGCGGGCGCGGCGCCGGCGGCGCCGTCTGATCGTCGGTCCGGGGTTCCACGTCTCGTCCTCCGGACGTACCATCGGCAGCGGGGTCTCTGCGGATGAGCTCACGCGCGCAACGCCGGAGCAGCGGAGATGGTGAGCCTCTCGTGGACGAGGGTTCGGATGTGGCGGACGCGGCCAGCGCGAGCAGGTCCGCCTGTGAGGTTCGTGGCTGAGGAGGGTGGTCATGGGTCGGAGCGTACTGGTGCTCGGCGGCTACGGCACGACGGGCGCGTCGCTCAGCGAGCTGTTGCTGGCGTACGGCGACGCGAACGTGATCGTCGCCGGGCGGAACAAGGGCCGGGGCGATGCCGTCGCTGCATCGCTGGACGAGCGGTTCCCGGGCCGGGTGACGGCGCGAGTGACCGACGCCGCGGATGCGGCGTCGCTGGCTCGCGCCCTTGCAGGGGTCGATCTGGTGGCCGTCGCCGCCAGCGTCCTCGAGCACGCCGGCACGATCGCGCGGGCCGCGCTCGACGCCGGCGCGGACTACTTCGACCTGCTGCTCAGCGGCGAGCAGAAGCTGGCGGCGCTGGAGCGGCTGCGCCCGCGCGCGGAGGCCGAGGGCCGCTGCCTCATCACCGACGGCGGCATCCACCCGGGCCTGTCGGCCGCTATGATCCGCGCGCTGGCGCCGGCCTTCGGCCGGCTGGAGCGCGCGGCGGTCGGCGGCCTCCTGCGGGTGGACTGGAACGCCTTCGCGTTCGAGCGCGACACCATCCACGAGTTCGCCACCGAGCTCAGCGACTACCGCATGGAGGCTTGGCGCGACGGCGTCTGGAGCAGGGTGGAGTGGCGTGACGCCACGCGCGTCTTCGACTTCGGACCGCCTTTCGGCAGCGAGCGCTGCTCTCTCATGTCCATGAAGGAGCTGGAACTGCTCCCGAGGCACTTGCCCACCCTTCGCGATTGCGCCTTCTACGTCTCCGGGTTCAATGCGGTCACCGACACCGCCATCCTGCCGCTGGGGATGGCGGTGATGAAGGTATCGCCGCGCACGCTGGGCCGCCCGTATGCGCGCCTGCTCGCGTGGTCGCTGCGCCGGTTCGGCCGCCCGCCGTACGGCACCGTCTTCCAGGTCGAGGCGGAGGGAGAGATGGCCGGCGCCGCGGCGAGCGCCGGTCTGCGTCTGTCCTGCCCCGACGGCTACCGGCTGACCGCGGCCGCCGCGGCCGCCTGCCTGCTGCAGTGGATGGACGGCTCGCTGCGCGACCCGGGCGTCCATCTGCAGGCCCTGGCAGCCGACCCCGCGCGCCTGCTCCGCGACCTGCAGCGCATGGGCGCCGGGATTGCCGGACGCGGCGTCGACGTCGGCGCTCTGCTCGCCGCCGCGAGCGCATCCGTTTGAGGCGCCGCCGTCGTCTATGGGCGATCGTTCCATGGCCGGCTGCGTCGCCCCCGCCGAGAATGGCGTCGAGAGGATCCTTGCGCCGGCGGGGCGCGGGCGCTCCGGCAGGGA
Source organism: uncultured Thermoleophilia bacterium (assembly GCA_964545565.1). Classification (GTDB taxonomy): domain Bacteria; phylum Actinomycetota; class Thermoleophilia; order UBA2241; family UBA2241; genus CAIXSE01. The sequence continues at coordinate 3,716 of CAZJGT010000117.1, forward strand.
GGAGCATCGTGAAGTTGCTGATCGCGCACGGCGACGCCGGCACGAGGTTCGCCCTGCGGGAGGTGGCGGCGGGACTGCTCAGCGTCGGGCTCGAATCCGTCGAGTCCTGCGATGGCGGGCAGACCGTGGAGCTGCTTCTGGCCGACGACGCGCCCGATCTGGCCGTCGTCGACTGGGACCTCCCCGGGTGCGACGGCCCCGAGCTCTGCCGGCGGGTGCGAGCGTGTCGGCGCTCCGGCTCTCCGTACATCATCCTCCTGGCCAGGGGTGAGCACCCGTTGACGGAGGGATTCGAGGCCGGCGCCGACGACTGCGTGCCCGTCGAAGCGGGCGCCCTCGAGTTGCAGGCGCGCATCAGCGCCGGCCGGCGCTTTCTCGTACCTGCGTCCTAGCCGGCCGGGCCTGGCGCGCCCCCGAGCGCGGCCGTGAGAACGGAACGGGGCGGGCGGCCGGAAGAGCCGCCCGCCCCGCCCTTCACCCGCGGTCCGTCACTTGGCGCGGTGGATGATCCTGCCGCGGAACATCGTGAGGGTGACCTCGGCGTCGCCGATGTCCTTCGGCGGCGTCTTCAGGATGTTGCGGCTGAGGACGATCAGGTCGGCGCTCTTGCCCCTGGCGATCGAGCCGGTGACGCGCTCGGTGAACGCCGCCTTGGCGCCGTTGATCGTGAAGCTGTCGATCATGCGCTTCACCGAGACGCGCTCCTCAGGCCACAGGACGTCGCTCTCGGGGATGTCCCAGCCGGGCGCCCAGCGCATGACGCCCGTCTGGATGCCGTCGATGGGGTCGGGCGGGATGGTGACCGGGAAGTCGCTGGCGGACGCGACCCGGGCCCCCGCGCTGAACAGGCTCTTCATCGGATACTCGTCGTCGGCGCGCTGCTGGCCCAGGTACGGCAACTGGAGGTACCAGTAGTAGTCGTCCATGAGGAACCAGTACGGTTGCGGTACGGCGGTCACGCCGAGCTGGCGGAAGCGTGCGTAGTCCGCGGGATCGACCAGTTGCAGGTGCGTGATGCCGGGTCGCCAGTCCCGCTTGCCGTTGGCGGCGCGGGCCGCCGCCAGGGCGTCGAGGACCTCGGTGGTGGCGGCGTCACCGATGGAATGGACGTGGATCTGGAGGCGCGCGGCGTCGACCGCGGTGAACGCCTGACCGAGGGCGTCGGGCTCCCAGAGCGGCATGCCACGGTAGTCCGCGTCGCCCGCGTACTCGAGCGCATCAGCATAGGGCTCCTTGAGATAGCCCGTGTGACCCTCGATCACGCCGTCGGCGAAGAACTTCACCGCCGTGGTCCTGAAGAGCGCCCTCTTGTGCTTGGCGCGCTCGGCGCGGGCGGCCTTGACCCAGGCGGAGAGGTCGTCGCCGGGGTCGATGCCGAGAGCGCCGCGCACGCGCATGGTCAGCTTGCCGGCTCTGGCCAGCTGCTCGTAGGCCTTGACGCCGTTGCTCCCGATGCCGAGCCACGGATCGTAGACGCTCGTGATGCCGAACGGACCCGCCACCTCCTTCTGGAAGTAGAGGATGCCCTGCTTGTACTGGGCGACGGTGTAGTCGGGCAGGACGTCGCTGACGAGAGCGGCCGCGCTCTCACGCAAGGTGCCGGACGGCGTACCGTAGGGGTTGCCGGGCGTACCGGCGGTGCCGGGGACGCGCTCGATCTTGCCGCCCTCGGGGTCGGGGGTGGCGCCGCTTACGCCGGCGAGCTCGAGCGCCTTCGTGTTCACCCAAAGGGAGTGATAGTCCTCGGACTGAAGGGCGACGGGTCTGTCGGAGACGACCGCGTCGAGATCGGCCGCCAGTGGACCGATGTCCGGGGCCACCGTGTTGCTCCAGCCGGTGCCCTGTACTGCCGGGAGGGCCGGGTTCGCAGCCGCGAACGCGCTCACGGCGTCGAGGTACGCCTCCAGGCTGCCGAGGCCGTAGAGGTCGACGGCGTAGACGAGCGACACGCTCATGCTCGCGTGTGCATGGGCATCGATGAAGCCCGGCAGCATCAGCTTGCCGTGCAAGTTGACGAGACGGGTGTGGCGCCCGACGTAGCGAGCGGCGCCCCAGTTGGACCCGACATACTGGATGCGGCTGCCGCGTACGGCGACCGCCCTCGCCATGGGGTGCTTGGCGTTGGCCGTGTAGACGACGCCGCCGTAGAAGACCTTGTCGGCCTTTCGCACAGCGCCCGCGATGGCGGGCAGCGCCGCAAGGCCCACAAGGAGCGCCGCCAGCGCCACGACGATGAAGAGTCGGCGATGATTCATGCGAGAACCCCCTCGATGAGTGCCCCAAGGCCGGGGGCGACTGCCCGTCACGGCCTCCTCTCGGCAGGCTAACACTTCAGCATGGCTGGTCAAGGTCCGCCGCGGGGACGGGGCGCGTCACCCGAGGGTGATGCACGCGATCCCCGCGAAGACGAGAGCGGCCGCGACGACCTGGAGGGGCCTCAGGCGCTCATGCAGCAGCGCCCTCGCCCACACGATCGTGACGGCCGGGTTCAGCCATCCGAGCACGGCGACGATGCTGAGATAGCCCATCGTCGTCGCCGAGGTGAAGAGCAGGTTGGCGGCGGCGATGAGCAGGCCGACCACGAACAGGACCGGCAGTGCTCGTCGGGAGAGGCGCACCACGGGGCGCGAGACCAAGGCAGCGAAGGCGAGCGCGATCAACGCCGTCGTCCGCGCCACGGTCACCGTCCAGTACGGATCCCCATCGCCGCCGTAGTCGAGAGCCACCAGAAACAGGCCCAGCGCGGCCGCGGAGCCGACCGCCATGAGGATGCCGTTGCGGTCGGCCCGTCGCCTGGCGACCGGCAGGGACGCGCGCCGCGAGATCAGGATGATGCCGACGAGCGTGAGGACGACGCCGATCAGCTGCCAGGGCGAGGGCCGCTCCCCGATCGCCACGCCCCACAGCACCGGCACCAGCGCCGCACCGGCGATGATGGGCGAGACGACGCTCAGGTCGAGCACGGTGAAGGCGCGGTACTGCAGGAGGACGCCCGCCGCGCCGACGACGCCTCCGGCGATCGCGGGCGCCAAGAGGGCCGCCGAGGGTCGCGCCGGAGCCACGACGGCCAGCAGCACGAGCAGGGTGAGAGACGCGACCGCCTGACTGGCGAGGGCGGTCGTCCAGGCGGTGGTGCGCCGGGACTCGACCCCGGCGAGGAAGTCGGCCGTGCCCCAGGAGAGACTGGCGAGCAAGGCGAGGGTCGCGGCGAGCACAGCCGGTTCAGCGACGGAGTGACGAAGCCGGCGAAGCGGCGGCTCGACATGCGCCGGTCCTGGCATCGCCGTGCGAGGATGGATCCATGCCTACCGCCTGCCTGCGCATCACGCGGCGAATGCTACCACGGCGGTCTCCCGTCGTACCCCCGGGCCTGCGCGACGCGCTCCCCGACCCGTCCCTGCAGCTCGCCGCGCTCAACCTGTTCGGCGGGCTGGCCACCTGGCTCGTCATCCTGGGCTTGCTGGGCTACGGCCGGCGCTACCTGGACCGCACCTCCCCGGCGCTGGACTACCTCGGCGAGGCGTCCTACCCGGTGTATCTGCTGCACCAGACAGTGATCGTGATCGCCGCCTTCTA
>CAZJGT010000118.1:0-7289 GCA_964545565.1 uncultured Thermoleophilia bacterium
AGGGCGCCGACGAGCTCATCTTCCTCGACATCACCGCCTCGCACGAACGCCGCGACATCATCATCGAGCTCGCGGCGCGCTGCGCCGAGCAGGTCTTCATCCCGTTCACCATCGGCGGGGGGCTGGCGAGCGAGGACGATGTGCGCGCCATCCTCGCCGCCGGCGCCGACAAGGTCACCATGAACACCGCCGCCGTCGAGGACCCGGGATTGATCCGGCGCTGCGCCGAGCGGTTCGGCGCGCAGTGCATCGTGGTCGCCGTCGACGCCCGCAGGGTGCGGGGGGGCGGGGAGGAGGGCGACGCCCCGCACTGGGAGGTGTACGTACACGGTGGGCGCACGCCCACCGGCATCGACGCGGTCGGGTGGGCGGTGCGCGCCGCGGAGCTGGGCGCCGGCGAGTTCATGCTCACCAGCATGGATCGCGACGGCACCCTCGACGGGTACGACCTCGAGCTCACGCGCGCCGTGGCCCGGGCAGTCGAGGTGCCGGTGATCGCCTCCGGCGGCGTCGGGACGCTCGAGCACCTCGCCGCCGGGCTCACGGAGGGCGAGGCGGACGCCGTCCTTGCGGCGAGCATCTTCCACTACGGCACATACAGCATCGCCGAGGCCAAGGCGTACCTCGCCGCCCGCGGCGTCCCGGTGCGCCTGGTGATTCCCGGCGGGCCGATGACGCCGCCGGCCGCCGGTCCGCCGCTTGACGGCCCACTCGGCGCCCCCGGCGTGCCGTGACCGGCCCCCGCCGCATCGACCTGGCCGGGCCGGGCGTGGACGCGGCCGCTCTCGCCGGGCTGGTCGCGGCGGCCCGGCTCGTCTGCTTTCCCACCGATACGGTGTACGGCGTGGGCGGGGTCGTCACACCGGCGGTGCACGACGCGGTGATCGCCGCCAAGGGAAGCGCGGCCGGCAAGCCGCTCCAGGTGGTCTATCCGGTTCTGGAGCTGCTGGAGACATCGCTGGAGCTCGGCCCCCGGCTGCTCGGCGCCGTGCGCCGGCTCCTGCCGGGGCCGTTCACGCTCCTGCTGCCGTACCCGCCGGGCCTGCGCTTCCCGCCGGCGGGCGCGGTGACGCACTGCGCGCCGGGGTCCGCGGGGGAAGGGGCCTCCGCCGCGAGCAGCCTGGGCGTGAGGGTGCCCGCGTGGCCCGCGCCCGCTCGCGCCTTGGCGGCCCTGCCGTTCGCGCTCCTGGCGTCGAGCGCCAACCCGAGCGGTGGGGCGCCGCCGCGGTCGGTGGACGAGGTGGACGGAGGCCTGCTGGCGGCCTGCGACCTCGTCCTCGACGCCGGGCCGGTGGGCGGCGAGGCGTCGACCATCGTCGACCTGACGCTGTACCCCGGCGACGGCGCCTGGCGTATCCTGCGTCGTGGGACCGTGGACGAGAAGGGCGTCGCCGCGCTGCTGGCCGGCGACGGGGAGGAGCCGGAGATGCCATGAGGACGCTGCCGTTCAACCAGGTGGATGTGTTCACCGATCGCGCCTTCGCGGGGAATCCGCTGGCCGTGTTTCCGGAGGCCGAGGGGCTCACCGCCGTGCAGATGCAGGCGATCGCCAGCGAGATGAACCTCTCCGAGACCACATTCGTGCTGCCCACGGAGGCGGACGCCGACGCGCGCGTGCGCATCTTCACGCCGGCGGTCGAGTTGCCGTTCGCCGGCCACCCCAGTGTGGGGACTGCGTGCGAGATCGTGCGCCTCCGTCTGGTGGACGTCTATGAGCCGGTCACCCGCGTCGTGCTCGAGCTCGACGTGGGTCTGACGGTGGTCGAAGTCTCCGTGCGCGGCGGCGTGCCCGTGTCCGCGACCGTCCACCAGCGGGCGCCGGTGTTCCGCGCCCCGGCGCCTCGCGGCTCGGTCGCCGCCGTCCTCGGGCTCGACCTCGACGACCTGCACCCCGAGTTCGATCCGGTGCCGGTGGACACCGGACTCTGCTACACGATCATCCCTCTCGCGTCGCAGCGCGCGCTGGCGCGGGTCTCGCTCGACCTCAAGCTCGCCGCCGACTTCGAGCGGCGACATGCGGAGATCTACCCGTGCGCGTTCACCGGGCAGGACTACCCTTGGGTGGAGGCGCGCGGCCTCTTCCCGTTCGCCGGCATCACCGAGGATCCGGCCACCGGCAGCGCCGCCGGGCCTCTGGCCGCCTACATGGCGCGCGAAGGGATCTTGCCGCCGGACGAGGAGCGCGTCGTGCTGCAGGGCCGGCAGATCGGGCGTCCGAGCTTCCTCACGGTGGCCGTCTCGGGCACGCCCGAGCGCATCGAGGACGTCCGCGTGGGCGGAGCCGTCCACCCGGTCCTTCGGGGCGAGCTCTTCCTTCCCGACTGATACAATCGGCGGCCGGCGACCCACGTCGCCCAGCCGGCCCGGCACCGCGCCTCCATGCGTCGCCGGTATCGGCGCTCACGCGAGCGAGACGAGAAGGAGCCTTTCATGAAGATCGCCGCCGGTGCCGACCACGGAGGGTTCGCGCTCAAGCAGGCCGTGGTGCGTCGTCTCCGCTCCCTCGGCCACGAGGTCGTCGACGTCGGCACCGACTCCGAAGAGGTATCGGTGGACTACCCGACGTACGGGCACAAGGTCGCCACGATGGTCGCCTCCGGCGGGGTCGAACGCGGCCTTCTGGTGTGCGGCACCGGCCTCGGCATCTGCATGGCGGCCAACCGGCACACGGGGGTCCGCGCCGCCGATTGCTTCACCCCGCACCTGGCGGAGATGGCGCGCCGGCACAACGACTGCAACGTGCTCTGCCTGGGGGGCCGCGTCCTCGGCGAGGATGAGGCCTGGGCCATCACCGAGGTGTGGCTCGAGACGCCGTTCGAGGGTGGCCGGCACGAGCGCCGCGTCGCGCTCCTCGACACGGGGGAGCCTGCTTGAGCCCCGTGGGTCGCGAGTGGCGCCGCGAGCCGCTCTATCACCTCGACCCCGAGCTGAACGAACTGCTGCGCCGCGAGCTGATCCGCCAGCAGGAGACGCTCGAGCTGATCGCCAGCGAGAACTTCGCCAGTCGCGCGGTCCTTGAGGCCACCGGCTCGGTGCTCACCAACAAGTACGCCGAGGGCACGCCGGGGGCGCGCTACTACGGCGGCTGCGAGGTGGTCGACCAGGTCGAGCAGCTCGCCATCGACCGCTGCAAGGAGGTGTTCGGAGCCGAGCACGCCAACGTGCAGCCGCACTCGGGATCGTCGGCCAACCTCGCCGCCCTCTTCGCGCTCCTCGAGCCCGGCGAGACGCTGCTGGCGATGGCGCTGGCGCACGGGGGGCACCTCACGCACGGCATGGCGATCAACTACTCGGGGCGCACGTACGACGTCGTTCCCTACCACGTGCGTCCCGACACCGAGCTCATCGACTACGACGAGGTGCGGGCGCTGGCGCTCGAGCACCGGCCGCGGCTGATCATCTGCGGCTACAGCGCCTATCCGCGCACCATCGACTTCGCCGCGTTCCGTGAGATCGCCGACGAGTGCGGCGCCGTGCTGCTCGCCGACATCGCTCACATCGCCGGGCTCATCGCCGCCGGGGTCCACCCCAACCCGGTGCCCCACTGCGATGTGGTCACGAGTACGACGCACAAGACGCTCACCGGCCCGCGGGCCGGCATCATCATGTGCCGCAAGGAGTACGCCGACGCTATCGACCGGGCCGTGTTCCCGGGCATGCAGGGCGGCCCCCTGATGCACGTGATCGCCGCCAAGGCGGTGTGCCTGCGCATCGCGCAGAGCCACGAGTTCCATCGGCTCCAGCGGCAGATCGTCGAGAACTGCGCCGTGCTGGCCGAGACGCTGGCCGACGGCGGGCTGCGTCTCGTCTCCGGCGGCACCGACGTGCACCTGGCGCTCATCGACCTGCGCAGCACCGGTCTGAGCGGCCTCGAGTGTCAGGATCTGCTGGAGACGGTCAACATCACGGCGAACCGCAACGTCGTGCCGTTCGAGGACGCGCAGTTCAACGTCGCCAGTGGTCTGCGCGTGGGCTCGCCGGCCGTCACCACGAGGGGCTTCATGGAGGCCGAGATGCGGCAGACCGGCGAGCTCATCCTCCAGGCGATCGCCGCGCGCGACGACGAGGCGGCGCTCGCCGGGATCCGTCACGAGGTCGTCGAGTTGCTCGACCGCTTCCCGCTGTACGAGTTCCTGTGAGCGGTCGTTCGGACAGCGGGGGAGCGGCGCGCCGGCCGAGCTGGGACGAGTACTTCCTCCAGCTCGCCCGCCAGGCGGCGACCCGTTCCACGTGTCTGCGCCGCCAGGTCGGCGCCGTCCTGGTGCGCGACAAGCGCATCCTCGCCACCGGGTACAACGGCGCGCCGCGAGGCGTGGCCCACTGCCTCGATGTCGGCTGTCTGCGCGATCAGCTCGGCATCCCGTCCGGCGAGCGGCACGAGCTCTGCCGCGCCATCCACGCCGAGCAGAACGCCGTCATCCAGGCGGCCATCCACGGTGTCGCCATCGAGGGTGCGACGCTGTACTGCACGCACCACCCCTGCATCCTCTGCGCCAAGATCCTCATCAACTGCGGCGTGCACGAGATCCACTACCTCGAGGGTTACCCCGACGCGCTCTCGCAGGAGATGCTGTCGGAGGCCGGGGTCGTGCTGCACAAGGAGGAGTTGCCATCGGCGGGCCTCTGAGCCTCTCCAGCCCGCTGCGCACGGCGATCCTGGGCTTTCTCATCGCGGCGCTGATCGTCTACGTCGTCACGCCGCTGATGGGCCGGCTCGCCCACCGCACGGGCGCCGTCGACACGCCCAGCGACGACCGGCGCATGCATGTGATGGCGACGCCGCTGCTCGGTGGCCTCGGCATGTATCTCGGCTGGATGATACCGGTGATGCTGCTGGTCGAGGTCGACCGGTCCGTCTGGGGCATCATCGGCGGCACCACCATCGTCGTCGCCGTCGGCCTCTTCGACGACCTCTACGAGCTTGAGCCGATCGTCAAGTTCATCGGCCAGCTCCTCGCCATCGGCGTGGCCATCTACTTCGATACGCGGATCACGCGCATCGGTGTGCCGTTCACCGACATCCTGTGGTACCTGCCCCCGGCGCTCTCGATCCTCGTCACCGCGTTCTGGATGGCGATGATCATCAACATGGTGAACTTCATCGACGGCCTCGACGGGCTTGCCGCCGGGGTCTGCGGCATCTCGGCGCTCACGTTCTCGATCATCTCGCTGGCGACCGGCTTCCCCGCCATGGGCGTCCTCGCCGCCGTCCTCGCGGGGGCGACCTTCGCGTTCCTGCGCTTCAACTTCCACCCGGCGAGCATCTTCATGGGCGACGCCGGCTCCATGCTCCTGGGGTTCGTGCTCGCCTGCATCAGCGTCCAGAGCGTGATGAAGGGGACGGCCGCGGTCGCGCTCGTCCTGCCGCTCCTGGTGCTCGGTGTGCCGTTCGTCGACCTGTTCCTCATCGTCTGGCGGCGCTGGCGGCGTGGGGTTCCCTTCTACTCGCCGGGCCAGGACCACGTGCACCACGACCTGGTGCTCGTACACGGCTTCTCGCAGCGCAAGAGCGTCCTGCTGCTCTACATCTGGTGTATCTGCCTCAGCGGTCTCGCCATCGCCACGCAGCAGCGATGCACCGCGGCGATCATCGGTCTCGGCGCCGCCTCGATCATCTCGACCGTGTACATGGCCCGGCTCCTGAGCCGCTACCGTTCGCGCCGCCGCGGGCTTCCCGACCCGCTCGCCGCCGGCGTGAGGACCGATCCCGACGCGGGACACGCCGAGGAGGACGGCGGCGATGCATGACGCTGCCGGCGTGGCCAGGCGCGTCGCCCGCTCTCTCCGCCGCGGAGCGCGCGCCGCGTTGCGGCCCCCAGTCGCGGGAGATATAGTGTGACGCCGGGATCACCCGAAGACGGGCACGAGGACCGCGGCCGGCGTTCGGCCGCGTCTGCCGAATCGGTCGCGTTCCTGCTGCTGGCGGGTGTGGCCGTCGGGCTCGGCTTCGGCGCCGGCGTCGACTGGCTGCTCGGCACGTTCCCTCTGTTCGTGGTGATCGGTGTGTTCGTCGGCTTCGGCTTGGCGCTCTACGCGATCTACCTGGAGACGAAGTGATGGATTCAGGAGGACGACGCTCATCCGCAGGCCGCTCGTAGCACCGCTCCTTCTGGTGGCCGCCATCCTCGGCTGCGCGACCGTGGCGGCGTTCCTTGAACAGCCGGTCTGGGCCGCTGCGGCGGGGGCCGGCCTCGTCCTCGTCTTCTGGGCGCTCGAGGCGCTCGCCTGGCGTTCGGCGGCGCGCGGCAGCTTCAACCACGCCGTGTTCGCGGCCGTCGGCGGGGCCGCGGTGCGTATGGGGTGCGTGCTGGTCTGTCTCGTGCTCATCGGTGTGTTCGCAAGGCCCGCGTTCCCGGCCGCGGCGCTCTCGTTCCTCGCCGCGTTCACCGTGTATCTCGGCGTGCGCCTGGTGGCGTTCGACACCCAGCCCACGACCGCGCGCGGAGCGCGCACGCGATGAGACGCAAGCGTCTCATCTGGGTGGCCCTCGTCATCGTGGCGCTGGCCGCGCTCGTCGGTTACGAGTTCTTGCTGCACGAACGCGGCTCGAGCCAGGAGTTCGCCATCGCCGAGGAGTTCAACCTGCACCCCCTCATCGAGCTGCCGACGATCGGTCCGTTCGACCTCTCGGTCACCAAGGCCGTCGTCTACCTTTGGGTCACCGCCGCCGTCCTCATCGTCTTCGCGCTGCTGATCCGCCGCAGCCTGAAGCGCGAGACGGGGCGTTTCCGCGTGATGGTCGAGCTGCTCTACAGCCTCGCTCATGACGGCATCGTAGGGGCGGTCATGAAGAGCGGCCGCGCCACGTGGTTCCCCTTCGTCGCGGGCGCCTTCTTCTTCGTGCTCACGGCGAACCTCATCGGGCTCGTCCCCCTGCCGCTGGCCGAGCACCACCAGTTCGGGTTCTACACGGCGACCGCCAACCTGTACGTCACCCTGGCGCTCGCGCTGTGCACCTTCGTGTTCACCCACTACGCCGGCATCCGCCGCAACGGCCCTGTCCGCTATTTCGCGAACTGGGCGCCGCCGAGCGCACCGCCGGTGCTCAAGCAGCTCATCTGGGTGATCCATGCCGTCAGCGAGGTCTTTCGCCTCGTCTCGCTCGCCGTCCGTCTCTTTGCCAACATGCTGGCGGGCCACGCGATCCTCGCCGTGTTCTTCGCCATGGCGCTGATCTTCCAGAGCTACCTCGCAGCCATCGTCTTGCAGGGGGCCTCCGTACTCATCTACCTGTTCGAGATCTTCGTGGCCTTCATCCAGGCCTTCATCTTCGCCATCCTCTCCGCCGT
>CAZJGT010000119.1:0-7251 GCA_964545565.1 uncultured Thermoleophilia bacterium
GCCGCGGCCCAGAGGGGCCAACGGCGCCCGAGCGCCAGGAGGAAGGCGCATCGGGCGTACGGGTGGTCGGCTCGGTGGGGGCGCACCGTACTTCAGCCGGACCCTGTGACGGTCGGGGGGGCAACCGTCACAGCCGTTCTTGGCTTGATCGCAGTGTCTCAAGCGAATGTGAAGACCGTGTTCAGAGGGCGTTGAGCGACGTTAGGACGCGACTGAGCCCCCCCGCTTCCGGCTACTCCGCTTCGTCGCGGAACAGGGTCTCGTACTCGCCGTAGCCCTCGGCCTGCAGCTGCTCACGCGGCACGAAACGGAGCGCCGCCGAGTTCATGCAGTAGCGCCGGCCGGCCGGCTTGGGTCCGTCCGCGAAGACGTGGCCCAGGTGTGCGTCGCTCCCCGCGCTTCGCACCTCGGTGCGCGAGCTCAAGAGCTTGCGGTCCTCGCGTGTGGTCACGGCCTCTTCTCGCAGCGGACGGGTGAAGCTCGGCCACCCGGTGCCGGAGTCGTACTTGTCGCGGCTGCTGAAGAGGGCGGATCCATCGACCACGTCGACGTAGATGCCGTCGCGGTGCTCGTCCCAGTATTCGTTGTCGAAGGGAGCCTCGGTCCCCTCCCGCTGGGTCACCTCGTACTGCAGCGGAGTGAGCTTCGCTCGCAGCTCTGCGTCGTCAATTTCCCTGGCGTTCACGGGGTCCTCCTCGGATCACTTCTGGTGGGCCTTCGTCCACTCCTCGTGGGACGGCCGAGGTGACAACCCCCAGGTGATCGGCGAGCTCGGTCGCATCGATCTGGGTCGGCGCCTGCATGACGGGGGTCTCCTCGGTCGATATGCCGGTCTGCGGGCACGCCCGCAGGCGAACGCCCCGTGCCGACTATTCCCCGCGAGGGCGGGTCTTTCACGCCGTCGCAGCCGGTCAGTGCGAGCAGGTGGCGTCGTACCCGACCGGTTCAAGGTCGGCGTCGACGAACGCCTCGATGACCGAGCGGACGTCAGGTCGATGCTCTCCGGCGAAGACGCGCATGCCCGCCTGCAGGCAGTTGAGCAACGGGCGACTCCCGATGCCGGCGACGATGATGACGTCCACGGCGTTCTCGCCGAGCGTGAGGACCGGCGTGATACAGCCGTCACCTTCTCCGTGCCGGTGGTTGTCGACGATGAGAACGTTGACCACCACGTCGTCGATGAGGTCGACGATGGTGAAGCAGGGACTGCGGCCGAAGTGCCCGGACCGCGGCGCGTCGAGGCCCCCGGGCTCGTCCGACGGCACCGCGATGCGGAGGATCTGCCGGTCATCGTGGTTCATCGTCACTCCCCGTCCTTGCCGCGTGGAGCGGCAAGCCTACACCGTGACGGCCGCCGAGCGCCCCCGCAGGTGCCTTTCTCGGCCGCGAAGGCTATCCTGAACTCGAGACACACGATGACCCGCGACCCACAAGGGGGCCCCACATGCCGCTCGGCGGCTACTGCACCGTCTGCAAGCGCTGGGTCTGGCTCACGCCTTACGGCGAATGCCAGAGCGGGCACCCCGCGCTCGCCGTCAAGGACGTGCAGCAACTCAAGCCGCAAGAGGATCCGAACGTGCTCGTCGGCGAGGTCCTGGATGAGAGCAGACCGCGCGCCCGCTTCCGCTGGTGGTGGCGACACTCGGCGTGGATCCTCTGGACGTTCACCCTCGGGTTCATGAACTGGCTGGCCTTCGTCTACGTCGGCGTGCGCGCGCGGCACACGCCTTGGACGCTCTTCGGATTCGCCTATCTCGTGCCGCTGCTGCTCGCGATCACGGCCGTGGCCACCGCGCTTCCGGTGTGGCCGTTCCTTCTGCTGCAGCTGGCGGTCTCCGCGCTGTCGGTGGTGCACGCCCTGTACATCCGCCCCTACTACAGGGCGATCATGTTCGGCGACGCCTCACCGCGTTCGCTGCCGGCCCCGCCGCAGCCGCCGGCCCTGGCGGCGGGGGCCCGTCCGCAACTGCCCAAGAACATCGACGAACGCGCCGCCGACGTGCTGCAGCCGGCGCGCCGCCAGGTGGACGCGATCCTGCGCACGGCGGGGTCCATCGGTAAGCCGGCCGTGCGCGACGAAGTGGTCGGCCTGTGCGCCACCGCCGATCAGATCATCGCGGAGCTCGCGGCGCAGCCGCGCAAGCTCGACGCCGCGCGCGGCTTTCTCACCTACTACCTCGACGCCGCGCAGCGCATCGTCGACGGCTACGTGAACCTGGGGCAGCGCGGCAGCGCCACCGACGAGATCAACCAGACGCTGGGGCGGGCGGAGGCTTCGCTCACGGTCGTCCAGGAGGCCTTCGACCGGCAACTGGCGAACGTGCTCGAGGACCGCGCCATGGACCTCGACAGCGAGATCGAACTGCTCGAGCGCACCGTGCGCAGCGAGACCATGTACACCCAGACCGGGGAGCCGCAATGAGCGAGGAGATCCAGAAGCAGGACGCGGCGCTGCAGCCGCCTGTGCCGGCGCCGCCGGAGGCGAGCGCCCCGACCACCGGTGACCAGCCCGCCGCCGGCGCGCTGACCGCCGCCGACCTCCAGCGGGTGGCGGAGATCAAGGCCGCCGTCGACGTGAGCGATACGCAGGCCGTGCTCGCCTACGGTCTCCCGGCCCAGAGCCGGATCGCCAACTTCGCCGACTCGTTGCTCGGCGACGTGCGCACCAAGGACGCCGGCACCGGCGGTGAGGCGCTCACCGACCTGCTCAAGAAGGTGCGCGAGCTGGATGTGGACGCCCTGAGCGCCGGCACGGGCAAGGCGAAGATCCCGATCCTCGGCCGCTTCGCCAACACCTTCGAGCGCTTCTCCGCCCGCTATCAGAAGGTGGCGACGAGCATCGAGAAGATCATCGACGCGCTGGAACGCTCGCGCATGACGCTGCTCAAGGACATGACCGTCCTCGACAAGATGTACGAGCTCAACCTCGACTACCTCAAGCAATTGGACGTGTACATCGCCGCCGGCGAGCAGGCGTTGCAGGACTTGCACACCGTCAAGATCCCGGCGCTCGAGGCGGAGGTCGCGGCCAGCAGCGACGTCATGGCCGCGCAGCGACTGACCGACCTGCAGCAGGCGGCGACCAGATTCGAGCGCCGCCTCCACGACCTCAAGCTGACACGCATGATCGCCGTCCAGACGGCGCCGCAGATCCGCCTCATCCAGAGCAACGACCAGAACCTCGTCGAGAAGATCCAGAGCTCCATCCTCACCACCATCCCGCTGTGGAAGAACCAGATCGTCATCGCCATCAGCCTGTACCGCCAGCAGAAGGCAGCCGAGCTGCAGAAACAGGTGACGGACACGACCAACGAGCTTCTGACCAAGAACGCCGAACTGCTCAAGGAGGGATCGGCCAAGGTCGGGCGTGAGATCGAACGCGGCGTCGTGGACGTCGAGACGCTGCGCAAGGTCAACGACGATCTCGTGGCAACGCTCGAGGAGACCATACAGATCCAGGAAGAAGGCCGCGCCAGGCGTATCGAGGCCGAAGGTGAGATCGGGCGCCTCCAGGTGGAACTCCGTCGCAAGCTCATCGAGCTTCGTTCCCAGGCGCCCCAGATCAGCGGCCCCGGCGAACCGCAGCGCCTGACGGACTACTGACCGTCGGTCGCGGCGCGGAAGACCCGGCGGCAGGCGCCGCCGGCTACCAGCCCGTCGTGCCCGGACCGCCCTTGAAGGGCCCCTCGATCTCGGCGGTGACCCAGCCGCCGTAGAAATCGCCGGCCTGCGCCCGCACCCGCTCGTCGTCCACCCAGGCGTCCACACGGCCCGGGTAGAAGGCGATGTGGTCGCGGAGCGCCTCATACTCTGGCCTGGGCTCGGGGTAGTACCAGGCCGCGTCGCGGGCCTCGCGCTCACCGACGACCACATCGTAGTAGCCCGCCGCGCCCTTGAACTCACAGTATGTCCGCCGGCGGCTCAGGCGGAGGAACCGCCGGCGGACGTCCGCCGGCGGGATGTAGTAGACCGGCGGGTGGCTCGTCTCCAGCACCCGCACCGCGCGCACAGTCTCGGCGATCACCTCGCCGGCGAACTCCACGCGCACCCGCCGCCGACTCGCCTCGATCCGCGGCGGCCGCGGGTAGTCCCAGACCGATTCCACACGATCACCGCCGGATGCGCACGGTCACTCCGGCGCCGGAAGGATTATCTCGGAGAGCTCTTCGAAGTAGCGGCCGACGACGCGGCGCTCGTCGGCGTCGAGTGTCGCTGAGAGGGCGATCACTTCGTTCGCCATGCCGTGGACCTGTGAGAAGACCCGCTCACGACCGCGCTCCGTCAGCATCACGACGATCCGGCGACGGTCTGTGGCGTGAGGCTCGCGAGTGATGAAGCCGCGCTCCGCCAGGCGGTCAAGCATGGCGGTCATCGCGCCGGTGGTCATGTGCAGGCGGCGGGTGAGTTCGGTGGGCCCGAGCCGACCGTCCACCGAGAGGTGTGCGAGCGCAAGTAGCTCGCCCTGGGAGATACCCAGACGCTCGCACATCTCCAGGTGCATCTGCGACATCATGAGGTCGAGGCGACGAACCGCGGTCGCCACCGCCTTGGCCGAGTAGTCCTTCTCTTTGACTCCAAGCTCTCGTTGCACCACCGTAAAGTCCCTTCGCAAAGAAGATACTGGCGCCCTGACTATACCATTACCCAGTGCCAAGACCGACGTCACGCTCGGCGCGTGCGCGCTATTCCGCCGGTGGGGTCGCGAGCTCGTGCGCCATGCGTCGGTACCGGGCGATCGCTGCGACGTGCCGGGGAGTCGATGAGAGCCTCTCGAACTCCTCGGCGAGCATCTCCTGCTCCTGCACGCTCAGCAGTTCGTCCGTCAGAGAGAAGAGCACGGAGTCCTCCTTGCCGATGTGCAGCGGCAGCAAGAAGGCATACAGTCTGAGGTTCTCGGCGACGACGGCCCGAGCCCGCTCGCTGCGCTCGAGGTCGGGCCCCTCGGCATCCGGCAGCGCCTCGCCGATCGCGCGGATGCAGTCGCGGGCCGCCTCGTGCTCGCTCAACAGCACGCTGATGGTGCCGGCGGCGGCAGGACTCCGCTCCTCGAGAAGCGGGAAGAGGAGGCCCTCCTCCTTGGCATGGTGATCGCCGTCGGTGAAGTTGCGCGAGAAGTCGACCATCTGTGTCACGCGCTCGGCGTGCAGATCTCCGGTTCGCGAGATGAAGGCGGCCTCGGCCTCCATCGCGCTCACCACAAGCATCACGTGCTCGTGATCGCTCGCCAGCTGGCGTGTCGGGCTGTCCGACATCGTGCTCTCCTTCCCGGACGTTCCCTACCAGATTCCCCAGGGAGACCGGGTCAAACGGCCCGAAGGCCGGCGGCGAGCCCTTACCGGGCCGGCCGCCGCAGCCGAACGCGCCGCCTGGAAGCGGCAGACCTCAGCGGCGACCGCGTGACTCGAGCATGGCGCCGGCGACGACTCCTATCCCGGCGCCTGCGGCCAGCCCGATCGCCAGGTTGTCGAGCAGCGTCCCCAGCACCAGCCCCAGCCCGGCTCCGACGGCAAGCGCCGCGCCCGTGCCGAAGTGCAGGGGGCCGTTGAGCTTCTGCTCACGGGGCGGAGACGGCGCCCCGTCACCCTCCGGCGTCGCGTCCGCCGGCGCCTCGTCGGGCCTGCTGGTCGGTTCTGCCACGGAAGTCCTTCCGTTCGTCCGGCGACAAGACTCCACCGTCGGGGGCGCACGCGACGCGATCGCACCCTCGTCTCTATCTCATCAGCCGCAGGCTCACCGAGAGGAACCGATCGTCAAGCTCAGCCCTCGAAGCCCTCCCGGTAGCGGGCGCAGAGGCCGACATACGTCCTCTTGAAGCCCATCCAGGCGTCCTTGTACCCGCTGTCGACTCCGCGCTCGAGAAGACGTGCCGGCACACCGGCGACGACTCGCGACGCCGGCACCACGGCGCTCTGCGGCACCACGGCGCCCTCGGCGATCATGCCCCACTCACCCACCCTGGCCCAGTCGCTCACCACGGCGTTCATGCCGACGACGGCGTAGTCACCCAGATGGGTGACACTGTGCACGATACAGCCGTGCCCGAGCGTCACCCAAGAACCGACGGTGCAGGTCTCACCCGGGCGCGCGTGGATGACGCAGTTGTCCTCGATGGCGCAGCAGTCGCCGACGACGATGGTCCCGTAGTCACCGCGAAGCCGGGCGCCAGGGCCGACCCAGCACTGTACCCCCAGCCGCACGTCGCCGATCACATCGGCCGAGGGGTGGATCCAAGAGTCCTCGCCGATCTCCGGTGTCTTGCCTTCGAAGCTGCTGATGGTCATGGCGGCATCTTATCCCACGCGTGGCAGGCGCGCTTGTGAACAACCGCACTTGACCCCGCCGCGAAGGTAGCGTATATATGCAACCATGCAAATACGCAATGATAGCGAAGCGGCGGCGACGCCGGACCTCGCGCCCCTCTTCCGCATGCACGCAGAGCTCTGTCGGGCCCTCGCCAACGAGCACCGGCAGGCGATCCTGCACGCCATCTGCAGCGACGAGAGATGCGTCGGCGACATCGCCGCCGAGATCGGCATCTCCATCCACAATGTGTCGCAGCATCTGCGCGTGCTCAAGGAGCGCCGGCTCGTCGCGTCGCGCAAGGAGGGACAGACCGTCTACTACCGCGTCACCAACCAGAAGTTCATGGAGGCGTGCGCCCTGATCCGCCAGGCGTTGGTGGAGCAGCACCAGGCACAGGGCGAATCGCTGCAGGCGGCGGACTTCCTGGAGGCCGCCCGACGCGCGACGGCTCCGACTTCGTCGCCGGACTGAGCGGCGCAACGAGCCGGGAGCGAAGGACCCTGCAACGGGCACGCAGGCCTGGTCCTCGTCGGGACCTCGCTTGCGAAACGGAACACAAGCACAAGCGTCACGACACCGCAACGATCATGAAGGAGCAGAGCATGTCAGAGGACCTCAGCGCCATCCAGGCCGAGAAGATCGTCGACGCCCGCGGTACCAGCTGCCCCGGCCCCATTCTCGCCGCCAAGAAAGGCATCCCGGGCGTCTCAGTGGGCGGGGTCATGGAGGTCCAGGCGACCGACAGCGGCACGACCAAGGACCTCCCGGCGTGGTCCAAGAAGATGGGTCACGAATACCTCGGCGTGATCGAGGAGCCCGGCTTCATGCGCCTCTTCGTCAAGAAGATGAAGTGACCGTGGCCGGACCCGAAGTGACCGACCCGGCCTACGAGCCGCGCATCCTGGTCTTCAGCACCAACAACATCTCCGACCCGGGCATCGACCTGGC
>CAZJGT010000120.1:0-3066 GCA_964545565.1 uncultured Thermoleophilia bacterium
TCTCAAAGCCATCGATCTGCTGAGCACGCATGAGGTGGCACCGCTACCGCCCGAGGTCGCGGCGGCCGTCACCGACCTCGTCGCGGCCTTCGCGCCCGCGGATGCCTGAGGGCGGGCGGGGCCGCGCCATGCAGGTCGTCATCGTCGGCAACGGCGCGGCTGCCCTGAGCGCCCTCGAGAGCTTCCGGGAGCGCGATCGTGACTCGCGGGTCACGCTGATCTCCGGCGAACCGGGCCCCGCCTATTCACGCGTGCTACTGCCGTACTACCTGCGCAGGAAGCTCTCCTACGATGGTGTGTTCATCCGGCAGATGAGCGACTACACACGTCTAGGCGCGGCGACTGAGTTCGGTGTCCGCGTCGAGCGGGTCGACTCCGTGGCACGCGAGCTCGAGCTCGCCGACGGTCGCCGTTTCGGCTTCGATCGGCTCCTCATCGCCACCGGGTCGAGCCCGGCGCGGCCGCCGATCCCCGGCTTGGACGGGCCAGGCACCCATACCTTGTGGACCCTGGACGACGCCACCCGGCTCGATTCCGTGTTCCGCGAGGGTGCGCGGGTGATGGTGCTCGGCTCCGGCTTCGTCGCTCTGCAGGCGGCCTGGGCCGCCCGGCAGAGGGGTCTCCGGGTCATCGTCGTGGAGCTGCTGGATCAGATCCTGCCCCGCGTGCTGGATCCGGCGGCGGCGCGGATGCTTCACGAGCAGCTCGTGGCTTACGGCGTGGACGTGCGCACGGGTACGCACACCGAGGGTCTGGAGACCGATCGGCGGGGCAAGGTGCGCGTGTCGACCGGCGGCACTGGTCAATTGGCGGTCGACGCCGTCATCGTGGCCACCGGAGCGCGCCCCAACGACGGGCTGCTGTCCGAGTGTCTCGAGCCGGGCCGGCCGGGCATCCCGGTGGCCGACACCATGGCGACGAGTGTGGACGGCGTCTTCGCCGCCGGTGACGTGACGCGAGGTCCGACCGTCGGCGGTGGGCCGCGAGAGATCCATGCCCTGTGGCCGACGGCGGTCGAGCAGGGCAAGGTGGCCGGCGCCAACCTGGCCGGCGCTGGCCTCTCGTACGCCGGTAGCCTCAGCATGAACGTCACCGAGATGTTCGGACTCACGGTGGCCTCGCTGGGGCGGTTCGTCGAGGATGAAGGCGACGACGTGTTCGAGTCGCGCGACCTTACGGGTATCCGCTACTTGAAGCTCGTGATGCGGGCAGGTGTGCCCGTGGGCGCGATCGCGATGGGAGACCCCGAAGGGGCGACGCTGTTGGGCCGTCTGCGGCCGTTCGTCCGCCAGAGCCGGATCTTGACCGATCTGACGGCGTTTCTCGAGGGGAGAGACCTCGATCAGCGGCTGGCGAGCAGGAGCGCAACGAAGGAGAAGCCGACATGCGCATCGTTGCAGTAGATCCCGACGCGTGCGTCGCGTGCCGCAACTGCGAGTACGCTTGCGCGTTCCGGCAGAGCGGCGACTTCGACAGGCGCGCCTCCCACATCCGCGTCAACTTCTATGCGCAGGAGCGTGCCTGCGTGCCGATGACGTGCATGCACTGTGAGGACGCCTGGTGCCTTGAGGTATGCCCGGCGGCGGCGATCAGCCGCGATCCGCAAACGGGGGCGGTCCGGATCGATGCGGCTCGCTGCGCCGGGTGCAAGATGTGCCTGCTCGCCTGCCCCTACGGGAACATCCACTTCGACAGCGTGACGGGCGTGAGCGCCAAGTGCGACCTTTGCGGCGGCGACCCGATGTGCGTGCGCTCCTGCACCTCGGGGGCCCTGCGCTACGTCGAGGCCGACGAGGTGGCCGACCTCCGCCGTGAGGTGCTCGACGCCAGTCTGAGGCGCCTCCTGCACCTGGACAAGGGGGCGAGATAGATGTCACAGGGACCGGAGATCCAGCGGACGCTCTGCCGGATGTGCGACGACCGCTGCGGTATCGACGTCCATCTCGAGGACGGCCGCATCGTCGACATCCTCGGCAACAAGGACCATCTGTGGAACCGGGGCCGCTTGTGCGCGAAGGCCCGGGCGGCCGTGGACATGGTCTATCACCCAGACCGTATCCTCGCGCCCCTCAAGCGGACCGACGAGGGCTGGCAGGAGATCCCGCTCGCGCAGGCGCTCGACGAGATCGCCGCTCGTCTCGCCGCGATCAGAGACCATCACGGCGCGCGCAGCATCGGCGTGTGGAAGGGCGAGGCCATCGGCTTCGGCCAGCAAGAGACCATCGCGCGCCGCTTCGCTCACGCCCTCGGGAGCCCCAACTACCTCTCCAACGACTCCATGTGCTACGTCGGGCGCTACATGGGCTACAAGCTGGTCGACGGAGCGTGGCCTGTGCCCGACCTCGAGAACGCTCGCTGCATCGTCCTGTGGGGCGCGAACCCACCCTATGCGCATCCCAACATGACCCAGTACATCACCGCCGCACGGCGAAGGGGCGCGACTCTGGTGGTGGTGGATCCGCGGCTCTCGGCCATCGCTCGCCGCGCCGACATCCACGCCCCCGTGCGTCCCGGCACCGACGGCGCTCTCGCGTGGGGGCTCATCCACCAGATCGTGGAGACGGGCGCCTACGACAAGGACTTCGTCGCGCGCTACACGATCGGCTTCGCCAAGGTCGCCGAGTACGCGCGAGCGTTCACTCCGGAGGCCGTGGAGGAGGAGACGGGGCTGCCCGCGACCACGGTCCGAGCCATAGCGCAGGCGATGGCGGGCGCCGCGCCCAAGGTGGCCGCGTACGTAGGCAACGGTCTCGAGCACCACGAGAACGGGGTCAACAACATCCGCGCCATCGCCATGCTCGACGGGTTGCTCGGGGCTCTGGACCGGGAGGGCGGCACCCTGTTCAAAGAGACGGTGCCGCTGCGCGAGCTCACCTTGTATGACGAGTTGCCGCTCAGGCACCTCGGCCCCCTCGGAGCGGACCGCTTCCCGGTGCTCTACGACGTGCGTCAGGAATGTCACACGATGACGGCTCTCGAGACCATCCTGCGGGACGAGCCGTATCCGCTCAGGGCGCTGGTCGTCACGGGCGCGAACCCGGCTTCTACGAATCCCAACTCGCCCAA
>CAZJGT010000120.1:3166-7230 GCA_964545565.1 uncultured Thermoleophilia bacterium
GGGCGCTGGTCGTCACGGGCGCGAACCCGGCTTCTACGAATCCCAACTCGCCCAAGGTCCTCGAGGCCCTGAAGTCACTTGACCTGCTGGTGGTCCGCGATCTGTTCATGACCGAGACCACCGCCGTGGCCGACTACGTGCTGCCGGCGGCCTCCTTCCTCGAGCGCACCGAACTGCACGCTCACGCCAAGCATCAGATCGTGAGCCTCACCTCCAAGGTGGTCTCCTGGCCCGGTGTGCAGGGCGAGTACGAGTTCTGGCGCGACCTCGCTGTGCGGCTGGGGATCGGTGAGTTCTTCCCCTGGGAGGACGAGACGGCCCTCAATCGCTGGCTGCTCGAGCCGACGGGCCTCAGCCTCGAGGAACTGGAGGCGCACCCCGAGGGAGTGGAATACAGCCCGCCTCGTCCGGGGCGCTGGAAGGAGGCGGGCTTCGACACGCCGTCCGGCAAGGTCGAGTTCGCCTCGTCGTACCTCAAGGACCTCGGGTACGACGAGATACCCGCCTATCGGAGCCCCGCCTATCAGAGCGAGCCCGACGCCGCGTACCCGTTCGTGCTCGTCACGGGAGCGCGCAAGCTCCTCTACCTTCACAGCCGGTTCCGCAACATCCCTCGCTTCCTCACGGCCATCCCCGGCCCCGAAGTGGAGATGCACCCGGACGACGCCGTCGCGCTCGAGGTGGCCGACGGCGACCAGGTCCGTGTGACGTCACGTATCGGCTCGGTCGAGCTCCCCGTCAAGGTCGTGGCCGCCAACGAGATCCTCCCCGGGAGCCTGCAGATCACGCACGGCTGGAAGGAGGCCAACGTGAACCTCGTCACGCACGACGACCGCTTCGACCCGATCAGCGGGTTCCCGCTGATGAAGTCGGTCGAGGTGAGCGTGGAGAGGGTGTGACGGCGGACCTGCGTCCGGGAGGCGACGCGCCTCTGCCGGAGATGCCGGCATCGGTCGACGGGGTGCTCTGCGACGCGCGCGACGCGACCGTCCCTCTGTACGACGACGGTCTGCTGCGCGGCGACGGCGCCTTCGAGTATCTGCGCTGCTATGCGGGCCGACCGTTCACGCTCGTCGAGCATCTCGATCGCCTGGCGCGTACCTGCGCCACGCTGCGCCTGCCGTATCAGCGTCAGTTGCTGGAGGAGGAGATCGCCGCCTTGCTCGCCCGGGCCGGCCCCGTCTTCAGCGACCTGCGCATCGTGCTGACGCGCGGCGGCAGGCGGATCGTGTTCCTGGAGCCGCATCTGGACTGGCCGCCGGCGCGCCTGGCGTTCGTCACCGACTCACCGCGGCTCGTCCTGGCCGGCGCCAAGAGCCTGTCCTACGCCGGCAACATGGCGGCGAAGCGCATAGCCGAGGAGCGCGGCTTCGGCGAAGCGCTCCTCGCGACGCCGGACGGTCTCGTCATGGAGGTGCAGCAGGCGGCCTTCTTCTGGGTCACCCCGCAGGGCGATCTGTGCACGCCGCCTCTCGGCGACGGCATCCTGGACTCCATCACGCGTCGCGTCGTCATGAGGCGACTGCCCGTCACCGAGCGCTCGTGTCGCACCGAGGACGCCCTCGACGCGCGTGAGGCGTTTCTCGCCGGAGCGGCGCGTGAGATCCAGGCCGTGGCGGCCATCGAGAGCCGCGACTTCGACGATCCTCCGGGACCGGTCACCCGCCGCGCCGTCGCCGCTTACCGTCTCGAGGTCGAGCAGAAACTGGGACTCAGCGCTGAGGAGCTCTGGGCCCGTCCTTGAGGTTCGCCGTCACCCCACGACGGGAAGACAGATCCCGCCGTAGGGAAGGAGGCCGAACGTCGCTCCCGGAGCGCGCTCCAGCGCGTAGTCCACTGCCGTTTGCAGGTCCGACATGCGCCGGTAGCCGAGCACTTCGACGTCGGCGTCCGAGAGGCCTTCGGTCACCATGAGGACGGTGGCCTTCTCCCGTACTTTGGCATTGGCGATGGCGACGTCCGCGGCGATCAGATCGGCCTCGGCGACGGCCGGGTCGATGGCCGCCGCCTTCGCACGGGCCTCCTCGAACGACAGGCGCAGCCAGTCGCGCAGTCGCGGGTGGTTGTGCACGAGGCCTTCGTAGCAGGGGCCGGCGAACACGATGCAGCCGCCGGGTTTCACGGCGAAGTAGGCGGCGACCAGGCACTTCTCTCCCTGCCACCAATCGATGTCTCCGGGGTATGATGCTGCGATCACGATGTCGGCCGGCTCCGGAACGGCGACGCCGTGCGCTCGGCGCGAGACCTCGGCGCCGAGGCGATGGGCGGCGACGATGTCGCCGGCGACGATGTCCAGCACGCGGCCGCGATGGTCCTGGACCACGTTGACGATGAAGTCGAGGCCGACCTTGCGGGCGACCTCTTCCATACCGAGCCGGCACGGTGAGTCGGCGTCGCCCAGAGGGATCTCGTCGAGGAGGGCGGCCGCGATATGCGTAGCGGCCGTGGTGGTCGTCCCGCAGACTCCCGGCTGAACGATCTTGGCCCCGCCGGTGAAGCCGGCATCGCTGTGGGGGAAGATGCTCCCCAGCCCGATGACAAGGTCGGCGTCGAGGACCTTCCTGTTGATCTGCACGGGGATGATGCTGTTGCCCCCGCTCACCGGGTCTTGCTCGACGATCGACTCGAGGTCGCGGCAGTCGTGCTGCGTGACCGCGACCCGCCGATACGCCACCTCACCCACCTTGGCCAGCACCTCGCCCTCGCTCATGACGCGGTGCGTCCCCGACGCGGTGAGGATCTGGATGCGGTCGTCCGCGAGCCCGCTCTCGTTGAGGTAGTCGAGCAGCACGGGCAGGATGCGGTCCACGGGCGTGTACCGCGTGTTGTCGTCGACCACGATGAGCGCGTCGGCGCGCCCTGCGCCGACCTCCTTCAGCGGTTTGGTCCCGGTCGGCCGGTCGAGTCTCGCGAGAAGAGCCGACCGGAAGTCCTCGAGCTCGGGGAGCTCCGCGAACTCGCCCGTGAACACGACCCGGGCCCGGGGGATGTCCGCCTCCAGGGAGCCGTCACCGTAGGGAATCGCTATCCGCTGTCGCTCAGGCGTCATCGCTGCCTGCCTCGTTGCTCATGTCATCGGTGTTCCCCTTCGGCGGAGCCGTCACCACGCGTGGGGCCGGCCCGGGGCCGGCGACGTTGACCGGGTCCCCGTTCAAGAAGCGCACGACGTTGTCCACGCAGGTCGCGGTGAGCCGGCGCAGGGCTTCCTGCGTGTAGAAGCCGATGTGGGGGGTGACGACGACATTGTCCAGTTCCACGAGCCGCCGACCGCTCTCGCACTCAAGGTCGATGACGTCGAGTCCGGCGCCGGCGATGGCCTTGTCCGCGAGCGCCGCGTAGAGGTCGTCCTGCCGAACAAGGCCGGCACGGGAGGTATTGACGATCACCGCCGTGTCGGGGAGGAGGCCCAGAAGAGACGCGTCCACGAGGTGCTCGGTGTCGGGGGTGAGCGGCGCATGGAGCGTCACCACATCGCTCTTCGAGAAGAGCTCCGCCAGCGGCGCGTAGCGCATGCCCAGATCGCTCGTCAGCGCCTCCGGCGGGCGCACGTCGTGCCCCAGCAGCGTCATGCCGAGGCAGTGACCCAGCCGGGCCACGCGCCGGCCGATCACGCCTGTGCCAACGACCCCGAGGGTCTTGCCGCGAAGCTGGGTGCCCTGAAACGGCCGCCAGTCGCTGCGGAGCGTACTCCGCAAATGCCGGTCGGCCGCGGCGATCTTGCGCATCACCGCGAGCATCAGGCCGAGGGTGAGCTCGGCCACCGCATCCGTCGCATACGAGGGCACGCTGCAAACGGTCACATTCCCGCCGTGGGCCGCCGCCAGATCGATGTTGTCGAGGCCCGTCGCCCAGAGGGAGACGAGCCGGAGCTCCGGCGCTGCACGCAAGACGTCGCGGCCGATCTTCGTCCAGCCGGAGATCACGACGTCGGCGCCGCGCACGCGCTCGATGACCTCGGCGTCGTCCGACGGCGCGGAGGAAAAGACGTGTACATCGCCCTGTGACTCCAGGCGGCGTAGATCCTCGGGGTCCATCCCGATGTCGTCCAGAACAACGATTCGCAT
>CAZJGT010000121.1:0-7106 GCA_964545565.1 uncultured Thermoleophilia bacterium
CCAACCGCGGCTTCGACTACGCCCCGGTGATCGCCGCCGACGATGTGCTCCGCCAGGGGGTCGGCGGCGGCATCTGCCAGTATGCGACGACGCTCTTCAACGCCGTGTTCTTCGCCGGCCTGCCGGTGGTGGAGCGTGAAGCCCACTCGATCTACATCTCGCACTACCCCGTGGGCCGTGACGCCACCGTGGCCTGGGGCGCCATCGACTTCAGGTTCAAGAACGACACCGGCAAGAGCATCATGATCCGCAGCTGGATCGACGGCGGCGCCCTCACCGTGGCGCTGGTGGGGAAGACAGGGCGCAAGGTCACGTATGCCACCAGCCCCTTCTATGATAGTAGGAAGCCGGCGCACGGCAAAGCGGACCCGAGGGTGATCTACGACAGCGACCTCGGGCCCGGCGTGACCCGCTGGGAGCAGGGCATCGACGGGCGAAGCATCAAGGTCGAGCGCACCGTGAAGGACGCCGGCGGCAAGCTGCTGTTCCGCGACACCTTCGTGTCGCACTACCGGCCGCTCGACTGGGTGAAGCGTGTGGGGACCTGAGGCAGGCGCTCAGCCCGTCTTGGCGATGACCTGCTTGCAGACCACCTTGAGCGTCTCGAACACGCCCTGGCCGGTCACGGCGCTGCTCTCCGTCACCGGGGAGCCGGTGTGGTTGAGCAGCTCATTGAGGTCCTCGACGGAGAAGACGTCGGTGAGGTCGCGCTTGTTCATCTGGATGACGAACCCGAGCTTGCTGAGGTCGTCACCCTGGCCGAGCAGGTTGTCCCAGAGGTTGAGGTAGCTCTCCACGTTCTCGTCGAGGCGCGTGATCTGCGAGTCGGCGACGAAGATCACGCCGTCGACGCCCTGGAGCACCAGCTTGCGGCTGGCGTTGTAGTAGCTCTGGCCGGGCACCGTATACAGATGGAACCGCGTCTGCATGCCCTTGACGGTGCCCAGCGTCAGCGGGAGGAAGTCGAAGTAGAGCGTGCGCTCCTCCTCGGTGGCGATGCTCACCAGCTTGCCCCGGGCGTCGGGGTTGATCTTGCGGTGGATGTACTGCAGGTTGGTGGTCTTGCCGCAGAGACCGCACCCGTAGTAGACGATCTTGTAGTTGATCTCGCGGGCGGCGAAGTTGATCAGGGGCATGGTGGCGTCTCACACATCCTTGAAGAGGTCGTCCATGGCGGTGCCGGCGGCGGCCTCGAAGTCGGCGTCCATCTCAGGCGTGGTCTCGTCGTCGGGACGATCGAAGATCTGGCGGAGCACCTCGATGGCTCGCTGGGTGTAGAGGCGCACCTTGCCGACCTGGGTCTCACGGCCGAAGGTGACGATGAGCAGCACCTGGTCGGTGACCTGCGAGACGTGCAGGTTGAGCCCCTTGCCCTCGTGGAAGAGCAGGGTGAACTCGTTCTCGTCGAGGATCTTGGCCAACTGCTGCGTCGCGGCGAACGAGCTGGCCGCGAGCGAGGCGAGGGAGAGGGTCTCCGGATGGTACTGGTCCGAGGCCGTGGTGATGGGCTGTCCCGAGGTGCTGATGAGCGCCAGGAAGCTCGACCCGGAGACCTCCTTCAGCTTCTGAAGGAGGTCGTCGCAGCGGTCGAGCTGCCGGTCGTTGATGACGAGTCCTTTTCGACGAGCCACGCACGCTCCTCCCGTAGACGCCCGCGGTCTGCGAAGTATATATCAGCACCGCCACGAGCCCGCGACCATCCGGCGCTTGACCCTGTATCGTCGCGTTTGCGGCAAAGCATGAGAGTGGGGGCGGGCGCCGGACCTGCCCGGCCCCAGGCGCCCGGGCAGGAAGGCGCCCGCCGGCTGCGAACTTGCACCCGGATGCAACGAGGACGGAGCACATGACGACACGAGTGCGACGAGGCTCGGCATGAGCCTGAACGGCGACCTGGCCGAACTGCCGCTGCCGGACCTCGTCGAGATGACGGCGATCGGCGGCAAGACCGGCCTCCTCATCCTTCGCGACGAGGAGGGCGCCACGACGGGCGAGCTCGTCTTCCGCGACGGGCGCCTGACCGGCGCCCGTCGCGGCAAGCTCGTCGGCGAGAAGGCCTTCTACGCCCTCCTGGCGCTCAAGGAGGGGACCTTCGACTTCGACCCCGACGCGGAACTCGGTGACGAAAGCCTCAATCTGGCGACGGAGTCCTTGCTGATCGAGGGCATGCGCCGCCTGGACGAGACGTACGGGCTGCGCCGGCGCCTGCCGGCGCCGAGTCTCGTGCGCTACCTCAGCGGCAGTACCGAGCGCCCCCTCGAGGTCCGTGTGCTCGGCTACCTCGGTCCCGGCGCGCGCTCGGTCGGCGACATCGTCGCGGCTCTGCTCGTGAACGGGGACGCGGATGAGTACGATACCCTGCAGGCGCTGGAGCGCCTCGCCGAACGGCAGGTCGTGCGCATCGAGCGCCCACAGGGCGCGGACCCGTCCGCCGGTCAGCCCCCTCAACCTGAGCTTGAACGTTGAGGCCGCGTCCGGTACCATGTGCGGCCCAACCCTCGACGCATGGAGAGGAATCGCGGCATGGACGACATCGTCGACCTGGTGTCCCGTTCGGACGACGACCTGCGTGCGCTCATCGCTGAGCTCGAGGCCGAGGAGCGCGAGATCTCGCGTCGCCGGCGCATCCTGCACGGCGAGCTCGACATCCTGCGGGCGGAACTCGTGATGCGCCTCCAGCGCAAGCACGCCGAAGGCGAGTCGGTCATCACCGCCGACGACATGGAAGGCCTCTCGCGCATCCTCGCGGGCAAGGCGCCGGTCGCCGACCCCGAGGCCGAGTCCGGATCCAAGGCTTCCGCCGACGACGCTGAGGACACGGAGGAGTAGGTGTTCTGCCCCGAGTGCGGTGTCCGCAACTCAGAGGGCGCCAGCTTCTGCGTCCGCTGTGGCGCGAGCCTCCTCGCCGACCAGCCCGAGGCGGCCACCACGATGAGCTTCGCCCCCGGTGAGGTGGACGCCGAAGCGGCGCCGTTCGCGGCGGCGTCCGGCGACGAGTCGTGTCTCGTCATCCGCAGCGGCGGCGGGCGCGCCGGCGAGACCTACGTGCTCCGAGGGGAGCGCGTCGCCATCGGGCGGCACCCGGACGCGGCGATCTTTCTCGACGACGTGACCGTCTCCCGCCATCACGCCGTCGTCGTGCGCGACGGGGACGGCTGGGCCATCAAGGACGAGGGCAGCCTCAACGGCACCTTCGTCAATCGTCGCCGCGGGGAGCGCACCCTGCTCGGCGACGGCGACGAGATCCAGATCGGCAAGTACAAGCTCACGTTCCTGACGCCGGCGGGGACATGACGAGCGCCGGAGGCGACGTGCACGAGACCGCGGAACTGCTGTTCGACGTCGGCGACGAGCGCCTGCTCACCATCGGATCGGTCGTCGACCGTCTCCGCGGCGAGTTCCCCGACATCAGCGTGAGCAAGCTGCGCTACCTCGAGGAGCAGGGCCTCGTCTCGCCGCGCCGCACCAAGTCCGGCTACCGCCTCTACTCGCAGGACGACTTCTCGCGTCTGGTGCGCGTGCTCGGCATGCAGCGTGACGAGTACCTGCCGCTCAAGGTGATCCGCCGCGAGCTCGAACGCAGCCCGGCCGGGCCGCTGGCAGCGCCGCGTCAGGGCTTGCGCAAGACGGACCTGCTCGGCGTGGGGGAGGGGCGGGAGTACACGTCCGAGGAGGTCCAGCAGCTCACCGGGGCGGACCTCGCGCTCCTCGAGGAGCTCGAGGACTACGAGCTCGTCCACGGCCGCCAGGTCAGCGGCGTCAAACGGTACACCGAGAGCGACGCCGGCATCGTGGCGGCCGCGGCGCAGCTCGCGCAGCTCGGCCTGCGCCCCAAGAACCTCCGCGTGCTCAAGAGCGCGGTGGACCGTGAGCTCGGGCTCATCGAGCAGGTGCTCCTGCCGACGCTGCGGTCCCACCGTCCGGAGCGCCGGCGGGAGGGCCTCGACCAGCTCGACGACATCGTCCAGTCCGCCAACCAGCTCCGCCAGCTCCTGCTCGCGAGTGGCGTCCGCCGGCTCACCGGTGCCGAGCGGCGCTGAGCTGCCATCAAGGAGACCTCATGACTGACGGTCGCTTCGACCTCGCCGCCCACGTCCGCGACATCCCCGACTTTCCCAGAGAGGGGATCCTGTTCCGCGACATCATGCCGCTGCTGCAGGACCCACGCGCGCTTCGTGAGGCCGTGGACCGCCTGGTGGAGTACGGCACGGGCAAGCACGTGGACGTGGTCATGGGAGCCGAGGCGCGGGGGTTCATCCTCGGCGCCGCCGTGGCCTACGGCCTCGGCGCCGGGTTCGCCTGCGCGCGCAAGCCCGGCAAGCTGCCGCACGCCACCGTCTCCGCCGCCTACGATCTGGAGTACGGCACCGACAGGCTCGAGGTGCACACCGACGCCGTCAAGCCCGGCCAGAGAGTCCTCGTGCACGACGACCTCCTCGCCACGGGCGGCACCGCCCGCGCCAAGATCGAGCTCGTCGAGAAGCTCGGCGGCACGGTGATCGGCGTCGCCTTCATCATCGAGCTCTCCGCCCTGCGCGGGCGCGACAAGCTCGAGGGCTACGACGTCTTCAGCCTGATCACGTACTGAGGGGGGCAGCGGCCTGCCCCAACCGCCTGGCCCGAACGCGTGTTCGCTCCGGCGTTCGTGAGCCTGGTCAACGGCCGCTCTGCAGCGCGTCGTAGCTGATCTCCCGCAGGTCGACCGGCGCTCCGTCGAAGAGCCCGTAGAGGAGATAGCCGTCGCTGCACACGGTCACGATGACGGCGCCGTCGAACTTCTGCGCGTTGCCGGCGTTGAAGGGGAACTGGTTGCGGAGGTTGACGCGGGCCATCCTGGTCGTCGTGCGGTCCACGGTGATGACTGCCGCCGACGCGGCGCCGCCGGCCTGCCCGGAATGGATGATCGCCTCGCTGCCAGTGACCGGGTTCCTCACCTGACCGGCGTAGGTCGCGATGAGGTCGTTGCGCAGAGCGATGCGAGGGTTCGCGGCCGGAGGTTGCGGAGCCTCGTCCAAGCTGACGACCTGGGTCGTCATGTTCCTGGCGTTGCTCTGCAGGGCCGCCTCTTTGGCGAGGCCGCGCTGCGCCGCATACACCGGTATCGCGATCGCCGCGAGGATCCCGATGATGATCACGACGATGAGTATCTCGATGAGGGTGAAGCCCTGCTGCCGTCTCGCTGCCGCTGCCTTCATGATGCCGCCTCGCTGTTCCTGTGGGTGCCCGTGGTCTCGTCTCTCTTAGTCTGCGCAAATGGAGCGATCCCCCACCCGGACATCCGTCTAGGGGAGACGCCGGCAGGTCGGCATGTTCACGCCTAGCTTTACATAACGGAGATTATCGCGTGTTACCGATCAAGGCCGGATGGGCCCTCGACGGCCGTTCGCGACCTGTCGACGGCGATCGTGGCGCGATCGTGGTGCGGTGCGGTTCGGCGGCGGCTCCGGAGGCGTCCCCCAGCCGGCGCCGCGCTATCACCGAGCGGCTACCAGCGACGCCCGAGGAACTGCGGTGACGAAGGCATCTCTCTGACGCAGCCGAGGAGGAACTCCGTGATCGGCGGGCGCACATCGGCCGAATGAAGCTCCAGCTCGCTGAGATAGCGCGCCTTGAGCACCTTGTCCTCGAGCGGCTCCGGCAGCGCCTCCGGCGACGCCGAGATCCCGAAGACCAGGTGGATCACGTGCTTGGCGTACTCCGGGTCCGGCGAGAGCGATTCCACGATCGCCAGCAGGCGCTGGACGCCGACGCGCAGGCCGAGCTCCTCCTGGAGCTCGCGTCGCAGCGCGTCGGAGAGCGTCTCGCCGAACTGCACGCCGCCGCCGGGAAGAAGCCAGTACCTCTCTTCCCCGCGGCCCTGCTCTACCATCAAGATACTACCCTCGCGTACCAGAAGTCCTGCGACGCGAATAGTAGGCTTCTTGCAGGGGTCCGTCACGAGAGCCTCCCCCCCGTGCCGCTCGACCCGAAGCCGCGTGCGCCGCGCGCGGTGGCCTCAAGGGTGTCGCTGCGCAGGAGAGCGACCTCGGTGAGCGGAAGCAGCAGCAGCTGGGCGATGCGGTCGCCGACGCAGACGCGGAAGTCATGCTCGCGGTCGGTGTTGAGGAGGATGACGCGCACTTCGCCACGATAGCCCGGATCGATGAGCCCGGGGGCGTTGACGATCGAGATGCCGTGATCGGCGGCGAGCCCGGAGCGCGGCAGGGTCAGGGCGGCCAGATGGCTCGGCAGGCCGAGCGCGATCCCGGTACCGACGACGGCGCGCTGGAGCGGCGCGAGCCTAGCCTCCTCCGCCGCGAAGAGGTCGTAGGCGGCGTCGTGTTCATAGGCGCGCACCGGCAGGCGCGCCGCGGGCGTGAGCAGGCGCACGGGCACGGGAGGGCCGGCGTCAGTCGTCATGGCCGGCCTCTGACGACCTCTGGAGCCCGTTTGCGGCGTCGCGAGGGTCTGCCTCGGGCCAGGAGTCGTCTTCGGCCTCAGGCGCCGTTTTCGCCGCCGGCGCCTCGGGCTCGACGCGGAAGCGTTCGTACCGCCCGGCCTCGGCCGCGGGCAGCCGCGCCGTGAAGATGACGCCGTCCGCCGTGTGCTCCTCGTGGACGTCGCTGGCGAGCCCACGCAGGCGGTGCATCTCCCCGGCCTCCGTGTACGGGAAGAGCAGGCGCACCGGGCGCAGCGCGCGATCGAAGAAGCGCGCCAGACGGGCGCGTAGCTCGTCGAGTCCCGTGCCGTCGGCGGCGGCGATGAACTGCGCCTCCGGATAGAGCGCTCGCAGGCGCATGAGCCTGCCTGCGTCCACGCGGTCGATCTTGTTGAAGACGAGGATCCTCGGCGCCGTGCTGCCGATCATGTCGAGGACCTCGGCCACGGTCTGCTCGCGCACGGCGATCTCGGGCGGTTCGAGGGCCGCGTCGGCGACCACGAGGACGACGTCGGCCAGCGTGGTCTCCTCGAGCGTGCTGGCGAAGGCGTCGACGAGCTGGTGGGGCAGCTTGCGGATGAAGCCGACGGTGTCGGTGATCACGTAGTCACGGTCGCGGTGGCGAAAGCTGCGCGAGGTGGGGTCGAGCGTCTCGAAGAGTCGGTCGCGCACCGACACGTGGGCGTCGGTC
>CAZJGT010000122.1:0-7089 GCA_964545565.1 uncultured Thermoleophilia bacterium
GAGAGACGATGGTCGGACGCCGACCGCCTGCGTGACGAGATGCAGGCCGCCGGGTTCGAGGTGCGCGACACGCCGCAAGGCACGCAGGTGGTCAAACGGACGTGAGGCTCGGCAGCGCGTCGTCGAGAGGGCGGATCAGGTGAACAGCAGCGCCCCGATGAGCGCGCCGGCCCCGAGCATGCCGCCCGCGACCCCGAGGAGGACCGCGGCCGTCGCCCGTGGCTCCGCGGCTTCCGGGCCGAGCCGGGCACGGAGCAGGCCGGAGACGGCGAACGCCAGCGCGGCGCCGAGCAGCACGGCGGCGCCGGCCGCGGCCAAGCGTGCGGCCCCGTCGCTCATCACCGCGACCGGGAGCACGGTGACGAGGGGCGGGACGAGAACGGCCAGCGTCAGCGCGCCGCGCAGTCGCGGCCGCCGCGCGCAGACGACGGCGAGCGCCAGCAGGCCGACGGGGGAGAGGACCGTCCACCAGAACAGCGTGGTGATGGCGACGGCCGCGAAGGAACCGGGAGTGACGTCGACGGGCATGGCTCCAGTGTACCGGCGTCGCGTCGCGGAGGTCACGTGAAGTCATGGAATGGCTGTACGGTCGCAACGTGGTCAAGATGGCGCTCGGGGCCGGCGCCCGGCGGCGAGCCTACCGGCTCGCCGCGACGCCTCCGGCCCTCGACGCCGTCGCCCGTCTCGTGCCGGAGGAGCTGCCGGTCGACACGGTGAGCGGCGCCGCGCTCGACGAGCTCCTCGGGACGCACGAACACCAGGGGGTGGCGCTGCAGGTCGACGGGTATCCCTACGTCGACCCCCAAAGCCTTCTGGCGGCCGACGTCCTCATCGCCCTCGACGAAGTCACCGACCCGCACAACCTCGGCGCCGTGGCGCGCAGCGCCCTGGCTGCCGGCGCCGCGGGCCTCGTCGTACCCAGGCACCGCTCCGCCCGTGTGACGCCGGCGGCCGTGAAGGCGTCGGCGGGCGCCCTGGAGTCCCTTCCCGTGGCGCAGGTGACCAACGTGGTCACCTTCCTGCGCCGCGCCAAGGACGCCGGCTTCTGGATCTACGGCGCCGCCGGCGGAGCCGCGGCCGGCTACGCCGACACCGATCTGACGGGCCGCGTCGTCATCGTCGCCGGCGCGGAGGGCCGTGGCCTGCGACCGCTCGTGGAGAAGACGTGCGACGTGCTCGTCTCCATCCCGATGGAGCCTCCCGTCGAGAGCCTCAACGTGAGTGTGGCGGCGGCCCTCCTCCTCTACGAGGTGCGGCGGCAGCGCGAGGCCGCCGCCGGCGCGGCGGCGGAGCGCGGCCGGTGACCGACACCCTGTACATCGTCGACGGCTACAACGTGCTGCACGCGCTGTTCCGCGGCGCGGACAAGGAAGAGATCTTCGCGCGCCGCGACTGGCTCGCGGACCGGCTGGCGGGGTTCGCTGCGCTGCGCGGCGCACGCGCCGTGCTGGTCTTCGACGGCAGAGGTCCGCGCACCACCGGCAGCGAGCCGATCAAGGGGGCGCCGGTCGAGGTGGTCTTCGCGGGCGGGCGCTTCACGGCGGACACGCTGATCGCTCGCCGCATCGCCGGCCAGCCTGCGGACGCACAGGTCGTCGTCGTCTCCGCAGACCAGGAAGTGCAGCGCACGGCCTCCCGCGCCGGCGTCAGCCGCATGACCCCTCCGGAACTCGCCGCGCAGCTCGCCGCAGATGATCGTCGCGCGCGGGCTCTTGACTCCGCGCCATACTCCACTAGAATGCTCTCACGGCTTGAGGATAAAGTTGACCCTGAGACTTTGCGCAAGTTAGAGGAACTGCGCAACAAGCCGGAATAGGCGTCCCGAGGCACCGTTTTCAGTGGACGTGCAGGGGTAATCTAGCGGAGGTGGGGATCTCGAATGGCTCGTCAAGCCGACCACAGCCGCAGCTCGGGCTCGTCTCACAACCTTCAACCCTTCAGTGAGAGTGCCGACTTCGCGCTGGTGCAGGCGTATCGCCGCGGCAACAAGGCGGCGCTCGACGCGCTCATGGCGCGCTACCACCAGTTCGTACGCCTCAAGGCCAGCTCGTACTTCCTCGCCGGCGGCGACGCGGAGGACCTCATCCAGGAGGGTATGCTCGGTCTCTACAAGGCGGTCCGCGACTACCGTGACGACCGCCTGGCGAGCTTCCGCAGCTTCGCCGAGCTCTGCATCACCCGCCAGATCATCACTGCCATCAAGACCGCGACGCGCCAGAAGCACGTGCCGCTCAACGGCTATCTCTCGTTCAGCCAGTCGCCGAGCGATTCGTCGGACGACGGCGACTGCTCGCTCGCCGACGTGCTGCCGGGTCCCACGACGCACGACCCGGTCAGCCAGGTCATCAGCTCCGAAGAGGTCGAGAGTCTCACCGGCTGCCTCACGCGGATGCTGTCCGATCTCGAGGGCAAGGTCCTGCGGCTCTATCTGCAGGGCCTCAGCTACGAGCGCATCGCCGCCGAGCTCGGTTGCGACTGCAAGACCGTGGACAACGCGCTGCAGCGCATCAAGCGCAAGGTCGACCTGCACCTCGAAGGACGGCGCGTCCCGAACTGACGACGGCGAGCGCGAGCCTCGCGCTTCCGTCCGCGCGTTCGCGCTAGAACGTCATGAGGCTCACGTCGTGACCCTGCTGTTGCACGAGCAGCTTGAAATCGTGCGGGTTGCTCGCCACCTGGGCCGCGTCCGCGAGCGTGATCAGACCCTCCTCATAGAGATTGAGCAGCGCCTGATCGAAGGTCTGCATCCCGTAGAAGTCGCCTTCCTTGATGGCGTCGGCGACGAGCATGGCCTGGTCGGGGTCGAGGATGAAGTCACGGATCCGGTTGGTGCACACCATGATCTCGATGGCCGGCACGCGGCCCTCGCCGTCGGCGCGTACCAGAAGGCGCTGGCTGATGATGCCCTTGAGCGTACCGGCCAGCATGATACGGATCTGCTTCTGCTGGTGCAGCGGGAAGAAGTCGATGATCCGGTTGATCGTCTCCGTCGCGTCGATGGTGTGCAGCGTGCTCATGACGAAGTGGCCGGTCTGAGCGGCCGTGAGCGCCGCCGAGACCGTCTCCGGGTCGCGCATCTCACCGATGAGGATGTCGTCGGGGTCCTGGCGCAGGACGTACTTGAGCGCGGTCGCGTAGCTGTCGGTGTCGAGGCCGATCTCTCGCTGGTTGATGATCGACTTCTTGTCCTTGTGCAGCACCTCGATGGGGTCCTCGACGGTGACGATGTGGCGGCGCAAGGTGGTGTTGATGTGGTCGATCATCGCTGCCAGCGTGGTGGTCTTGCCTGAGCCCGTGGTGCCGGTGACGAGCACCAGGCCGCGAGGCTCCAGAGCGAGACGCTTGATGATGTCGGGGAGGTGCAACTCCTCGAAGCTCGGGATGCGCGTCGTCACCTGGCGCATGGCGACGCTGATGCTGCCGCGCTGGCGGAACACGTTGACGCGAAAGCGGCCGAGGTTGGGCGCCGAGTAGGCGAAGTCGATCTCGTTGTGCTCGCTGAAACGCCGGATCTGCTTGTCCGTCATGATGGACGCGGCGACGTCCTTGGTGTCTTCCGGTGTGAGCGCGGGCTCGTCCATGAGCGCCAGCTCGCCGTCGACGCGGAGCACGGGCGGGCTGCCCGCCTTGATGTGCAGGTCCGAGGCGTTGCGCGCCATCATCTCGCTGAGCAGGTCATCGATCGGTTTCATGCTGCGACCCCGTTCGCTCGGGTTCTCTCTCCGTCTCCTAGTTCGGCACAACCGGGCAAAAGCTTACCCCCGATCGGCCTTCGGCGCATGTGTGTGCGTGAGAGAGGCGCCGCGCGCCTAGAAACGCCCGCCGATCCAGGCGTCGCGCCCGGTGAAGGTGCCGTAGCGCACCACGTCTCCCGTGTGGGGGGCCTCGATGCACGTGGTGCCGCCGACGAAGATCGCCACGTGGTGGCTGAAGCCGGCGTTGCCGAAGAAGATGAGGTCGCCGGGACGCAGGTCGGTGAGCGGGACGGCAGAGCTCGCCCGCTGCTGGTCGGTGGCGCCGTGCGAGAGGCCGATGCCGATCTGCGCGTAGCAGTACATGGTGAGGCCGGAGCAGTCGAACCCGCCTGGTCCGGCGCCGCCCCACACGTAGGGCACGCCGAAGTACCGTCGCGCGATGGCGACGATCTCGGGGTGACCCGGGCTGTTGGGGTCGACCTTGGGGACGGCGCCAGAGAAGCCGGTGAGCGCGAGCTGGGCGCGCAGGCGTGCCTGGGTCTTGAGGCGCTTGATCTGTTTGTCGATCTTCCGGACCAGACCCTGCAGTTCGCCTTCGAGTGCGATGAGCTCGTTCTTGTGCTGCTCCCGGGTGGCGGCGAGTCGCGAGGCGGCCTTCTCGTCGGCGACGAGCTTGAGGCGGCGGTCCTTGACGTCTCGCTTGTAGGCGGCGATGGCGTGGACCGTGTCCACGTCGCTGTTGCCCAGACGCTCCATCATGTCCATCTGGCTGATGAGGTCGTCGAAGCTGTCCGCCTCGAAGATCACGTCGACGACGCCGACGTCTCGCGATTTGTAGATGCTCTCCGCGCGCAGCAGGAGCTGCTCGTTGGCGAGCTGGAGGTTCTGGCGGGCCGCCTCGAGCAGGCGCTGGTTCTCGTCGATCTGCGCACGCACGGTCGCGAGCTGGTTCGCTGCCTGGTTGTACTTCTCGACGGCGATCTCCGAGCGCGTGGAGACGTCGCTCAGGCGCGCCTCGACGGCCTTCAGGCGTGCTTTGGCCTGGGCGACGGTGCGCGCCGGGGCCGCCGGCGCGGCGACGAGCATGAGCGCCACGAGAGCGAACGTGGCGATGATGGCGATGCGGATGAAGCTGCTGCGGTGCGTCACTCGATCGTGTCCTCCGGCGTCACCAGATGGCGACGCGCGGCGTTTTGCCCTGGTTCGCGGTGTGGATGTATTCGAGCCTGAGGGCGGGTTCCCTACGCGATCCGCAGGAGCGCGCCCTCAGGCTCGAGGAAGGATCAGGGCCGGCCGCCGATCCAGGCGCCGCTGATGGAGCCGTAGCTCACGACGGCGCCGGTGTGCGGGGCGTGGATCATGCTGCCGCCGCCGACGTAGATGCCGACGTGACCGCTGTACCCGGAAGAGCCGAAGAAGACGAGGTCGCCGGGCTGCAGGGCGCTCAGCGGGACCGGCGTGCTGGCCCGCTGCTGGTCGGTGGCGCCGTGCGAGAGGCCGATGCCGATCTGCGCGTAGCAGTACATGGTGAGGCCGGAGCAGTCGAAGCCGCTCGGAGACGCCCCACCGTAGACGTAGGGCACACCGAGGTACCGCTGCGCGATGCCGACCACGGCCGAGTGACCGGAGCCGCCCGGGTCGACGAACGTGCCTCCGCCTCCGCCGCCGGCGGACGAGGTGTCCTGCGCCGCCGCGGCGGCTTGCGCCGCGGCCTGCGCCGCGGCGGCCTGCTGCGCCTCGAGGCGCCTGATGTCGGCCTTGATGCCGGCCGTCATCTGCTCGAGCTTGTTCTCGAGGCCGACGATCTCGGCCTTGCGCTGGGCCGTGGCGTCGACCAGCTTGGCGGCGGCCTTCTTGTCCGCGTCGAGCTTGACGCGCCGGTCCTTGATGTCCTCGCGGTAGGCGGAGATGCTCTTGACGGTATCGACGTCGCTGTTGCCCAGACGCTCCATGAGATCGAGTTGCGTCACGAGGTCGTCGAAGCTGTTGGCGGCGAAGAGGACGTCGACGACGCCGACGTCACGCGTCTTGTAGATGTCCTGCGCGCGCGTGGACAGTTGTTCGTTGGCGATGCCGAGGTTGTATTCGGCGACCTTGAGCAGGCGCTCATTCTGCTTGATCTGCGCCGTGACCGCGCTCAGCTGGCTCGATGCCTGGTTGTACTTCTCCACGGCCATGTCCACCTGCTGGTAGACGGTCTGCAGTTTGGCCTGTACCTCGCGCAGCTGTGCTTTCTTGTTGCTGACGGGAGAGGCGAGGGCGGAGGAGGCGAAGGTGAGGAGGAGAAGGAAGGTGGTGAGAAGGACAGAGAGCGTAGCGACTCGTCGTTTGCCGTTCACTGCATCGCCTCCTTTGGGCGCGCCGCCCTGTGCGCCGCGTCCTCGTTGAGGTGAGCCTTGGCCGTCTGCTCCAGACTCAAGTACAAGACCTTAACATCGGTAGGGCCGACTGACAACCATGGCGGCCCATCGGCCGCGCCGGCGCCGGCTGACGCTGTGTCTCACCGCGCCCGCCCGCTGGCCCCGATGCGGAAGTCAATCGGTTCCCACGCGCCGTACCGCGCTCCGCGGCGTCGGACGTGGCCACATGCGCTTGAGCGCTTTGATGAAGGCCTTGTTGCGCTCGTCCTTGCGCCAGTTGTGGATGATCACCATGCCCCACCAGTGGAACATCAGTTGCTTGGTGAACTTGAGCGCGAAGATGTAGCGCAGCCAGGTGCGCAGGGAGTAGAAGCGCATGTAGCCGCGCAGGTCCTCCATCTGCAGCTCGTACGGAGTCATGAGCTTGGGCTCGAAGACCGCGTGGTGCGCATCGTAGAGGTGCCAGCGCTTGTCGAAGATGCGTCCCGCCGCGTCGAGCGCGTCGAACTGCGGCGTGCCCGGCAGCGGCGTGAGGATGTTGAGCATGACCGTGTCGATATGGTTGTCGATCGCGAAGGTGACGGTGTCACGGATCGTCTGCACGTCGTCGGTGTCGGCGCCCAGCACGAACATGCCGTGGCTGCGGATGCCGTACTCGTGCAGCAGGCGGATGCCCTCGACGATGTCCTCGACGGTCTGTGACTTCTTGTAGCTGTCGAGGGTCGCCTGGCTGACCGACTCGAGGCCGAGGTAGACGAGCTCACAGCCGGAGTCGCGCATGAGTCCAAGCAGTTCCTTGTCGCGCGTCACGTCCGTGCGCACCTGGGCCGACCAGGGGATCACGAGTCCCTCATCGATCATCATGCGCAGGAGTCGCTTGAGGCGCTTCTTGTTGGCCGCCATGTTGTCGTCGTAGAAGAAGATGCGCCCCGGGCGCTTGTCCTTGATCTCGGCGATCACGCTCTCGGCGCTGCGAAAGCGGTACTTGCGCCCGAACATCGCCGTGACGGAGCAGAAGTTGCAGGCGAAGGGGC
>CAZJGT010000123.1:0-6919 GCA_964545565.1 uncultured Thermoleophilia bacterium
GTGCAGAGATCATGACCGGTCCCGGCTGGGCCGCGGTCACGTGGCGCCGCACGGATCGCGAGGGGCGCCAGATACCGTATCCGGACCTGCCTGAGGATTACCTCCAGCTCGCGAAGCGCCCTACCATCGCGGGCGCGACCGTGCTCGAGATCCGGGGCGGCGAGATCGCCCGCGAGACGATCTACTGCGACCATCTCAGGACGCGGCTGTAGGACCCGACGAAGCCCTGATGGCCGTCCGCGGGCTCATCGACCGCGAGGGCGCGATCAGCTCCTTCACGTATCCCACACGCTCCGCCGAGCTGATCGGCGCGCCGAGCACCTCGACTTGCTTCGGGGGCGCCGCCGGACGACACTGTGGGACAGCAGCGTCGTCACCCTGAGGGGGAGCCATGCACCGCCGCGTCATCATGGTCGTCGTGCTCGCACTCGTCAGCGCCGTGGCGCTCGGCTACGCCGCGGTGGGCGCACCGCCGGCGCAGGCGGCGAGCTCCGGCTCCACCTACCTGCTGCGCGAGCGGCTCTGCCTGCTGCAGGGGTACATCGAGCGTCACGCCAACATGCACTACAGCTACTATCCGACCGTCGGAGAGGTCCGCCGTGGCGGCGGCCTCCCGGCCCCGCTGTGGCCACGCAACCCGTGGACGGGCCGCGCCATGCGGCCGGGGGGCAGAGTCGGCGACTATACGTACCGACCGGCGGCCGATCGCCTGAGCTACACCCTGGTCAGCCGCTCCGCAGGAGGATCGATCAAACTGCGCGGACGGGTGCCGAACACGCGCAAGATGCAGAACGACCACCGCACGCGCGAGGGTCTCGAGCTGGTGCGGGAGTGCATCGAGACGTGGGCTCGCGGACATGAGGGTCTGTATCCTCCTGTCGCCTCTGTGGACGCTGCCGCCGACGTCGGCCGGCACGCCGGCCTCAGGTACTGGCCGCACAACCCCTGGTTCCATACGAACATGGCGCAACTGCGGCGCAAGGGCGATTTCACGTACTCCGTCAGCGCCGACCGCACGAGCTACGCGATCACGGCGCACTACTCCCGCGGCGGATCGTTCACCCTCAGAGGCGACGCGACGACCAGTCCCTGGCTCCGGCTGCTCGCCGGCCTGGACGACGAGATCCTGCGGCGCAACGGCCGCATCCTGGCCGGCTACGTCGACCAGTGGTCCGCGCTGCACAGCGGCGAGCTGCCGCAGGCCGCGGAGCTCGCCCCCGGGGGCGCGGTGGGCGCCGCGCACGCTTACTGGCCGGTGGATCCCATCGGCGACGAAGCCATGCGACAGGGCGCCGCACCCGGCCGCTACACGTACGTGCCCGGCGCCGCGCACGCCTACGTCCTCACCATCCATCTCCACTCCGGGGACTTCGAGGCCGGCGGCACCGCGCCGGTGCCTGCGGAACCGGCGCCACGCGCCGGCCCCGCGGACCGCTGACTCCCAAGGAGGTACCTGCAGTGAACAGACGCAGCGTCGTGGTCGTCCTGGCGACGGCCGCCATCCTGCTTGCCGTCGCCGCGGCCGCGCCACGGCAGGCGCACGCAGTCGGCTTCGTCGACAAGCAGGTGCAAGCCGGCGGCCTGCTGCTCCAGAACTACATCAATGCCTACGGCATGAAGCACTCCTTCGCCTTTCCGGCCAGGTCGATGGTCAAGAAGGGCGGCGGGCTCGAGGACAAGACGCGCATCTGGCCGTCGAACCCGTGGACCGGCAAGCTGATGGCCCCCGGCGCCAAGCGGGGGACCTACACATACACGCTTCGCAACGGGGGATCGGCGTACTCGCTGACCATGCATCTCTCCAAGGGCAAGTACACCTTCAAAGGTACGCTGCCGACGTGGCTGAAGAACGAGCGGAACACCGCGT
Organism: uncultured Thermoleophilia bacterium; assembly: GCA_964545565.1. Lineage (GTDB taxonomy): Bacteria > Actinomycetota > Thermoleophilia > UBA2241 > UBA2241 > CAIXSE01. The sequence continues at coordinate 1,868 of CAZJGT010000123.1, forward strand.
CGAGGCAGAACCTGTTGCTTCTGCAGCGCTACCTTGACGCCGACAAGGCCGCCCGGGGCGACTATCCGGCGACGGGATCGCTCACCCCGGATGCGTTCCCGAGCCCGACGTACGTATGGCCGAAGAACCCGTGGACCGGCGCCGCCATGAAGGCGGGCGACGGCCTCGGCGACTTCGCCTACGCGAGGATCGGCGCGAGCGACTTCACCCTGAAGGTCAAGCTGACGAGCGGATGGAGCGACGTCTTCCATCCGGTCGCGCTGCTGGGCATCCTGACGGTGGCGCCGGGCGAGTGACGCCCGCCCTGTTCCTCGCGCTGCCGGTCGCGGACCGATGACGCTCCCCTCGGAGCGCACCAGCCGCGAGATCCGCTCGGGCCGGATCAACCGCCGCCCGCCGAGCTTCGCCGTCACCCTGGTCGCGCTCGTCATCGTCTTCGCCCTCGCGTGGATGCTCTTCCTGCGCTCGGGTCCGTCGGCGTCGGCGCCCGTCGTGCAAGGCATCCAGGGAACGTACACGTGGCAGGCCGTCGCGCCGGGCGCCTCGGGCGTCCCCTTCGAGACGGGGTCGTTCAGCGCCGTCGCCTCGGGCGACGCCGGCGGCCGGATGACCTGGGAGAACACGGCGCCGAGGGCGGGGACGTGGGGCTCGACCGACTCCGCCTACGGCGCCGCGAGGCGCACGACGACAACGCACTCCCGTCGGACGTCGCCCCTGGGTGTGCGGGCCGAACAGACGGTCACCATCGGGCTCTGGCCGCCGGCCTGGCGCGTCGCCACCCACAGCCCCCTGGACTACCAGGGGCTCGCCGCGGTCGTGCGCACAGCCGCCGAGGAGCGCGACGACGCCGTCGGCATCAAGCCGCTCAAGGACGGCGAGCGGCCGGTGTGGCGCGCGTCGCTGCGGCTGGACGGCGCGCCGGTCGAGCTCGTCGTCGACCAGGCCACCGGCATCGTGACCTGGTACAGCGACGGCAAGGGCGCCTTCACGGCCCACGTCGACTGGGCCGCGCCGCCTCCGGGCGACGAGACCTACGCCGTCGATGCCCCGCCGGGGGCGGCGGTCAAGAGGGCCGCGATCGGCCCAGACTACGCTGCCTCCCCGGCGGAGGCGGGCCGGACGGCAGGCTACGACCCGCTGGTGTCCGGCCTGGCGCCGGACGGATACGGCCTCAAGGCCGTCGCGACCGTCGCGGCGGAGCATCGGCCCGCGAGCTGGATCAGTGCTGCCGCGCGGGACCTCCCGGTCGACCTGCGCGGGACCGCCGTCCTGCAGCTGTACACGCGCGGCCTCTCGCAGTTCACGGTCGAACAGGTCGGGCCGGCTACGTTGCGGGCGCCGGCCTTCGTCCCGGACTGGGAGGCCGACGCCCGGGCCGGCAAGCTCTCGTACCAGGAGACGACCCTGCTGTACGGCGCCTTCAGGGGCGCGACGGCCGCCACCTGGTACCAGGCGAGCGGGCCGTCGCTGCTCGTGGCCGGGCGGCGCCGGGCGGTCTTCGTGACCGGCGCCCTCACCCGGCAGGAGCTCATCGCCTTCGCCGAGGGCTTGAAGCCGGTCCCGGCCGCGAAGTGACGCGGGACCGGCGCGAGGTCAGCCCAGCAGCCCCTCGATGATGAGGTCGGTGGCCGCGTCCTCGTCCAGGCCCCGGCTCATGAGCGTCTGCAACTGCTTGCTGTCGACGCTGCCGATGGCGGCCTCGTGCGTCACGTGCGCAAGCGGGTGGCTCACCTCGACCACGGGCACAGCCTTGGCGACGGCGTTGCCCTGCACGATCTCCTTGCAGTCCACGTGCCCGCGCGCGTAGGGAGCGCTGGCCGTGAGCGTGTTGTAGATCTCGGCGGAGGCGTCGTCGCGCAGCGCCAGGTGCGACTGCAGCACGGCCTTGGCGCCCTCGCCGTTCAGGTGGCCGGTCTCGTTGATGCGAATCTTGTCGCTGCCCCGGCCGATGATGCGGGTGATCATGTCGAGCGTGCTGAAGGCGTCGCAGTCGGCCTCGTAGTCGAAGTCGATCACGCCGGCCATGCCCTTGATGAGCTCGAACTCGGTCTTGAAGCGGCCGCCCTCGCCCACGTGCACCTTGGTCTTCGGCACCACGATCACGCCGCCCTCGGCGCCGTGCAGGTGCCGCTCGAAGTACTCGTAGGTGGCGCCCGGGGCGATGCTGATCTCGGCGTCCATCTTGTGGGTGATGTCGAGAGCGTTGGGGAAGGTGCAGTGCGCCTGCACGCTGGCGAAGCTGTCCTCCCCCGCCTCGACGTGCATGACGATCTTCTGCAGGCCCTCCGTGGGCAGCATGCCGAAGCACAGGTGGACCGGCTTGGCGAGGCGCACACCCTTGCCCACGTGGATCCAGGCCTCGATGCCGTCGTCCAGCTCGTCGACGTCGACGGTGAGCCCCGGCACCAGATGGGAGCCGACGACCTCGTTGCCGTGCACCTCGAGGTGGGCGATGTCGTCGCCCTTGACGTGGCCGCCGAGGTCGCCGAGGCTGGCGAGCAGGTCGCGCGCCGTGGCCACCTGCTCTTTGGTCGGGGCGCTCACTCGTTCACCGCCGCCATCTCGCCTTCGACGGGCACGTTCTCGTGGTCGCAGCACACGCACTTCTCGGCGAAGAAGCCGTCGATGCGGTCGACGTCGCCCTTGCCGATCACGCGCCCGTCACAGAGCAGAAAGGCGTGCTCGGCGTGCTTGAGCACCTCCTGGCTGTGGGTGATCATGATCACCGTGGCGCCGCGCTCCTTGAAGTCGGCGAGGGCATCGAAGATGCGCGTGAGCGCCTCCACGTCGATGCCCGAGTCGGGCTCGTCCATGAGCACCACGCGTGGCTCCATGGCGAGGATGCTGGCGAGCTCGATGCGCTTGCGCTCGCCGCCCGAGAGCGTCTTGTCGACCGAGCGCGCCGCGTACTTCTCCGGGTCGAGCCCGACGCGCTCGAGCACGCGGCGCACCGTATCGGAGCTCTTCTCCTTCGCCCCGGCAAGGATGAACTTGTCGACCCTGAGGCCCTCGAACCGCGCCGGCTCCTGCCACGCCAGCGTGATGCCGCGCCGGGCGCGCTCGTCCACCGGCAGATCGATGATGGATTCACCGTCCAGCAGGATGTCGCCGGTCAGGTGGCGGTAGTCCGGCAGACCCATGATCGTGTTGGCCAGCGTCGACTTGCCCGCCCCGTTGGGGCCGATGAGGGCGTGGATATGGCCCTCCCAGAAGTCGACCGTGAGGCCGTTGAGGATGGGCTTGCCGCCCAGCTCCAGCGTGACGTCTCTCAGTTCAAGGACACCCATTCTCGCCTCGCGCGTACGTGTGTGGAAGCCGTCAGTCCGCGACCGGCTCGAACTCGCTCTTCTCGACGCCGCAGTCGGGGCAGACCCAGTCGTCCGGCAGATCCTCGAACGCGGTGCCCGGCTCGACGCCGTTGTCCGGGTCACCGACCTCAGGGTCGTACACGTAGTCGCACACGGTGCAGATGTACTTGGTCATCCTCGGCCTCCTCGGAATATGCCTGGTCCCGGAGCGCGCCGTCCGCCGGCGCCGGCTCCAGTGTAACGCGCCGGACGGCGCGGCACCGCCCGCGGACTATCCTGCCCGAGACCGCAGCGCGGAAACCCGTTGCGGACGTCCATCCGATCGATCGTCCATCCTGGTGGTCGCGCGCCCGTGCCCGCGATCAAGCGCCGGGGATCGGAGCGTCCTCCGGGTAGCCGCGCTCCTCCCAGTATCCGGTACGGATCGAGTCCGTGAGTTCGATGCGCTCGACCCATTTGACGCTCTTGTAGCCGAGCTGCTTGGGAACGATCAGCCGGAGCGGCCCGCCGTGCTTGGACGGCAACGGCTGCCCGTCGAGCTGGTCGGCGAGCACCGTGGCCGAATCCCTGACCAGATCGAGCGGCAGCGTGCTCAGATATGTGCCCCCGTAGGTGTAGAACACGGCGTACCTCGCCTCCGGCCGCACGCCGGCCTGGTCGAGCAGCACCGACGGCGCGACGCCTCCCCAGCGCACGTCGTCCACACTCCAGCCTTCAACGCAGTGGAAGTCGACGGTCTCGTCCAGGCGTTGCAGGCTCGACCAGGCGGTGCGGTCGATGATCAGCGGCGTGTCGACCAGGCCGTCGACCTTGACGATCCACTGCTCCGCCGGCACGGTCGGCACAGCTTCGATGCTGCGCACAGGGAACGTGCCGAACTGGTCGGAGATGGCGCCGCCGACCGTGTCGGCGGCCGACCCGGCGAAGGCGCGGAAGCCGGCGATCACAGCGGCCACTCCGGCGGCGAATGCGCCGCCCAGGATCAGCACACGGCGGCGCGTGTAGCGCACGGGTCCGTGAGCCGGACCAAGGCGCCCCTCATCCGGCTCCCGGTCGACCTTCTGTCCGTCTTCGTGCGGCATGGCCGTCCATCACTCCTCGCGCACGTCGCTGCGTTCGACCAGGAGTGTTCCCATCCCGAAACGGGGCTGCGCCGTCTACTGGTTCTCGAGCAGCTCGTCCTCGTAGACGTCGCGCACCACGCGCGCCGGCACGCCCATGAGCACCTTGCGGGCCGGCGCGTCCTTGGTGACCACCGCGCCGGCGGCGATGAAGGCCTCCTCGCCGATCTCGATGCCCGGGCAGAGGACCACGCCGCCGCCGATGCGGGCGCCGCGGCGGATGGTCGCGCCCTTGATGAGCCCGTGGCGCTTCTCGGTGCGCCCCATGAAGTTGTCGTTGGTGGTCTGCACGCACGGGGCGATGAAGCAATGATCCTCGATGGTCATGTACGCGGTGATGTACGCGTTGGTCTGGATCTTGGTATGGTCGCCGATCACGGTGTCGTTCTCGACCACGCTGCCGCGCCCCACGACGACCTTCTCACCGAGTGTGCAGCGCTCGCGCACGCCGGCGTAGTCGCCGATGATGCAGCCGGCGCCGAGCTCCGTGCCGCGATACACGACCGCGCCGGTGCTCACGACGCAGCCGGGACCGAGCACGAGCGGCGGCAGCTCGCCGCCCTTGGCAGTGCTGGACGGCGAGAGGCTCGGCACCTTGCCGAGCACGGCGCCGTCCTGGATGA
>CAZJGT010000124.1:0-6865 GCA_964545565.1 uncultured Thermoleophilia bacterium
GGTGGCGGGGAGTGCGGGAGTCACACCCGCCTACGTGGGTTTAGAGCCCACGCTGATCCTTCCGATCGACCCCCCGCGCCTACGATTGTACACGCCCGATGGGCGCGCCGCCGTCAGAGCAGCGCGCGCGCCGCCATCACGGCCACACCGATAGCGAGAGGCTCGTGGATGTGGCGGACGCCGAGCGCCTGCTGCGCCGCAGGCGTGAACGCCGAAGGCAGACCGGGCACGGCGGCGATGGTCTGTGGCCCGACGTCGCCCACGTCGATGACGCCGGCGGCCGTCGAGGCGTCGACGATCAGGTCGCACCGCTGGAGGCCCACGGCCATCTCGACGGGCTCGATCTCGAGGCCGATCTCCAGCGCCGCCGCGACGCGTTCTTCGTCAGGCTCGACCACGAGCACCGTCGCGCCCCGGCTGACGAGCCGCCGGGCCGCCGCGCGGCCGACCGGACCCAGACCGAGGAGCATCACGCGGTGGCCGGTCAGCCCGCCGGCCGCCGCCTCCAGGGCCGTGACGTAGCCGTCCGCCGTCGCGGGATCGTCGTCCACGGAGCAGCCCCTGGTGACGTTCAGGGCGATGAAGCGCTGGTCGTCGGCGAGGAAGAGGACGCCGGCGCCCGACGCCACCGCCGCCTGGATGCCGCGTACATCCGGCTGGGAGGTCACCCAGGCGTCGCACCCCAGACGCGCGAGGATCGCCACGACGCACTCGGCGAACCCGGGGATGAAGCCCAGGCCCGACGACATCGGAACGACGGCGATCCGCGCGCCGTGCAGCCGGACGCACCGGTCGTCCTCGGAGGCGGTGCGCAGCGCCACGTCACGCAGGTCGAGACCCGTCGCCTCTCGCAGGCGAGTCTCGAACGCATCCAGATCGCGCGTCAGCTCAGTGACATCGGCCTCGGTCAGGCGTGTCATCGCGGACCTCCCTCGTCGGCGGGCGACGTCGCCGTCTCTCGCAGTAGCTCCAGGCTCTCGTGTCGCGCAAGCTCCCGCAGCACGTCGGCGAAGCGACGTCGTGCTTCTGCGATCGTCGCCGCGGCGACGATCAGCGTCGCCGCCCAGTCCCGACGACCCGGAGCATAGTCGGTGAGCGCCTCGTCGGCGCCGAAGAACCCGGGCACGAGATGGAGCGGCCCGACGCTCCCCATCACATGCTCGCCGAGGACTTCGAGCAAACCTCCGGAGGCGCGCACATGCTGGTACAGGCACGCACGCCGCGCCGTGCGGTCGATCGCCGGCAGCACGCCCGCGCGCACGGTCTCCGCCAGCAGATCGACGATGTTGAGTCCGCTCGACCAGTACACGGCGGTCGGCGTCTGACTGGGGAGTCGCGCATCGATCTCGAGCAGCTTGGGAGCCGCGCCGCCGGCCATGACCTCCACATCCATGAGACCGTTGAGGCCGAGCTCCTCGGCAACGCGCACGCCGGCGGCCTCGAAGGTCTCGAGGACCCCGGCGCCGACGGCCGCGTCCCAGTCGCCGACAACGGACCCGGCGGGTGCGCACCCTCCGCCCTCGGCCTCCCCCACCGGCGCCACGACGCGTTTGCAGTCGTACGCCGCGTCGAACTCGAGACCGGTGACCTGGAGCGGCACGGCCTGCCCGCCCCACGCCAGCACTTCGAGCGAGAGCGAGGGCCCGGGTACGTACTCCTCCACGACCACCTCGTGACCCGCGAGCGCCAGCTCGCGCCGGGCCGCGTCCAGCTCCGCTTCGGTGTGCGCGACGACGACGCCCTCGCTGCCGCTCGCGGTGCTCGGCTTCACGACCGCGGGGAGGCCACAGGCCGGCCAGTCCAGCGGCCGGGCGACATCCAGTTCGGCGAAGAGCCGCCGCGAAGCCAGCTTGGACGACGTGACGCGGTACGCATCGAGGTCGAAGAGAAGAGGCGTCCCCCATGCAGGGACACGCTCGGCCAGCCACACCAGCGTGGACTCGTCCTCGCAGGCGGGCAGCACGGCGTCGCACGAGGTGACCAGACTCCGAGCGCGCGCCGCATCCGCCGTCACGTCCGCGATCACGTGCCTGTCGACGAGGCCGGCCGCGGGTGGATCCTCGCGGCGGTCGACGAGCACGGTCTCCCACCCGGCCTTCGTCGCCAGATAGGCGGCCTCGGTGCCCTGCAGCTTGCCGCCGACGATCAGAAGCCGCATGGTCTCAGCGCGCGACGACGGTGCGGACCGCCGCCATCCGCTCGCGATACTCGTCGACGCCGGCCGCTCGGAGCCCCAGACGGCGGAGGTGCGGCAGCACGCCGCGCACGGTGCGGTAGCCTTCGTCGATATCCAGTTCGGCCTGCGAGACGCCGGCGAGTCCCATCGTGGGCGGCACGATGGAGGTGACCACGTTCGCCCCCGCTTCGAGCCGCCGCTCCAGACCGGCGATCCCGTCGACGTCCAGAGACGCGGGGATGAAGCGCTCGGGCATCGCCAGCCGCATGGCGGCGATGGTGAGCAGCTCGTCCTCGTCTCCCTTGGGCGGCACGTCCTCGAGGGGCGTGCCCGCTTGAGGGACGAACGTCATGACGCGTACCTGCTCCCAGCCGGCGTCGCGCATCACGGCGATCGAGTGGGCGCGGTCGGCGGCGGAGTCGCCGATACCGGTGAGGAGGCCGTCCTCGATGAGCAGGCCGGCGCGCCGGGCCGCGCTACGCGCGGCGACCCGCGCCTCGAACGGCTGCCCGACGCGCAGGCGCTCGTAGAGGCGCGGCGTATGCGTCTCCTGGTACAGCGCATACCAGTCGGCGCCGGCCGCGGCGAGCTCGCTGCACGCGGACGCCGGCAGAACGCCGGGCGACACCATGACCGGCCGGCCGGCGCCCGCCGCGACCGCCGCGACGAGCTCGACCAGAGCGGTATGGCCGGGCTCGTCGTGGATGACGGGGTCCTCGCCCATCGTGAGGTCGAGCAGGACGACGCCGGAATCGGCGAGGTCGCGACAGATCGCGACCACCTCCTCCACGGTCTTGCGATAGCGCGGGCTCCGCTCGTTGCCGGCGCGGTAGAAGCAGAAGGCACACTCGTTACGACAGTACGTGGAGAAGTACACGAAGCCGTAGAGGAAGACCGCGTCGCCGAAGTGGCGCGCGCGGAGCTCTCGCGCGGCCGCGAGGACGAGCGGCGCCTCGTCCCCGGCCCGAAGCAGCGACTCGAGGTCGTTCTCGTCCGGAACGGCTCCCTCCACGAGGCGCGCGCAGAGGCCGCCGATGGAAGCTTCGGGGTGGATCACAGGACGTTCCTCCCGTTCACGCTGGCCGCCGGTGCGCTCACCGGTACTCGAGGACGTCCTCGACCGGGTGGCGCGAGGACGGCCGGGCAGGCGTGGCGGGGCGGCCGATGGGGACCACCGCGGCCAGCGCCGCCGGAGACTCGACGCCGAGCAGGCCCTCGATCGCCGGCGCGGCGAGGACCGGGGCCGTCATCCAGCACGAGCCGTAGCCCATTGCGTGCGCGCCCGTGCAGAGCAACTGCACCGCCGCGCCGATACTCTGCAGATCAGGACGGGCGCGAAGCCGGTCGCGCTCTTCGCGGGAGGTCCCGTGCTCGTCGAAGATCCTGTCGGCGACCGAGCCGTACGGCAGACCGACCACCGCCATCACGAGCGGCGCGTCGGCGAAGAAGGTCGCATACGCACGGTACGCCTTGATCTCCTTCTTCAGGTCCGCAGCCTCAGGCCATGCGGCCATGGCGTCCAGGGCCGCGTCCACGGCCGCCTTCATGGCCGCGCGCAGGCCGCCGTCCTCGACGGCGATGAAGCGCCACATCTGCGCATTGCCGGCGTTGGCCGCCCGGACGGCGAGGCCGACCATGGCGGCGACGTCCGCGCGAGGCACCGGGTCCGGCCGGAAGCGGCGCACGCTCGCCCGGCCGTGCACGGCGTCGGCGAGCCCCGTCACCTCGAGCCTTGATCTGCGGTCGCGCCCGTCCATGCACCCAGTGTACCAACGAAGACGGGGCGGGCGCTCCTCGGATGAGCGCCCGCCCCGTCGCCCGTCGCCTGCCGGCGGCTCGCTCCGCGGTCAGCCGCCCGAGATGGGCGGCACGATCTGGAGCACGTCCCCGTCCTTGAGCTCGGCGTCGAGGCCGCCGGCGAGCTTGATGTTGCGACCGCCGACGAAGACGCCCGCGTACATGCGCCCGTCGTCGCGGTACACCCGCGAACGGATGCTGTCCTCGACGGCGATCGCCTTGTCGAGCGCCTCGCCCGCCGTGGCCGCGTCGACCGCGACCTCGGAGCGGCCGCCCGCGACCACCATGCCGACCGGCAGCTTGACCGTGACCTTCGCCATGCTCAGGCCTTCGCCAACTCCCTGTCCTTGCGGTCGACCTTGAGATCGACGGCGAGGACGTACTTGTTCTGGCAGAAGGCGATGCACTGCGGGTCGCCGTCGCACAGGTCGCACTTGAAGGCGACCTTGCGGTCGGGGTGCTCGTGGATGACGTCGTACGGACACACCGCGTAGCAGTCGCCGCAATTGGTGCACTTGGATTCGTCGACGACGAGCACGTAGCCCTCCACCGACTCGCCGATCTTCTCCTTGCTCGCGAACTCGCCCGTGGGCTTGACCGTGATGCGCTTGGTCACGATGGCGCCCTCCGGGCAGGCTTCCTGGCATTTGGCGCAGGCGGTCTGGAGGCAGGTATGGCCCTTGATCTCGGCGGTGGTCGGGTTGCACTCGGAGAACAGGCGCGCCACCGACGGCCGGTAGGCGCCTTCGTGGTACGCCGAGCACGCCAGCTCGCACATGTGGCACCCGGTGCACTTCTTCCTGCTGATCATCACATGGGGCATCGGATTCCCTTTCTAGAGGCGGACGTCGACGCCGAGCTCGGCGAGTTTCTCTTCGCTGGGGACTCCATCCTCACCCCAGCCGCGAAGCTTGTAGTACTCCTGCGTCTTCTCGACGAACGCCTCGGTGCCGATGACGCGCCCCGCCGACGGTCCCCTCTTGTGGGGCTTGGTCAGGAGCAGTTCCGGCAGGTAGTCGTCGGCGGCGGTCATGCCCTCGCGCAGGTTGAAGAGGCGCCCGAGGTTCCAGACACGCTCGCCGGCGAGGATGAGCTCCGCCTCCGTCACGTCGCGTTTCCAGACGTGCTTCATGAGCTGGCTCATCTGGTCCAGGTCGATGGCCCAGAAGTCGCACCAGATGCCGAGGTATTTCATGGAGGAGAAGTTCTGGCCGTTGATGTTGTACGCGGCCTTGCCCTCCATGGTGTCGGCGGGCTCGTCGCCGGTGATGATCTCGTCGCCGACCGGATACGAGCGCATGTGGCAGCCGCCGCGGTCGGAGGTGGAGTACGAGAGGCTCATGCCGAAGGTGCCGCGCGGATCGTAGCCCGGCAGCTCGAGGTTCTTGACCTCCATCGCCAGCTCGGGCACGCCGTACTTCTCGGCCAGGTGCTTGGATCCGAGCGCGAGCTCCTCCCCGATGCCGGTACGCGTCGCCATGAGTTCAGGCGCCTTGAGGTAGCTCTCGACGTCACCGAAACGCACCCCGAAGTCCTTGATGCCTTTCTCCGTGAGATCCATGGCGAGCCCGAGCACGGAGCCGGACGAGATCGTGTCCATGCCCCACTCGTCGCAGAGCTCGTTGAAGCGCATGAGCGCGGCGATGTCGGCGATGCCGCAGTTGGAGCCGCAGAGCGCGATGGTCTCGTACTCGGGGCCTTCGCCCTGCACCATCTCGCCGCCCTGCTCCACGCCGTGGAAGTTGCGGCAGGCGATGGCACACTGGAAGCAGGCGCGCTTCTTGAGGCGGATCTTCTGGAACGACTCGGAGTTGATGGTGCCGGCGCCCTCGAACTCGCCGTCCGACCAGTTGCGCGTGGGCAGGGCGCCGGCGCCGTTGACCAGGTCGACAAGGATCGGTGTGCCCTCTTCGTGGACCCAGTAGTTGTCGTCGGTGAGCACGTGCTCGTTGTGGATGCGCCAGATGTCGGCGAGGAACGCCTTGGCGTCGCCGACCCGCACCGATCCGGTGCCGCGGACGGCGATGGCCTTGAGGTTCTTGTCGCCCAGCAGGGCGCCGTGACCGCCACGCCCGGCCTTGTGGTATTGGTCCGTGGAGACGCAGGCCCAGGGGAGCTTCTTCTCGCCGGCCGGGCCGATGGAGAGCACCTTGGCGTCGGGATCGAAGTCGTCGCGCAGGGCCTGCTCGATCTGCGACGTCTTCATGCCCCAGTACTTGGGCTCCGCGGGGCGGAACTCGACGACGTCATCCTTGATCGTGACCACGGTGGGCTTCGCGGCGCGCCCGGTGATGATGACGAGGTCGTAGCCGGCGAACTTCAGTTCGGGCGCGAACGAACCGCCGACGTAACTGTCGTTGAGCACGCCGGTGACGGGGCTCTTGCACCCCACGATGAGGCGCGACGACGTGCTCACGTTGGTACCGGCGAACGGTCCCGTGACCAGGAAGACCGGGTTGTCGGCGGACCAGGGGTCGAGACCGGGCGGGATCTCCTCCCACATGTAGCGCAAGAGCAGCCCCTTGCCGCCGATGTAGAGCTGGGCCCAGTCCATGTTGAGCGGCTCTACCGCGGAGTCCAGGGCGCTCATGTCGATCCGGAGCACTTTGCCTTGGTAGAAGTCCAATGCGTCCTCCTGAAGACGAGCGACGAAATCGCCAACGCCCCGCGCCGGTGACGTGCGTCCCGGCCGAACGAACGGGGACGCTGGGAGTACAGGCCTCGCCATTGTAGCCAACGGCGTCCTGCGCGGCAATGCCGCGAAACGCGGCGCTTGCAGGGCAAAGCGGAGCCGAAGCGAGGTGGGCATTGGCCATTTTGGCGGGTGCGGGTCGGTCCCGCGGGGCTTGCGTCTGCGCCGGCGCCTCCCTGTCGACCCACCCGCGCCGACTA
>CAZJGT010000125.1:0-6829 GCA_964545565.1 uncultured Thermoleophilia bacterium
TCGTAGTCGTTTCGCCGCTCGGCCAGCTGGAGTCGCGTTTCGTCCGCGCCGACGTACATGGAGCGGAACTTCAGTATGCTGAACGGCCTGCCCCCACGTCCCATCCGCTCCTGGCGGTAGAACACGGGGCCGGGAGAGTCCAGCTTGATGACGATCGCGACCACGGCGATCACCGGCAACGCCACGAGGCACAGCAGGCCACCGACGATGAGGTCGAAGACGCGCTTGACGGCGGCCGTGAAGGGGCTGAGCTCGACGTGGGCGACGTCGAGCAGAGGGATCCCCTCGACGTCGTCCACGGTGACGCGCGAGCTCACGACTTCAAAGAGGCGCGGCACGATGTTCACCCGCACGCCGGAGTCGGCACAGGCGCGCACGACGCGAAGAAAGTCGTGGTGGCGCGCCTTGGAGAACGCCACGATGACGCGGTCCACCTGCCGCTCGGCGACGATGCGCTTGAGGTCGCCGAGAACACCGATGACCGGTACAGGTGCCCATCCGTCACGGTTACCGTTGTTGCGCCGCGGCTCCCCATCGTCGAGGAAGCCCACCAGTTCCATGCGGTACTCCGCGTGATTGCCGATCTTGGCCGCGAGGGTGTGCCCCACCTCGCCGGCGCCGATGATCAGCACGCGCTCGTGGAACGCCGGACGCCTCCACAGGGTGATGCGACTCAAGAGCCGTGCCGCCGGCACCAGCACCGCGGCAAGCAGCCAGAAGATGATGAGCACCGCCACCGGCGCATCTGCGCCCTGGACGAAGACACCCACGATCAGCAGAAGCCAGCAGGCCGCCGTTAGCGCCGTGAGCCCACCCAGCGACTCGGACAGGTCCATCCCCCCGATGCCGCGACCGGGCTCGCGGTACAGCCCGAAAACCCACAGGGTTGCAAGCCAGTACGGCGTGAGGACAACGAACGTCAGCGCGCCGCCGTATGCGCCCGACTCGAATGGCGCGATGAGCCTGCCGACGACCGGCACCGCGGCGAACGCCCCAGCCGCCCAGACGGCCAGCAACGAGGCCGCGACGATGGCGACGGCGTCGGCGCCGAGCGTCGCGATCAGGCGCGCCCGCGCGGGGTGTGCCGTTCTCGCCGGGAGCGCCGCCCCTGCTGAGAGCGCCGCCCTCGCGCCTTCGCCGAGGGCGGGCACCGCACGGATGACAGCGGAGGCCCGATCCTCCTCGATCAGTACGTCATGCGCCATATCCGAAGCATCGACGACATGCAGCGGCGGCGCCAAGAGACATTCGTCTAGTGAGTGCTCCCTCAAGATGCTCCCCGCCTGGCCCCAAGCACAGGGATACGGCCCGCTCTCGACAGCATACCAAGTGTGGGTGCACGGAGCATGCGTGCCGTTGTCCTGGTGTTGCCCAAGGTGGTTACATCACGGCTTGGGCCGCACACGGCGGCCGGCCCGAGCGGACACGCCGGCTGGACGTCCCGGTACCGTAGCCAGAACAGGCTACAGGATGACCTCCAACGCCTCGATGGCCGTCGCTCTCCCGCCTTCGGCGGAGATGAGCGCCGCGTCGAGGCGCACGGGTCCATCGGCGACCTCGAACTTCTGCGGCAGTTCCGTCGTGAAGCGCCGCAGGATGATGTCGCTGCGCACGCCGATCACCGAGTCGCGCGGCCCCGTCATGCCGACGTCGGTCATGTAGGCCGTGCCTCCCGGGAGCACGCGTGCGTCGCTCGTCTGCACGTGCGTGTGCGTGCCGATCACCGCGGTGACCCGCCCGTCGAGGTACTGGCCCATCGCCACCTTCTCGCTGGTGGCCTCCGCGTGCAGGTCGACCACGATGGTCTCGGCGAGCTCCTGCGCCTCGTCGACCAGGCGATCGACGATGCGGAACGGCGACATGCCGGTCTGCAGGAAGAGATCGCCGGCGAGGTCGATCACGGCCACCTCGGAGCCGTCCGCGGCCGGCCGCACCGTGAGGCCGCGGCCGGGCGCTCCCGGCGGGTAGTTGGCCGGGCGTATGATACGGTCGTCTGTTGCCAGAAATGAATACACTTCCTTCTGGCGCCACACGTGGTTGCCCGTCGTGATGACGTCGGCGCCCTCAGCCAGCATCCGGAGCGCGATCTTCGAGGTGATGCCGGCGCCGTTGGCCGCGTTCTCGCCGTTGACGATCACGAAGTCGACGGCGCGCTCCTGGCGAAAGCCCGGCAGCCAGCGCGACAGCGCCTCCCTGCCGGGCTTGCCGAACACGTCACCCACGAAGAGGATGTTCACGCACACCGCCTCATCTCATGCTTTCGGAGTCTGCCGGGCCATCCGCCCGGCCACACAGTATAGCGGGATGTCCCAGAGCAAGGCGGGTACCGATGCGCGATACTCTGAAGTGTGATGAACGTACCCACCTGTCCTTACCGCGTCTGCGAGAAGACCGCCTTCCGCAGCACTCTCGACCTCTCGAAGGCGGCGAAGCAGATCGTCGTCTGCACGTGGTACTGCGAGCACCCGTTCCACGGCCTGCGGCTCGAGCTGGGAGACGCGCGCAGCGACATGGAGAAGCAGTGCGCGGTGTGCCCGCTGCCTCGACCCGGTGACGAAGGGGACGGCACGGACTGACGCGGCGGTCGCGACCGGGCGCTGACGACCTGCTCGGCGATATGCGGCGCGGCCGGGTCGGCAGAGGGCCGCCGGCGGGCGGGGGCGCCGCCCCCGCGGTTCAGCCGCCGATCAGCAGCCTGAGCGCGCCCTCTGCAGCGTCCAGCAACGGCCCCGGGAACAGGCCCACGACCAGGACGCCGAGTCCGGCGATCGTGACGGCGGTGACGACGCCGGCGTTGGACGCGCCCGGCTCGGCCTCGACCGTCGCGCCCTCTTCCGCCTCACGGAAGTACAGGTACCAGACCACGCGGAGGTAGTAGAAGGCCGACACGGCGCTCATGACGACGGCGACGATGGCGAGCCAGGTGAGGTCGGCCTGGATGACCGCGGTGAACAGGTAGAACTTGCCCCAGAAGCCCACCGTGGGTGGGATACCCGTGAGCGACACCATGAACAGGGTCATGAAGACGGCCGGCCACGGCAAGGTGCGACCCAGGCCTGCGACGCCCTCCAGCGAGTAATCGTACTTGCGCTTGGCGCGGATCCAGATGAGCACGCCGAAGGCGCCGAGGTTCATGAGCGCGTAGGCCGCAAGATAGAAGAGGATGGCGCTCATGCCGAGCGTCTCCCCGCTCTTGCCGGCGGCGATGATGCCCAGCGTGAGATAGCCGGCGTGGGCGATGCTGGAGTAGGCGAGCATGCGCTTGAGGTTGCGCTGCGGCAGCGCGAGCACGTTGCCGACCACCATGGTGAGCACCGCGAGGATGATCATGACGTGGCCCCAGTGCGACCAGTCGGCGCCGGCGGCCACGAAGAAGAGCTTGGCGAACCCGATGAAGGCGGCGGCCTTGACGCCGGTGGCCATGAAGGCGGTGACCGGCGTCGGCGCCCCCTCGTAGACGTCGGGCGCCCAGCTGTGGAACGGGACGGCCGAGATCTTGAAGCCGAACCCGGTGGCCACGAGCACGAAGGCGACGATGAGGAACCCGCCGGCGCTGAGGCCGCCGGCCTGCAGCGCGCCGAGGCCGGCGGCGATGCCGGCGTAGCTGGTCTGACCGGTGGCGCCGTAGAGCAGCGCCAGACCGAAGACGAGGATCGCCGATGAGAACGCGCCGGTCACGAAGTACTTGAGCGACGCCTCGCTCGCCTTCTCGTCGCGCCAGACCCAGCCGGCGAGGATGTACGTCGGCAGCGACATGAGCTCGAAGGAGACGAAGAAGGCGATCACGTCGGTGCTCATCACCATGCCGATCATGCCGGTGACGATGAGGAGCAGCAGGCCGTAGAACTCGCCGCGCGCGGCCTCACGCTTCGCGAGATAGGCGTCCGAGAGCAGGATCGTGAGCACGCCGATGGCCGCGAACAGCACGACGGCATAGAGCGCGTAGCGGTCGTGCCCGATCATCCCGGCGAAGCCGACCTCGGCCTCGCGGCGGCCGAACACGAGCCCGCCGGTGAAGACCCTCCAGACGGCGAAGCCTGCGGTCCACTGGCCCCACTGGCCGATGGCGACGCCGGCGCCGGCGAGCAGGCCGGCCACGGCGATCCACGCCAGCGCCCCCTTGCGCCTCAGGAGGAGGTCGGCGCAGAAGACGACGATGGCGGCGACGGCGATGACGACGCCCGGCAGGAGCACGGAGATCGAGTTGTTCAGCGGCATCTAGAACAACCCCCTGGTGACGTCGAAGAGCTGCGCCAGGCCCCGGCCGCCCACGCTCGCATCCTGCAGAGACGGCAGGACTCGGTCGAGGATCGTCTGCACCGGCACGTGCAGGAAGTTCAGGAAGGTCTCGGGGTACACGCCCAGCCAGATCACGAAGACGACGAGCGGCAGCAGCGAGGCGATCTCGCGCAGGCCGAGGTCCTGGAGCCCGAACGAGGGCTTGACCTCGTCGTCGCCGCGGTCGTTGAACATGGTGCGCTGGAACATCCAGAGCAGGTAGGCGGCGGCGAGGATCACGCCCAGGGCGGCGATCGCCGCCAGCCAGCGCGAGTACTCGAAGACGCCCAGCAGGCTGAGGAACTCGCCGACGAAGCCGCTCAGCCCCGGCAACCCCAGGGAGCCGAAGGAGAAGAACAGGAAGAACCCGGCGAGGATCGGCAGCGGCTTGGCGAGCGAGCCCATGTCGGCGATCTGCCGCGTGTGCGTGCGCTCGTAGAGGAACCCGACCATGAGGAAGAGGGCGCCGGTGAGGAACCCGTGACTCAGCATGACGAGGATGGCGCCCTCGATGCCGGCGGCGTTGCCGACGAGGGCGATGCCGGCGAAGATGCCGGCGGTGACGAAGCCCATGTGGCTCACGCTCGAGTAGGCGACGAGCTTCTTGAGGTCCTTCTGCATCATCGCCACCAGCGCTCCGTAGACGATGGCGACCACCGAGAGACCGACCACCCACGGGACGAAGGTGACGGCGGCGTCCGGGAAGAAGGGCAGGCAGAAGCGCAGCATGCCGTAGCCGCCCATCTTGAGGAGGACGCCGGCCAGGATCACGGAACCCGCCGTGGGCGCCTCGACGTGCGCGTCGGGGAGCCACGTGTGCACCGGGAACATCGGCACCTTGATGGCGAAGGCCAGGAAGAAGGCGAGGAAGGCCCAGAACTGCAGGTGATACGAGTACACCATCTTGCTGAGCGCCTGGATGTCGAAGGTCAGCGCGCCCGTCGTGTCCCTCACGTAGTACACGACCACGATGATCGCCAGCAGCATGAGCAGGCTGCCGATCAGCGTGAACAGGAAGAACTTGATCGCCGCGTAGATGCGCCGCGGGCCGCCCCAGATGCCGATGATGAAGTACATGGGGATGAGCATGGCCTCCCAGAACACGTAGAACAGGAAGAGGTCGGTGGCGCAGAACACGCCGATCATGCCCACCTCGAGCAGCAGCAGCGAGACGAAGAACCCCATCTCGCGGTCCTTCACGTAGTGCCAGCTCGAGATGATGACGACCACGCCGAGCAGCGTGGTGAGGAAGACGAGCAGCGCCGCGATGCCGTCCACGCCCATCGCGTAGTGGATGTTGAGCGCCTTGATCCAGGCGACGTCCTCGGCGAACTGCATGCCGGGCAGCTTGGTCTTGAAGGCGAAGAGCATCCACACGGAGAGCGCGAAGGCGGCCAGGGTGACGACCAGTGAGATGACCTTGTAGACGGCGGGCCTGCCGCGGCCGAGGAGGAGGATGAGCAGCACCCCTGCCAGCGGCAGGAAGGTGATGACGGAGAGCAGGGGGATGCCGGCCTGGTCGGTCCAGCTCATGTCAGCCTCCCCAGACCCAGGCCAGCACGACGACGAGCACGACCATGCCTCCGAACACGTACAGAACGTAGTTCTGCACGCGGCCGGTCTGGATGGGCCGCAGGTGGTCACCGGTCCATCCCCAGAGCCAGGCCACGCCGTTGACGGCGCCGTCGATGACCTTCACGTCGAAGAAGGTCCAGAGCCAGTCGGCGAAGCTCAGCGTGGCGCCGACCGGCGCGACCGCGTAGAGGTCGTCCATGTACATCTTGTTGAGGCTGGCGCGGTACGCGATGGGCAGTCGCTCGGCGACGCGCGCGGGTACATCGGTCTGGCGCACGTAGAGCCACCAGGCGACCACCAGACCGACGATCACGGTGACGAGGGAGGCGAGCATGAGCAGGCCGCCCTCGCCGGCAAGCTTGAACTCGGCGTGATGCATATGGAAGAACACCGGCTCGAGGAAGCGATGGATCCAGCCGCCTTCGGGCGGCAGGCCCACGATGAGTCCCAGGAAGGTCGCGGGGATGGCCAGCAGTACGAGCGGAACGGTCATCACCGGCGGGCTCTCGTGGATGTGCGCCTGCACCTCGGCGGCGGCGCGGCTCTCGCCCCAGAAGGTCATGAAGATGAGCCGGCCCATGTAGATGGCGGTGAGCAGTACGGTGACCATGGCCACCGCCCACACCACGTACTCGCCCTCGATGAACGTGGCGCCGACGATCTCGTCCTTGGCGAAGAATCCGGCGAAGGGGATCATGCCCACCATGGAGAGCGCTCCGGCGAGCATCGTCCAGAAGGTGATGGGGATCTTCGTGCGCAGCCCACCCATCTTGCGCATGTCCTGCTCGCCGCCCATGGCGTGGATCACCGAGCCCGAGCAGAGGAACAGGAGGCCCTTGAAGAAGCCGTGCGCGAACAGGTAGAAGATGCCGGCCACCCACGCGCCCGCGCCCAAGGCCACGAACATGAAGCCCAGCGACGAGATGGTGGAGTAGGCGATCACCTTCTTGATGTCGTTCTGGGTGATCGCGATGTA
>CAZJGT010000126.1:0-6756 GCA_964545565.1 uncultured Thermoleophilia bacterium
GAGCAGCCGCCTTGTAAGCGGCAGGTCGGCGGTTCGATTCCGCCCGCCGGCTCCAAACGGTGTTCCCGGCGGGCCTGCGGGTATGAAGAGAGGGACGGCCCCGGGCACTCCAGATCGCGCGAACCTGCGACGCATGGGATACGGAACCTGAAGGGGGTCCACCACGCACTACATCCTGCTCATGAAGCTCACGCCAGAGGGCGCCAGAGATCCCCAAGCCATCCCGAAGCGGATCGCCGAGGGCATCAAGGGTTGGGAGGCGATCGGCGGCAAGGTACTGAGCTTCCACGTCACGTTTGGAGAGTACGACTACGTCGCCGTGGGCGACGGACCCAGTGACGAGGCGGCGGCCGCCTTCGCGCTCGCGCTCGCCGGCCAGGGCCAGGTGACGACGACGACCCTGAAGGGGTTCACCCCCGAGGAGTTCGCCAAGGTCGTCGCCGCCATCCCGTAAGAAGACCCGGACGGTCGCGCCGGCGCTTCGCGAGACCCGACCGCACCACCGGCCCGGGGCCGTCCCGGAACGGTGGCGCCCCTTCGGTGCCCTACGGTAGAGTGGCGCGGAGGCCAGCCATCCAGCGGTCGGTTCGTCTCATTGCCAACGTGGTAGTCCGCGGGCCTCGCCGGCCGCCACGGGGCGAGCGGTCGACCCGGACGACGCACGGAGGTGATGCTGTTGGAGCCGAAGATCCCCACTCGTATGGGCGACGGGTCGCTCGTGGAGATGACCCGCTCCGAGATCAAGGCGGATCTCGAAGAAGGCACCCGGATCGCGGCCCAGAAGGCCAAGGTCGCCGAACTGACGCAGGACGAGCTCGATCACTTGCTCGATATCTACGCGACGGCCGCTCGTTTCACCGCCGTCGACATCGGCGCCGAAGTCGTGATGAGCAACGACGGCACCGGCACCAAGCACATCGGCAACCGTGTGCAGGACCTGCAGAGCTTCGAGACGCTGCTCGGTATCGATATCCCCGAGCTCTGGCAGGCCGACTACTCCTACAAGGCCGTCAAGACCAATGTGGCCCACGAGGGCCAGAGCATGAAGATCGCCCAGGCGTTGCTCACCAACCCCGTGCAGTACGGCGCCATGCCCGATCTGGGACGCTACTCGAAGCCGGACGGCCCCATCCCCAACTGGTCCGAGCTGCTGCCGCTGGGCAAGATCGACGAGGCGCGCGACGCCCAGGTCGAGGCCTGCGACATGCTGGTCGAGGACATCAACTTCGTCGCCGACGCCATGATCGAGGCCGGCGCCGACGGCATCGACATGGACACGACGGGGGCGGCGGGCGACGCCGACTTCCTCGCCGCCCTCACCGCGTGTCGTCAGCTGCGTGAGAAGTACCCGTGGCTGGGCATCGAGATCGGCATGGCGAGCGAGTTCGTGCTCGGCATGCACGGCCAGCTCGAGTTCGACGGCGAACGCCTCGCCGGTATGTGGCCGAAGAAGCAGCTCGAGATGGCTACCGCGGCCGGCGCCAGCATCTACGGACCGGCCGTCAACATCAACACCGGCAAGTCGACCGCCTGGAACATCGCCCGGGCGATCACCTTCATCAAGCCGGCCGCCGAGGTCGCCACGATCCCGGTCCACGTGAACGTGGGCATGGGCGTCGGCGGCGTGCCGACCTGCCTGTTCCCGCCCGCCGACGCCACCTCGCGAGCGAGCAAGGCCTTCGTCGAGATCCTCAAGATCGACGGCTACTAGGTGGGCACCGGCGACCCTCTCGGCATGGAGGGAGCCCACACGCAGGCGTCCGGCATGGGCGGTATGCGGGCGGCGGGAGACCTCGTCGCGCGGATGCAGATGACCAGGCGCATGCGTCTCAAAGAGGCCAAGGAGTACGTGGCCGGCAAGCTCGGCTGCGCCACGCGCGACCTGTCCGATCCGGTCGCCATGGAACTCATCCGTGAGGAGCACGGCCTCGGTCTGCTCACCATGACGTCCTCCACGCATCCGGCGGAGCCGGGCATGATGGAGGCCAAGTTCAACATCAGCAAGCTGCTCGACATCCCGATCAACTCGGTCGAGCGCTTCAAGGAGCGGGCGAGCTTCTGACGGCCAGAGCCGGCGCGGCAAGGGCGGGAGGGCCGCCCCCGGGCGCCGGCCGGCGACGCTCATACGGAGCATGAGGAGAAGGGGCGGCGCGCCTCGAGGCACGCCGCCCCTTCTCTCTGCATGAATATTCACCTGCGGGACTTGTCACAACGGTGTTTCGCACACTACAATGCACCACTTGCTTTGGCACTCGAAAGGAGACCCATGTCCCGCGCCCTCAAGCTGGCCCTCCCGCTGGCGCTCGTACTCATCCTGGCCGTCGCCGGTGTGGCCGCCGGCTGCGGCGGCACCGACACGGAGGAAAGTGCGAGCCCGAGCGCCGACACCAGCCAGGCCTACACCATCGGCATCAGCCAGATCGTCACGCACCCCGCGCTCGATGCGACCGTCGAGGGGTTCAAGGACGCGCTCACCGAGGCGGGCTACACGAACGTGACCTACGACCTGCAGAACGCCGAAGGCGATATGGCCACCACCGCCAGCATCGCCCAGAAGTTCGCCGGCGATGACCTCGACCTGGTCCTCGGCGTGGCCACCCCGACCGCCCAGGCGCTCGCCAAGGCGATCACCGAGAAGCCGGTCCTGTTCACCGCCGTCACCGACCCCGTGGGCGCGGGCCTCGTGCAGGACCCGAACGCCCCGTCGGCCAACGTCACGGGCGTCAGCGACATGCAGCCGGTCAAGCCCATCCTCGAGCTCGTCCAGACCTTCCGCCCCGACGCGAAGGCCGTGGGCATGGTGTACAACGCCGGCGAGTCCAACTCCGTGTTCCTCGTGGATCAGGCCGAGAAGGACGCGGCGGCGATGGGCCTGTCGATCGTCAAGGCGCCTGCCGGCACCTCGGCCGAGGTCCAGGCCGCGGCGCAGTCGCTGGTCGGCCGCGCCGACGCCATCATGGTGATCGGCGACAACACCGCCGTCTCGGCTCTCGAAGCCATCGTCAAGGTGGCCGAGCAGAACCAGATGCCGCTGGTCGCCGGCGACCCCGACAGCGTCAAGCGCGGCGCCGTCGCGGCCTACGGGTTCGACTACTACGATCTCGGCAAGCAGACCGGCGTTATCGCCGGCAAGGTCCTCAGCGGCACGCCGCTCTCGGACATCCCGGTCGAGTTCGCCAAGAACCTGCAGCTCTCCGTCAACGAGAAGGCCGCGGCCGCTCAGGGCGTGACCCTGCCGCAGGACCTCATCGATCAGGCAGTCACCAAGTACTGAGTCCCGCTCGCGCCGCCTGACGGCGTCGCGGTAGACTCTGCGGGGCCGGGGCCGTGAGTACGGCCCCGGCCCCAAGCATGAGAGGTATCGCACGTGATCGTCACCATCCAGAGCGCACTCCTCCAAGGGCTGGTCTACAGCTTCATGGTGCTGGGCGTGTTTCTCACCTTCAGGGTGCTCGACTTTCCCGACCTCACCGTCGACGGCAGCCTGCCACTCGGCGCGGCAGTGACCGCGGCCCTCATCGTCAACGGGCACTCACCGCTCATGGCGACCGCGGCCGGCGTGGGCGCAGGGCTGTGCGCCGGCCTCGTCACCGGGTTCCTGCACGTGCTGCTCAAGTCCGGCGACAGTGACTCGATCAACTACGGGCCCAAGCTCCTCGCCGGCATCCTCACCATGACGGCGCTCTACACCGTCAACCTGCGGATCATGGGACGGAGCAACACGCCGTTGCTCGGCGTGAAGGTGATCTTCGACAAGATCGGCGACGTCCTCTCGGTCTCCATGATCGGCTGGAACATCATCATCGCCCTGGCGGTGCTGGCCGTCCTGGTCAAATACTTCCTCGACTGGCTGCTGCACACGGAGTTCGGGCTCACGCTGCAGGCCACCGGCGACAACGAGCAGATGATCCGCGCGCTCGGGACCAACACGAACTTCACGCGCATCGTCGGCCTGGCCGTCGCCAACGGGTTGGTGGCGCTCACCGGCTCACTGGTGGCGCAGCAGCAGGGCTTCGCCGATGTCGGCATGGGCATCGGCACCATCGTCGCCGGCCTCGCCGGCGTCATCATGGGCGAGGTCATCTTCGGTGCGCGCGGCATCAGCTGGGTGCTGTTCAGCGTGATCGGCGGGTCGATCGTCTACCGGCTGCTCATCGCCATCAGTCTGCGGCTCGGCATCGCGCCCACGGACCTCAAGCTCCTGACCGCCGTCCTGGTCGTCGTCGCGCTGTCCATCCCGACCGTGCGCAAGAAGGTTGTGCGGCTGTGAGCGCGGCTGCCGAGCTCAAGCTGACCGCCGTGCGCAAGGTCTTCTTCCCGGGCACGGCCAATGAGGTCGTCGCGCTCCACGGCATCGACCTCGATATCCCCGCCGGGCAGTTCGTCACCGTCATCGGCTCCAACGGGTCGGGCAAGTCGACGCTCCTCAACGCCGTGGCCGGTACGTTCCCGCCGACGGCCGGCGCCGTCGAGCTCGGGGGGCGGGACGTCACCAAACAGGCCGAGCATGTGCGCAGCCGCTCGATCGGCCGTGTGTTCCAGGACCCGCGCGCCGGCACCGCGCCGTCCATGACCATCGAGGAGAACCTCGCGATATCGCTGCTTCGCTCGCAGCGCAGCGGGCTGCGTCTCGGCGTCACGAACCGGCGCCGCGAAGTGATGCGCGGCCAGCTCTCCCGCCTCGGCATGGGGCTCGAGACCAGACTCAAGGCCGGAGTCAACAAGCTCTCCGGCGGCCAGCGGCAGGCGATGTCGCTGCTCATGGCCACCATCGCCGAGCCCGGCCTGTTGCTGCTCGACGAGCACACGGCGGCGCTCGACCCCAAGGTCGCGGCGACGATCATGGATCTCACGGGCGATATCGTCGCCGAGCGCCAGCTGACCACGCTGATGGTCACGCACAACATGGAACTGGCGCTCCGCTACGGTGACCGCCTGATCATGATGCACGCCGGTCGCATCATGCTCGACGTCGGGCACGAGCAGAAGCAGGCGCTCACCGTCCCCGACCTCATCGACAAGTTCCACCAGTGCGCCGGTGAGGCGTTCGCCGTCGACCGCATGCTGCTCGACGCCTGAAGGTCACGGGCGCTGGTCTGCAGACATCCGGCGCGTCTCCCTGCCGGGGCCGGTTGCCGCCCGCCCGGTCATCCAGACGACGACTGGCCGGCGGCCTCTCGGCCGCCGGCCAGTCGCGCTTGCATTCCCGGAGACTCCGGTGTGTTCCTTCAGGAACTGGTCCCGCCGGCAGCCTCGTCGCGGCTCTTGGCTCGCAGATACAGAATCCAGCCGACGATCATCGAGAGAATGGTGCCCCCGCCGCAGATGCCGTAGAAGACGGCCTTGGGCGTGCCCTCGGGCACCTGGTAGAAGAAGATGAAGATGACGAGCGCCATGATCACGGTACAGAGGATGGTGCACAGCCAGGCGCCGACCGCCCCGCCGGGCACGCGGAACGGGCGTTCCTTGTCCGGGAACTTGTGGCGCAACACGACCAGAGCCGGGAACATCACGAGGAAGGGGATGAGGAACACCACCGCCGAGAGCGAGAAGATCGTCCAGAACACGTCCTCGCGACTTCCGAACAACCAGTAGTTGAGGATCGTGAGGGCCGTCGCCACGATGCCCGTCAGATAGATCGCGTAGTCGGGCGTGCCCCAGCGCTTGTGGTAGTGGCCGAACACACCCGGTGCCGTCTTGTCGAGGCCGGTAGCGGCGAGCGTGTGGTTGCAGCCGATCGTCCACGTGACCATGTTGCCGACGAACGCGAAGAGGATCAGGACGATGAGGATGTCGAACAGCCAACTCGCCCCGCCGAACACCGAGGCGAACGACATCTTGAGGGCATCGGCGATGCCGCTCACGATGCTGACGTCCTCGAGCGGGATCGAACCGAGTATCCCGATTATGCCGATCATGTAGGCGCCGACGATCAGGACGGCGGCGCCGGCGATGGCCTTGGGGACGTCGCGCTTCGGGTTCTTGATGGCGCCGCCGGCGGAGTTCATGACCTCGAAGCCCATGAGGCTCCAGACGATGGTCGGGATGAAGGCCCAGTTGGAGCCCCACGACGGCTTGAACTCCGAGAGGGCGAAGGAGTTCGCGCTACCGTTCTTGATCGCGTACGTGATGCCGGCAACGCCCAGCACGATGACGACGACGACCTTCACGACGGCGCTCACGCTGGCGACCCACTTGGTGTATCTGAGCGGAAACAGCACGATGAGCATCGTCACCCAGATGAGCGCGATGACGATCATGCACTCCCAGAACTGCGAGATGTTCAGATCCCAGGCGACGATCATCGTGCCCACGAAGAGCACGAAGACCGACGGCGCCCAGTAGGCGAGGTTGATCCAGTACATCCAGGCGGTCATCGAGCCCCAGGCTGGGCCGAACGCCGTTTTCGCCCACACGTAGATGCCGCCTTCTTGAGGCCATGCGCTGCCCAGCTCGGACGTCAGCAGGGCGTACGGCAGGAAGAAGAGCACGGCCAGGATGATCCACCACGTCAGCCCCTCCACACCGATGGCGGCGCCGGTGGCCACCGTATCGAGCACGAGGATGCCCGAGACGATGAACAACAGCATGTCGAACATGCGTACCGACTTCTGCTCCCCCAGTATCGCGGGCTCTCCCGCTCGCCCAACAGCGTCTCTAGCCATGCTGCTCCTCCTCCTTGGTCGTGGTCATTGACTGCCCGTCTCGGCTGCTTCTTGGTAGATGTCTGCCATCAGCCCATCAGCTCCTTCGCCT
>CAZJGT010000127.1:0-6681 GCA_964545565.1 uncultured Thermoleophilia bacterium
GCACGGCCTGACGGCTGACGTCGATGATGCCGACCGGCCCGACGGCGCCGTCGGGTCCCGTGGCGCTGATCTTGCCGCTCAGCAGCCACCAGAAGCCGGTGACGGTGCCGACGACGACGTCCTTGAATCCGACCAGGCCGAGCCGGACCGCCTCGACCGGACCGGGCCGGTCGCGCGTGACCCCGGCGGCCACACCGAGATAGCCGTTGCCCGGCGCCTGAGGATTCTCGATGAGCGTGACCTCGACGGTGCGCTCAGGTCCGCCGGCCGCCGGCCGGTAGCTGAGCGCGATCGTCTCGCCGAGGTTGGCGCGGAAGTAGGCGGACGCTTCGTCCCAGTCCTTCCACGTCGTGCCGTCGGCGCCGGTGAGCGTGTCGCCGGCCACGAGGCCGGCCTCAGCCGCCGGCGCGCCCTTCACGACCTCGTCCAGTGTCAGCGTGGCCGTGGGCACGCCCTGGATGCCGATGAAGAGGATGAGGATGACCGCCGCGGCGATGAAGTTCATCAGCGGACCGGCGGCGATCGTGAGGTTCCGCTTCCAGATCGCCTGCTTGTAGTACACGCGGTCGCCGGTACCCTCGGGGACCTCCTCGTCGGGCAGCATGCCGCTGATCTTGCAGAAGCCGCCGAGGGGGATGATGCCGATGCCGTACTCGGTCTCGCCACGAGTACGGCGCAGGGCCGCCGGCGGAAAACCGACGTAGAACTTCTCGACGCGCATGCCGAGCGACTTGGCGGCGATGAAGTGGCCGAACTCATGTACGGTGATGAGGAGGGCCAGACCGAGGATGGCGACGACCCACACCCACTGGCCGAGGACCAGCGCCGCGACCACGGCCCCGCCCAGCAGCAGCGACCACGGGCTGAGAGCGCGCGCCGGCGCGGCCGGCGGCCGGGTGCGCCCGGAACCGGGACTCTCGATCTCTTGCGTGGACTCGTCAGTCATGTGTGTACACGATACCCCTTCGAGGTTACGAAGACGTTAACGCGCCGGCGAAGGGAGAGGTTCGAACAGACCGCTCCGCCACCGGCGATGCCGGTGTCACGTCGGGCCCGCCACGGCCTCACGCGCGAAGCGCCGCGCCTCGGCGTCGCACGCGAGGACGTCGTCCAGCGACTCGACGGGCTCGTCCGCCAGCCAGGTGAGGCATTTCTCCACGACCTCGGCGATGGCGAGGAACGGAAGCCGTCCGCCCAGAAACGCCTCGACGGCGATCTCGTTGGCCGCGTTGAGGACGATCGGGGCGGCGACGGTGCGCGGCGGCAGGCCCGCAGCCTCCGTCTCGCGCTCGACGACCATCGCTTTCTTCCCCGCCTCCTCCGCCAGGGCGAGGCAGCGAAACGTCTCCGTGTCGGGGCGCTCGAAGGCGATCTGCGCGGCGAACAGATCCAGACGTCGTACCTGCGGCAGCGCGGGGCGGTCGGGGTAGGCGAGGGCGTAGCCGATCGGTGTGCGCATGTCGGGCACGCCGAGGTGCGCGAGGATCGCGCCGTCCGAGAAGCGCGCCATGCTGTGCACCGTGCTGCGCGGGTCGAGCACCACGGTGATGCGCTCGTACGGCACGGCGAAGAGGTAGTGGGCCTCGATGAGCTCGAGGCCCTTGTTCATGAGCGTGGCGGAGTCGATGGTGATCTTGGGCCCCATCGACCAGTTGGGGTGCGCGAGCGCCTCCTCTGGCGTGACGGCGGCCAGCTCCGCGGCCTTGCGGCCGCGGAAGGGGCCGCCGGAACCCGTGAGCAGGAGCTCCTCGAGCGCACGCGGCGGGCCGGCGGACGCACCGTCCGCGCCGGCCGTCCCGCCGGCGGCGATGCACTGGAACAAGGCGCTGTGCTCGCTGTCCACGGGCAGGATCGCCGAACCGCTGCGCCGGGCGGCGTCGAGCACGAAGGGTCCACCGGCGACCATGCTCTCCTTGTTGGCCAGCGCGAGCGTGGCCCCCGCCTCGAGCGTGGCCATCGTGGCGCGCAGGCCGGCGGCGCCGACCACTCCGTTGAGCACCGTCAGCGGCGCGCCTTCGCTTGCGGCGCGCCGCGCGGCGCCGGCGATGAGCTCGCGGATGCCGGCCTCGCCCGCGTGCACCGCGAGCCGCGGCGCCTGCGTGGCCGCTTCCGCCGCCGCGCCGGCGTCGTGCAGGCAGATGTCGCGCACCTGGTGCGCGAGCGCCTGCTCGACGATCACGGCGGCGCCTCTGCCCGCCGCCAGGCCGACGAGGCGCAGGCCCGGCACGGCCGGCAGCACCTCGAGCGCCTGGCGCCCGATCGAGCCGGTCGAGCCGAGGATCACAAGGTGTCTCGGGGGCGCCTCGGTCATGGGCGCAAGGGTACCATGCCGCCCCTCACAGGCGCGGCAGGCGCGCGAGCACCTCGGCGGTCGTCTCCTGCGCCGGTTTGCGGTGCACGGCATACCATGGCGCAACGCCCACGGGTGGGTAGTACAGCCCTCCGCTCGCATCCCGCAGCTCAGTGGGCCCCTTACCCCTGGTTTCGAGCAGGTGCACGACCAGCGTGGGGACCTCCCGATGGCGACGGAAGTGACTCACGGTCGCCTTCGGCAAGGGAGATCCCGGACCCGAGACGACCATCTGGTAGGTGTTGGCGGCGATCGCGCCGTCCCAGTACAGGTAGCAGCCGGCGCCGCGAGGATAGGCGAGCAGCCGATCGCCGGGACGGGCGTGGTCCGCCAGGTCGGCGGCGTACCGATCGAGGCGCTGACGCTGCGCCGGCGTCACCGCGATCCCCCTCCACGGTCCCGAGACCATGCGCGCGGACAGATCGCCCAAGGCGGCGCCGCCGAACTGGAACTGCACCTGGAAGGCCAGGGTCACGAGCACGACGCCGGCGAGGCCGACCAGCGCGGCATACGGCCGGCCGCGACCACGGCCCCCCGTCAGAGGCGCCAGCCCCCAGGCGAGGAACAGACCGCTGGCGATGACGCCCGGAAAGAGGCCCACGGCCGAATGGACGAAGCCGTCGGCGCTCGTGTAGGCGGTCATGGCGCCGACGAGCAGCGCCGGCGCCCACACCCAGAACAGAAGGCGGGCGCCGTCAAGCCGCTTCTCTCTGGGCACGAAGAGGTACAGGTACGGGGCGGCGGCGACGTACACGATCACTGCCCCTGCGGCCTGAAGGGAGGACGTCGTCGCCGTGACCCACAGGGCGATCGGCGTGAGCAGCAGCAGCCACCTCCCTGCGCTCGGCCGGCGGCGGTAGACAAGGTACGAGGCGGCCGCAACCAGGACGATGTACCACTGACTCGCAACGAGCGCCAGGAAGCCTGCGGAGACTTCCACGGCCTTGGCGGCGCCGCCGAGCTGATCGAGGTCGCGCGCCAGGCCGATCGTGTAGTGCCAGCAGCGCAGCAGGTTGGCTCGCCCCGCGATCGCGACCACGAAGAGGCACACCGGAACGACGACGAGGGCGCCGCCGAGCGCCCAGGCGCTCAGGACCCGCCAGGCGAACGCGCCCGACGGTTCGGGCTCGGGAGGAGGCGGTTGCAGAAGCGCCCCTTCGGCCACCATGGTCACAGCGCGGTGACCGACCGAGACCGCCAGGAACACGGCGACGAACGGCGCCATGAGGAGCACCGTGGGGTAGGCGATGCAGGCGAGCCCGAAGGCCGCTCCGGCCGCGAACGCGTAGCGGCGCGGCGCGCCCAGCACGGCCAGCGCACCCAGCGCGGCGCCTCCCGTCAGCAGCAGGGAGCCGAGCGAGTTCGCGGTGAGCTGCGGCGTCTCGAAGGCGACGATCGTGACCACGGGGACGCTCACGAGCGCGGCCAACGACCGGGGCAGCGAGCGCCGAGCCAACAGAAACACGGTCACCGCGGCCAGCACCGCCAAGGCAAGGTAGAGATGACGTCCGTACAGCACCAGGCCGGTCACGTCGTTGCCGCCCACGATGGCGTAGAGCTTGACGAACGGGTACGCGAGGAGTCCCGCCGCCTGGGAGAGATCCTGCTCGTCGACGAACGGCCGGTCACCGAGCGACCAGCGCCAGGGGACCAGCACCGAGAACGCCTCGTCCACCAGGTCCGCCCCGCGGAAGAGCCGCCACCAGGTGAGCGCGACCGCCGCGACCAGCACCGCAAGGACCATCCCGGCGCCGGCCCACCCCAAACCGGAACCTTCCCCCGGTACGTGTCGCCCGTGCGTCGACGGCGAAGCGTCGAGAGCCTGCGGCGGAGATCCACTCACGACCGCTGCGCTCCTCGTCGCAGGCGACGTCCGCGGCGGGAAGCCCCCGGCACGTCTGACCCCGGGAGCGACGACGTCACGTCACTCCCACGCGTCGGTGTGGATGTCGGCCTCCGGGACGTCGTGCTCGAGCAACTGCGTCGTGAGCGCCCCGAGCATTCCCGGCGGGCCGCTCAGGTAGAAGGCAGGGTCATGCAGGCCCTCGACGGCAGGCCACGCCTTGGGTACGCTCAGGACGCCGTCGGACGTCTCCGCGACGAGGTTGCAGTCCAGCGACGGCACCTGTCGTGCACATGCCTCCACCAGTGAGCCGTACACGAACAGAGCAGGGGTCCGCGCGCCGTAGAAGAGCAGGACCCGCGGCGCCCGGTCCGGCTCCAGTGACTGGAGGAACGCCGTGAACGCCGTGACTCCCGTCCCGCCCGCGAAGAGCACCGCGTCGCGTGATGACCCGATGACGAACTCCCCATACGGGAGCTTGACCCAGACCTCCCGACCCACGGCCAGTTCGCCCTCCATGTGCGCGGTGAACCCGCCCTTCACGGCGTACGTGAGCGCGAGCCGATCCCGTTGTCGCGGAGAGCTCGCGATGGAGAAGACGCGCGACTCCGGCCAGAAGCCGCCCGGCTGATAGGCATC
Organism: uncultured Thermoleophilia bacterium; assembly: GCA_964545565.1. GTDB lineage: Bacteria > Actinomycetota > Thermoleophilia > UBA2241 > UBA2241 > CAIXSE01. The sequence continues at coordinate 4,833 of CAZJGT010000127.1, forward strand.
GAGAGCCAAGTGGAGGAACTGCCCGGGCTTGAACCGGGGTACCGGAGCCGCCGTGCTGAGCTCGACGGTGTAGACGCGCTCGCCGTGTGCGGTCACGGCCGTGACCGTGCAGGCGATCTTGCGCACCACGGCCATCTCCGCGCCTCAGCCGTCCCTGGGGACCGACGTTGCGCCGTCTCCCTCCGTGACCGCCACGCGCTCGCCATCCATGAAACGCCGGAACACCTCGATCATGTAGTCCATGCGAGCCTCGTCGATCCCAGGATAGACGCCGACGAAGAACGTCCGCTCCATGACTCCGTCGGTGACCGCGAGGTCGCCCACGACTCTGCGTTCGATGTCCTCGAAGGCGGGATGCCGCAGCAGGTTGCCGCTGAAGAGGTTGCGCGTCTCCACACGGTTGGCCTCGAGGAACCTGGTGAGCTCGTTGCGCGTGAAGCCGGCGTCCTCGCGCACGCTGACCACGAAGCAGAACCACGACGGATCGACGTACGCCGGGGCGCGCGGGAGCAGCAGGCGATCCTCGTAGACCCCGAGCGCCTCCAGGAGCCGCGCGTGGTTCGTCTTGCGCGCGGCGATGAACCCTTCCAGTCGCGCCAGCTGCGCGCAGCCGATGGCCGCCTGCATGTCGGTGGCCTTGAGGTTGTAGCCCAGGTGGCTGTATACGTACTTGTGATCGTAGCCGAACGGCAGGCTGCCGAACTGCTGGCTGAAGCGCTTGCCGCAGGTGTCGTTCTCTCCGCCCGCGCAGTAGCAGTCACGCCCCCAATCGCGGATGGACCGGGCGATGCGCGCGAGCTCCTCATCGTCGGTGAGGACCATGCCGCCCTCGCCCGTCGTGATGTGGTGCGCCGGGTAGAAGGACTGGGTCGCCAAATGTCCGAACGTCCCCGTGAGCCGGCCCCGGTGACGCGAGCCGAGCGCGTCGCAGTTGTCCTCCACCAGCCAGAGGTCACGTTCCTCGACCAGCTCCATGACGGCGTCGAGGTCGAAGGGCACACCCAAGGTGTGCGCCAACATGATGGCCCGCGTGCGCTCCGACACAGCAGCCCGCAGCCGGTCCGGGTCGACGTTGTAGTCGCTGAAGCGCACGTCCACGAAGACCGGCACGAGCCCGTTCTGCACGATGGGCGCCACCGTACTCGGGAAACCGGCAGCCACCGTCAGCACCTCGTCACCCGGCTTGAGCCGCCGCCCGCCCAGCTTGGGCGACGTGAGGGCGGTGAGCGCGACCAGGTTGGCGGAGGAGCCGGAGTTGACCATGAGGGCATCCGACAGGTCGAGGTAGTCGGCCATGCCGGCCTCGAACTCCTCGGTGAACCGGCTGGCCGTGAGGTAGAAGTCGAGGCTCGCGTCGACGAGACAGCGCAGTTCCTCCTCGGCGAAGACGCGGCCCGCGTAGTGCACCCGGTCCCGGGCGGGGTCGAACGGCCTCCCGGCGTGACGCTCCCGGTAGAACGCCCCCGTGAGTTCCATGATCTGCGATCTCTTCTCCGTTGCGTCCATCGTCATGCCCCTGGGTCGCCCGTCTGCGCCGCCGCCCACGCCACACCATGATCCTGGGCGGCGGCCTCATAGGCACGCAGCTGATCCTCGACCAGCTCGCGAGCCGCACCTGTGCGCTCGTAGTACTCGCGATACCACGCCGCGGTCTGCCGCACGGCCGTCGCCGCGTCCCAGACCGGGACCCAGCCCAGCCGCTGGTTCGCCTTGCTGCTGTCGAGGCCGAGCAGGTGCGCCTCGTGCGGCCTCGCGGCCTCCTGCTCCGGGGTCGTCCAGGATCCCGACCCCCATTCGCCCAGAAAGCGCTCCACGACCCAGCGGACCGACCGCGCGGCGTCGCCGCGCG
>CAZJGT010000128.1:0-6665 GCA_964545565.1 uncultured Thermoleophilia bacterium
TCATGACCTGCTCCCAGCTGGCGCGCGCGGCGGCCATGCTGAGCGGGTTGCCCGAGTAGGTGCCGACCTGGAACACGGTGCCGTCGTTGACCTTGTCCATGATGTCCTCACGGCCGCCGATGGCGCCGCAGGGGGTGCCGCCGGCGACGGCTTTGCCCAGGCAGATCATGTCGGGGACGATGCCCCAGCGCTCCACGGCGCCGCCGCGAGCGGTGCAGATGCCCGTCTTGACCTCGTCGAAGATGAGCACGATGCCGTGCTTCCTGGTGACGTCGCGGACCGCCTGCAGGAACGCGACGTCGGGCAGCACGACGCCGAGGTTCATCATCGCCGGCTCCATGATGACCGCGGCCGGCGGATTGCCTTCTGCGACCATGCGCTCGATGCGCTTGGTCATGTTCTCGATGTCGTTGAACGGCACCGGGACCGTGAGGTCGATGGAGCTCTGCGGGATGCCGGCGCCGTAGGAGATCGACTTGTAGGCGTCGCGAGGACCGATCTGGCCGAAGTCCGCCACGCCGATGGACACCATCACGTAGTCGTGATGTCCATGGTACGAGCCGAACATCTTGACGATGGGCTCACGACCGGTGAAGCCGCGCGCGACGCGGAGGGCGTCCATCGTGGCCTCGGAGCCGGAGTTGACGAAGCGCCACTGCGGGAGCTTGAAGGCCCCGGCGAGGTGCTCGGCCATGACGATCGCGTCCTCGGTCGGCAGGCCGAACTGCGTGCCGAGCGGAGCGCGCTTCTGGATGGCCTCGACGATGGCCGGGTGAGCGTGTCCCTGCACCATGCAGCCATAGCCGTTGTGGAAGTCGGCGATCTCCTGACCGTCCACGGTCCAGATGTGCGGGCCCTTGCCGTGTGTGTAATACACGGGATACGGATCGCGGGCGTGGTACGTGGAGGCGACGCCCATCGGCATGTGTTTGACGGCGCGCTGGTAGAGCTCGTAGGACTTCGGCGTGCTCTCCTCGAGCCGCTTCTCTTCCTTCTCCATGAGCTCGGCGATGAGCTTCCTGTCGACCTGCGTGGCTGTCATGCTCGGTTCTCTCCTTTGCGTCCATCCGGACTTCACCCCACGAATCGGGGGAGGCCGAAAGGGCTTTGCTGCGGACGGCGCCGCGCGGCTTGGTGTCTGTCGGACGGCGAGGCAACGTGACTGGTCGGGAGCGTGGGCGCGGGTCACCTGGGTCTGCGTATCACCCCGCAATGCATGTCTCTTCCCCCTGAGACGTGACGGGCCGCTTGCCCCGGTCCTGGCGTCGGGCAGCGCGGCGGAGGGTCGGGCGAGCGCGGTGCTCGCGGGAGCAGTCTACCGTGTTTGCGCCATGAAGTGTAGGGTTCGGCAACCAATTAGCCGTTTCGGCAGCCGAATCGGCAACATCCAGCGCGGTCTGGCGTGCGGACGGGTCAACGCTTCCGGACGTGCGAAGGGCGGCCCCCAGACGCGGGGACCGCCCTTCGCGGCTGCCGTCAGGGCAGCGTCTGCCGGCCGAGGCCGGAGACGCCGCTATCTGACCCTGACAGCGACTGTGCGGCTGGTGGCGGTGAGGTTGAGTCCCCCGTCGCCGGCCATCCTGGCGCGGAACTGCCACTTACCTCTCGCGAAGTTGAGTCGCTGCGAGGCGCGGTAGGTGCCGTTGGATGCGAGCTTGAGCGTCTTCCAGTTCCTCCAGCTCTTGCCCGCCATCCTGCGCTGCAGGGTGAGCTTGCCGCTGGCGGCGAAGCCCCAACCATCCTGGGCGGCGCCGAGGAAGACGACCGTCGTACGACCCTTCGTGACGGAGGATCTCGACGCCCTGATGCTGATGATGCGCGGACGCGGAGCAGGAGCGATGACCGCCTGGGCCTGCTGATGCGCCCTGTTGACGATCTGGACCGAGTAGGCCCAGTTGTGCAGGCCGAAGCTGCCCTCGCTCTCCACGAACTCGACGTTCGTGAAGGCGCTCAGGAAGCTGCGCTGGCTCCCGGTCCACTTGCTCTCAGGAATGGCTACGAGAGCCTCGTGGGCGGCCGCTGCGTCGGCATAACCGAGCTTGCCGGCAGCCACATCGAGCTCATCCCAGATGATGGCGATCTTGTCCTTCGTCCAGGTCTGACGCTGCACGATGGTCTCGTCGAGGTACGTGGCCAACGGGTCTGTGGCGCGTCCGTGGCACGTGCTGCAGGAGGAGTACGGCATGTTCTGGGGACCGGTGGCGGTCGCAGTCGTCTGCGAGTCGGCCTCCTCCGGCGTCACGATCGCGAACACGTGGTTGCCGGCGCTGCCGGCGTGACCGTTGTACTCGTAACCGGTCGGGATCATGTGACACTGCACGCACTTGCCCTCGTGCACGCTCGGGATCTGGTCGACGCCGATGGCGCCGTAGCCCGCCATCATCTCCTTCATGGGATGATGGAGCTCGGTGCCCGGAGTGGCCTCTTCGCCCTCGGGGAGCTCCCCGTTGTGGCACTGGATGCAGAGCTTCTGCCGCGGGGCCTTGAGCTGAGGATCCTTCTCCTCGTTCCAGGCCGCGGACTGCGCGCTCTCCTCATGCGGCTTGTGGCAGCCCACACAGGTGATGCCGCCCTCCGCATCGACGCTCGCCGGGTCCTCGCCGGCCTCCTGCATCATCACGAAGTCGGTCGAATGGCACTCGAGGCAGCCCTTCTTGGTGTCTTCCGGCAGGAACGCCCAGAACGACTGGCCGGTCAGACCGGTGAGAGCGTTGGCGTGACCTTCGCCCATCCACTCCTCGTACTGCACGGCCCCCTGGCCGTGAGCCTTGGCGCTCTGACCGCCCTCCCAGAAGGCGTTCTTGACCGGGTTGTCCGGGGTCGGGATCTCGAGGAAGTCGGTGATCGGGGCGGGAGACCAGTCAGGTGCCGCGCCCAGCGGGTTGAAGTCGCCGAGCGTGTACTCGGGCCGGACCACCGTGGCGGCCGGTGAAGGCGCACCCGAGGGCCAGGTCCAAGCCGGATACTCGGCCACGGTCTGTGAGTAACGCGAGTGGCACTGACCGCAGATCTCGGCGTTCGCCATGTTCTGGGTGGGGACGAGGTGCGCGGTGTTGGCGGGATCGTTGCCGAAGAGATCGTTCGCCGTCGGGTCCGTGCCCGTGTTCACGCCGTAGTGGCAGGACGAACAACCGACGAAAGCCTCGCTGAAGCCGCTCATGCCGGATCCCTGAGTGCCCTCGACCTCTGCGGGATACACACCCGGGGCGGTCGGCACGTGCTTCTCGGGGTCGTAGTTGCCGACGTGGCAACCGGCGCAGCTTGCACCCCGCCCGATGGCGGCGGTCTGCGTGTTGGCGTGCGCCGTCTCGACCCATTCATCGTAGATCGGTGGAGCGAAACCGCCTTCGAAGTGGCACCCCTGACACTGACCGGTGAGGACAAACGTGTCACGGAAACCATTGAAGGCCATGGCCGGGACCGCCAGCACGAAGAAAGCGGCCACAACGGTCGCAACGAGCCCAACGCGTTTGAACATGGTCACCTCCTTGGTGGTGGTCGACACGGAATGGAAAAGCCTGTCCGCTCTCACAAGATCACCTCCCCTCCAGAAGCGGATCGATTGCTCGAACACGCTCTGCGACGCGGTCGCGTCGCGCGGCGGTGGTCGCACATAGGGTGGGGGAGACGGGGGCGCTGCACACTACCGGCGCTGTCACGCGCTCACGGCTCGACGCGATGTCGGTGCTCAAGTTGGCCATGTCCCCGCCCCTGCTCGCAGGCTGCGTCACCGGGAGTGTCCGCCAGCCTGCCGTGAAGGTATACAGGATTTCGTGCGTGTTAGCAAACATTTTGTGATGTTGAGCATCCTCGTGTGCCCATGCCCACGCGTGAGCGCGACCAAACCGTTGTGAGCGCAGCGGACGCCCGGTCTGCAAACGGGCGCGCGATTGGCGTTCGCCCGCCCAGGGAAGACGGATTGAGACGGGGACGATGGGGACATAAACTTGACAAGACGACGCTCATATTTTATGCTTCTGCCAGAATAATCCCGCAAGGAGGAAGTCCATGGCCAAAGTCATCGGCATCGACCTCGGCACGACCAACAGCGCCATGGCCGTGCTCGAAGGCGGCGAGCCGACCGTCATCCCCAACAGTGAGGGCGGTCGCACGACGCCGTCGGTGGTCGCGTTCTCGAAGAGCGGCGAGCGTCTCGTAGGCAGCGTCGCCCGTCGTCAGGCGGTCACCAACCCCGAGAACACCGTGTTCTCCATCAAGCGCTTCATGGGCCGCAAGTTCGGCGACGTCTCCGAGGAGATGAAGATCGTGCCGTACCACGTGGTCAAGGCCTCCAACGGCGACGCCTCCGTCGACATCGGCGGCAAGACCTACTCGCCGCCGGAGATCTCGGCGATGATCCTGCAGAAGCTCAAGCGGGACGCCGAGGAATACCTGGGCGAGAAGGTGAACGAGGCGGTCGTCACCGTCCCGGCGTACTTCAACGACTCGCAGCGCCAGGCCACCAAGGACGCCGGCAAGATCGCCGGGCTCGACGTCAAGCGCATCATCAACGAGCCCACCGCCGCCGCGCTCGCCTACGGCCTCGACAAGGAGCACGACCAGACGATCCTCGTGTTCGACCTCGGCGGCGGCACTTTCGACGTCTCCATCCTCGACCTTGGGGAGGGCGTGTTCGAGGTGCGCTCCACCAACGGCGACACGCACCTCGGCGGCGACAACTTCGACAAGGCCGTCGTCGACTGGATGGTGGCCGAATTCAAGCAGAGCCAGGGCATCGACCTGAGCGCCGACAAGATGGCCCTGCAGCGACTCTACGAGGCGGCCGAGAAGGCCAAGATCGAGCTCTCCACCACCATGAGCTCGGCCGTGAACCTGCCGTTCATCACGGCCGACGAGAACGGGCCCAAGCACCTCGACCTCACCCTGACGCGGGCCAAGTTCGACGAGCTCACCCAGGCGCTGGTCGAGCGCGTGGTCAACCCGGTCAACAGCGCCATCAAGGACGCCGGACTCGACAAGAAGGCGATCGACCACGTGATCCTCGTCGGCGGCATGACCCGCGTGCCCGCCGTGCAGGAGAAGGTCAAGGGGCTCATCGGCAAGGACCCGCACAAGGGCGTCAACCCGGACGAGGTCGTCGCCGTCGGCGCGGCCATCCAGGGCGGCGTGCTGGCCGGCGAGGTCAAGGACGTACTGCTGCTCGACGTCACGCCGCTGAGTCTCGGCATCGAGACCAAGGGCGGCGTGTTCACGCGCCTGATCGACCGCAACACCACGATCCCCAGCAAGAAGAGCGAGATCTTCAGCACGGCCGACGACAACCAGACGAGCGTCGAGATCCATGTGCTCCAGGGCGAGCGCGACATGGCCGCCTACAACAAGACGCTGGGCAAGTTCCAGCTGGTCGGCATCCCGCCGGCGCCACGAGGCATCCCGCAGATCGAGGTCACCTTCGACATCGACGCCAACGGCATCGTGCACGTGAGCGCCAAGGACCTCGGCACCGGCAACGAGCAGAAGATCACCATCACCGCGTCCAGCGGTCTCAGCGAGCAGGACATCGAGCGCATGATGAAGGACGCCGACGCGCACGCCGACGAGGACAAGAAGGCGCGCGAGGTGGCGGACGTCAAGAACAACGCCGAGAACCTGCTCTACAGCACCGAGAAGTCGCTGCGCGACATGGGCGACAAGGTGGATTCCTCCACCAAGGACGAGATCGAGTCGGCGGCGGGGGAGCTCAAGACGGCGCTCGAGGGCGACGACATGGACGCCATCAAGAGCAAGACGGACGCCTTGATGCAGGCCTCGCACAAGCTCGCCGAGGCCGTGTACCAGCAGGCGCAGCAGGAGCAGGCGGCGAGCTCGGGCGACGGTTCCGGCTCGGCGCCCGAGGATGAGAACGTCGAAGAGGCCGACTACGAGGTCATCGACGACGACGAGAGCAAGTAACCAACACCTGAGGAGGTGTCAACCATGGCGATCATCAGATGGGACCCGTTCCGCGAGATGACCCAGGTCCAGAACCAGTTCAACCGGCTGGTGGACCAGGTCTGGGGCGGGCGTCAGGAGAGCTGGCTGCCGGCGGTCGATGTCTTCGACAAGAAGGACGCAGTCGTGCTCAAGGCCGAGATAGCCGGCATGGACCCCGACGATATCGAGATCGAGGTCGAGGACAACGTGCTCACCATCAAGGGAGAGCGCAAGTTCGAGGAGGAGGTCGAGGACGAGCGCTACTACCGTGTGGAGCGTCGTTTCGGCAGCTTCCAGCGTAGTCTCGCGCTGCCGCAGGGCGTGAAGGCCAACGAGATCCAGGCCGGGTACGACGACGGCATCCTCACGGTCACGGTACCGAAGGCCGAGGAGGAGAAGCCGCAGCGTATCGAGGTCAAGGCGAAGAAGGCCGGCGAGACCCGGAAGACGGTCGAGGCCACCAAAGCAGAGGGCTGAGACGCACCCGACCAGCCCGGCGGGCGGGACCGGAGAGAGGGTCCCGCCCGCCGGGCGTCCTCCGGCGAGACGGAGCGGCTTCGGCCGCACACCCCACCAGGGCAGAGAGCGAACATGACGGACAAGAAGCACAAGACACACGAGCGCAAGCGCGGGCGCGCCGCCGACACGCAGGCCGCGACGGACCGGACGACTGCGGCCGCGCTTGCGCTCGTGTGTCTTGTGCTTCTTGTCCGTCATGTTCGCTCTCTGCC
>CAZJGT010000129.1:0-6640 GCA_964545565.1 uncultured Thermoleophilia bacterium
TCTTCCCCCTCACCGTCGACGTGGAAGAGCGCCACTACGCCGCCGGCAAGATCCCCGGCGGCTTCATCAAGCGCGAGAGTCGTCCCAGCGAGAAGGCCATCCTCGCGGCGCGGCAGATCGACCGGCCCATCCGGCCTCTCTTCAAGAAGGGCTTCATGAACGAAGTCCACGTGGTCGCGACGACCCTGTCTGTGGACTTCGAGATCCCCTACGACGTCCTCGCCACACTCGGCGCCTCCGCGGCGCTGACCCTCAGCGAGATCCCCTTCCTCGGCCCGATCGGCTCCGTGCACGTCGGCCGCATCGACGGCCAACTGGTCATCAACCCGACGCTCGAGGAACTCCAGGACGAGTCCGACCTCGATCTGGTGGTCACCGGCACCGCCGACGCCATCGCCATGGTCGAGGCCGGCGCCCAGGAGGTCTCCGAGGCCACCATCGTGGAGGCCCTGCGCCTGGCGCACGACGAGATCAGGAAGCTCGTCAACGTGCAGCTGGAGCTGCAGAGGCTCGCCGGCAAGCCGAAGTGGGACGTGCCGGAGTACGCCGTCGACGAGGCGATCCTCGAGCAGGTCCGTGCCGGCTTCGGCGCAGCGTTCGACACCGCCACGTCGGTGCAGGACAAGAAGGGTCGTCAGGACGCGACGACCGAAGTCAAGGAAGCCGTCTACGCCCAGCTTCTGGGCGAGGATCCCGACGCGGAGCGCGTCGTCCAGGTACGCCGCGCCGTCGCCCAGGTCGAGAAGGGCATCATCCGTGACCGCATCGCCGTCAAGAAGATCCGCCCGGACGGCCGCGCCAACGACGAGGTCCGGCCGATCACCTGCGAAGTCGGCCTCATCCCACGCACGCACGGCAGCGCCCTCTTCACGCGCGGCGAGACGCAGGCGATGAGCTTGCTCACGCTCGGCGGGACCGGCGAGTTCCAGCGCATCGACGGCCTCGGCATCGAAGACAAGAAGCGCTACATCCACCACTACAACTTCCCGCCGTATTCGGTGGGGGAGACCGGCTTCATGCGCGGCCCCAAGCGCCGCGACATCGGCCACGGCGCTCTCGCCGAGCGCGCCCTGCTGCCGGTCCTGCCGGACGAGGTCGAGTTCCCCTACACGATCCGCGTCGTCTCGGAGATCCTCGAGAGCAACGGCTCGTCCTCGATGGCGAGCGTCTGCGGCAGCACGCTGTCGCTCATGGACGCCGGCGTGCAGATCAAGCGTCCGGTCGCCGGCACGGCGATGGGTCTCATCAAGGAGGGCGATGACTACGTCGTCCTCACCGACATCGCCGGCGTCGAGGATCACCTCGGCGACATGGACTTCAAGGTCGCCGGCACCGCGGAGGGCATCACCGCCCTGCAGATGGACATCAAGATCACCGGCGTCACCTTCGAGATCCTCACGGAGGCACTCGAGCAGGCCCGCAAGGCTCGTCTCCACATCCTCGGCAAGATGCTCGAGACCATCGCCGAGCCGCGCGGCGAGCTCAGCGAGTGGGCGCCGCGCATCTTCAGCATCCAGATCAACCCCGACCAGATCGGGCTCGTGATCGGCAAGGGCGGCGAGACCATCCGCGGCATGACCGAGGAGTTCAGCGCCGACATCGACATCCAGGACGACGGGACGATCTTCATCTGCGCGCCCGACGAGGAGGCCGCAGAGGGCGTCAAGGACCGCATCCAGTCGATGACCAAGGAGGTCGAGGTCGGCGACGTGTTCACGGGGCGGGTCGTCAAGACCACCGACTTCGGCGCCTTCGTCGAGCTCAAGAAGGGCACCGACGGCCTGCTGCACATCTCGCGACTCGCCCCCAAGGGTGAGCGCGTGAAGAACGTGGAAGACGTCGTCAAGCGTGGCGACACCGTGACCGTCGAAGTCGTCGAGATCGACAAGGCACGCAACCGCATCGGGCTGACGCTGCTCAAGCCGCCCGAGGCGGACTGAGAGCAGAAGCGGAGCGGGGAGCGGGCCACGAAGGCCTACCGCCTGTCGACGCTGGACAACGGCCTGCGAGTGGCCACCGAGCGCCTCGAAAGCGTGCGCTCGGTGGCCCTCGGGGTCTGGGTCGCCGCCGGGTCCCGGCTGGAGCCACTCGCGCTCGGCGGCGTCTCGCACTTCATCGAGCACCTGATCTTCAAGGGGTCGGACCGCTATTCGGCGGCCGACATCGCCCACATCTTCGACGACATGGGCGCCGAGCCCAACGCGGCGACCTCGAAGGAGCACACGCTGGTCAACGCGCGCCTGCTCGACGACGACCTCGACACCGCGTTCGAGCTGATCGCCGAGATGGTGGCGCGTCCTGCGTTCTGCGAGCTCGACCGGGAACGCGACGTCGTGCTCGAGGAGGTGGCCATGTACGAGGACTCGCCGCCCGAGCTCATCCACGACGACCTCTGTGAGGTCGTGTTCGGCGAGCATCCCCTGGGGCGGCCGGTCATCGGCCGTTCCGAGACGCTGGCGAAGCTGGACCTGGACACCGTGCGCGCCTATCACGACAAGCACTACGTCAATCCCGGCATCGTGATCGCCGCCGCCGGCCACGTCGACCACGACCACGTGTGCGAGCTGGCCGACTCGCACTTCCGTCCGGAGCCCGGCGCCGTCGTCATGCTGCCCGACCTGAGCGCCCCGGAAGCCAGCCACGTCGCCCGCTTCACGCGCAAAGACACGGAGCAGTATCACGTCTGTCTCGGCGGACCCGGCCCCCGACGCGGCGACCCCGACCGCTACGCGGTCTACGTCGTCGACACCATCCTCGGCGGCTCCTGGAGCTCGCATCTCTTCCAGGAGGTCCGCGAGAAACGCGGCTTGGCCTACTCGGTGTACTCGTACACGTCCCTGTACGCGGACGCCGGGCTCACCGGAGTCTACTTCGGCTCCCGCCACGAGGCCGTCGGGGAGGCCATGACGGTGATCCTCGCCACCCTTCGCGACCTCGAGGCCGCGATGACCGCCGATGCCGTCGATCGCGCCAAGAACCACCTCAAGGGCCAACTGGTCCTCAGCATGGAAAGCCCCGGCGCGCGCATGCAGGTCCTGGGCCGCAACGTGTTGCTCGAGCAGCCCGTCCTCACCGTGGACGAGGTGCTGGCGCACATCGACGCCGTCGATCACGACGCTGTCGTCGCGGCCGTGCGGCGGTACTATGACCCGGAGACGTGGTCGACGGCCTGCATCGGACCTCGGTCGGAGCCCTTCCGGGCCGTCGCGCACGACTTCGTCTGGGAGGAGCGATGATCGACGTCCTGGTGACCGGCGCCGCCGGCAAGATGGGGTCGCTCAGCGCCGCGACGATCGCGGCGCAGGACGACATGCGGCTGGCCGCGCTCGTCGATCCGCGCGGCGGTGACGAGGGCGAGACGCCGTGGTTCCGCGACGTGGACTCGGCACTGGCGCTCACGACGCCGGCGGCGGCGCTGGAGTTCAGCGTGCCGGGCGCCGTCTATGAGAACACCGCCGCGCTGCTCGACGCCGCCGTGCCCACCGTGGTCGGCGCCACGGGCCTCGATGACGCGCAGGTCGAGGCGCTCGCGGCGAAGGCCGCGGCGTCCGGCGCCGGGCTCGTGATCGTTCCCAACTTCGCCCTGGGGGCCGTGTTGCTCATGCGCTTCGCCGCGGAGGCGGCACGGTACTACCGGCACGCGGAGATCATCGAGACGCACGACGAGGCGAAGGTCGATGCGCCGTCGGGTACGTCGCTGCGCACCGCGCGCCTCATGGCGGAGGCGCCGGGGTCCGCTCTGGCGGCCCCGCCCGGCGCCGGCCAGACCGCGCGCGGCCTCGTCGCCGACGAGCGCGTGAGCATCCACAGCGTGCGCCTGCCGGGCGCGGTGGCGCACCAGGAAGTCGTGTTCGGCGGCGAGGACGAGCTGCTCACGCTGCGCCATGACTCGCTGTCGCGGCGCTCCTTCATGGGCGGCGTGCTGCTCGCGCTGCGCCGCGTCGGGGACGTGCGCGGAACGGTGATCGGCCTCGAGAACCTGCTTGACTGACCTGGACACAGTGATCACACCGCACCGGGGGGGAGCCACGTGAGCGTGAGCCTTGGGACGATCCTGACGGCGATGGTGACGCCGTTCGACGCCGGCGGCGCCGTGGACCACGAGAGGCTCGCCGCGCTCGCCGACCATCTGCTCGCGAACGGCTCGGACGGCCTCGTGGTCGCCGGCACCACCGGCGAGTCGCCGACCCTGTCGGACGACGAGAAGCTGGCCATGTTCCGAACCGTGGTCGCGGCGGTCGGCGACCGCGGCGCCGTGATCGCGGGGACCGGCTTCAACGACACGCGGCACAGCGTGGAGCTCACGAGGGCCGCGGAGGCGTGCGGTGTCGCCGGCGTTCTGGCCGTGGTGCCGTACTACAACAAGCCGCCGGAGCGCGGCGTGCTCGCGCACTTCCGCGCCATCGCCGCCGCCACCAGCCTGCCGGTGATCGTGTACAACATCCCCGGCCGCTGCGTCATCAACCTCACGCCCGAAGCGCTGGCGGAACTGGCGCGCACGGAGAACATCGTCGCCGTCAAGCAGGCCAATCCTGACCTCACGGAGACCGACCGGCTGATGGAGCTCAGCGACCTGGCCGTGTACGCCGGCAACGACGACATGCTGTGTGACGTCATGTCGCGTGGCGGCGCCGGCGGCATCTGCGTCGCCAGCCACGTGGCCGGGCCGCGCATGGCCGAGATCGCCCGGCTCTGCCGGCGCGGCGATCTCGGGGCCGCGTCCGCCGCCGACGCCGAGCTCCACGCGCTGTACAAGGCGCTCTTCGTGACCGCGAACCCCATCCCGGTCAAGGCGGCGCTGAACCTCCTCGGGCACGAGGTCGGAGGCTTGCGCCTCCCACTCGTGCCCGCCACTCCAGAAGAAGAAAACGTGGTGGCCGCCGAGCTCAGGCGCCTCGGTCTGACCGACGCCTGAGCCCTTCCGCCGCCTGCACAGAGAGGCACCTCCATGAATGAAGACGCCGTACGCATCATCCCCCTCGGGGGGCTCGGCGAGATCGGCAAGAACATGACCGCGGTCGAATATCGCGGCAAGATCGTCGTGCTCGACTGCGGGGTGGAGTTCCCGCGCGAGGAGATGCTCGGCATCGACCTCGTGATCCCCGACATCCGCTGGCTCATCGAGCGCCGGGACGACATCCTCGCCTTCCTGATCACGCACGGCCACGAGGACCATCAAGGGGCCCTGCCGTTCGTGCTCAAGGAGTTGAACCGGCCGGTCTACGCGAGCCGGTTCACGATGGCGCTGATCAAGTCCAAGCTCGACGAGCATGGGCTCCTCAAGGTCGTCGAGCTCAACGAGGTCAGCGACAGGTCGCGCTTCCAGCTGGGGCCGTTCGCCGTCTCCTTCGTCGCCACCAGCCACAGCGTCCCCGACTCGCTGTCCATCGTCCTCGGCACCGACCTGGGAGCGGTGGTGCTCACCGGCGACTACCGCTTCGACCACACGCCGATCGACGGTCGCATCACCGACGTCAATGCCTTCGCGCAGCTCGGCCAGCAGGGCGTGCTCGCCCTCCTCGGCGACTCCACCAACATCGAGGCGTCGGGATCGACCGCCTCGGAGAGCACCGTCGGCCAGGCGTTCCACCAGATCTTCGCCGAGGCCGAAGGCCGGGTGATCGTCGCCAGTTTCGCCTCGCACATCCACCGCATCCAGCAGGCCATCACGATCGCGCATCTGCACGGCCGCAAGTTCGCGCTCTCCGGGCGCTCGATGATCAAGAACGTCAACATCGCCCGCAACCTCGGCTACCTGGACGTCCCCGAAGGCTCGATGATCAAGCTCACGCAGATCGACGAGTATCGTCCCGAGGAGATCCTCATCCTCTCCACGGGGAGTCAGGGAGAACCGCTTTCGGCGCTCACGCGCATGGCGTTCAACGACCACCCACAGGTGGAGTTGCACGAGGGCGACACGGTCGTCATCTCCGCCAAGGCGATCCCTGGTAACGAACGCAGCGTGAGCGATACCATCGACCGCTTGTTCAAGGTCGGCGCCACGGTGATCTACGGTGAGGGCAGCGGCATCCACGTGAGCGGCCACGCCTCCCGGGAAGACCTGCGCATGATGCTCAATCTGGTACGCCCGCAGTACTTCATCCCGGTGCACGGCGAATACCGCATGCAGCACTTCCACGCCGAGCTGGCGCGCCAGTCGGGCATGGCGGAGGAGGACATCTTCATCCTCGAGAACGGCGACGTGCTCGAACTGGACGCCGAGAACGGCGAGATCGTCGACAAGGTCCCCACCGGCATGGTGTTCGTCGACGGCTTCGAGATCGGCGACGCGGAAGGGATCGTGCTGCGCGACCGCCAGCAACTCGCCGACGACGGCATCCTGATCGCCGTCGTGACCGTGGATGCCCAAACCGGCGACTCGGTCGCCGCACCCGAGCTCGTGGCACGAGGTTTCCTTCACGACGACGAGCGCCTCAAGGGCGTCCTCGAGGAGTGCGGCGAAGCGCTCGACGAGCTCATGAGCGAGCTCGGGGCCGAACACGTCACAGGCCGCAGCCTCATCCGCGACGACATCGTCCAGCGGCTCTCGGAGCTGGTCTTCCGGCGCACGCGGAGCCGACCGCTGATCATGCCGGTGGTCGTCGAGGTCTGACGGCTCGACGACGGGGCGCGGCGCTAG
>CAZJGT010000130.1:0-6548 GCA_964545565.1 uncultured Thermoleophilia bacterium
GCCCCGCAGACGGTTTTGAAGACCGCGGTGGTCACCGGACCACGAGCCGCTCCGCGCAGGAGCATCTTGTCACGCTTAGGGCGCCGACACTACTCCTCTTCGACTGCTCCGCGACGCCGTCGCAGCGCGAACATCGCGACGAGGGCGACCGCCGCCACCGCCACGGCGGCGACGACGACGATCGTCAGACCGCTGGTGCCGCTGGAGCCTTCGGCCGCAGCGGCCTTGGGCTTCAGGTTCAGGTAGCTGTCGCGCACGTAGCTCGTGTAGAACGCCGCGCCCTCACCGTCGTACATCCGCGTCCACCCGTCCCAGCGTGAGGTGTTGACGGCCTGGAGTTTCTCGGGGTAGTCGAGGACGAGCTGCGGCGACTGGTCGTAGAAGATCTCCTGCGCCCTCCAGATGAGCTCCTTGCGCTGCTCCGGATCGAGCGTCGTGTTGGCCTCGTACACGACCGCATCGAACTCGGCGTCGGACCAGCCCGGTTCGTTCCAGTTCTCGATCTGCGAGCTCAGGTAGCTGGCCAGGGTGTCGCCCGGGTCGGCGTAGCCGTCCCAGTTCCACAGGTACATGTCGAAGTCCGGACTGAACGTGTCGCCCTCGTAGCCCCAGATGCTGTCGTAGTAGATGCCGTCGTCCACCACCTGGTACTCGATCTTGAGGCCCTGGTCGCGGAGCCAGCCGGTGAGCAGGTTGCCCGTCTTCTGGCTCTCGGGCGACTCGGCGCGTGCCCACAGCCGCAGCTTGATGGGCTTTCCGCGCTTGTCCTCACGCACGCCGTCGCCGTCGGAATCCTTGTAGCCGGCCTGGTCGAGCAGTTGCCCGGCCTTGGCCGGGTCGAAGGTGTACAGGACGTCGGCGGGCGGCTGCCAATGGAAGTCCGGGTCCACCCACGAGTCCGGGGTCATGATCGTCGTCCCCGGCTCACCGCGGCCGGCCCAGGCCAGGTCGACGATCTTCTGACGGTCGATCGCCCAGTTGAGCGCCTGCCGGAAGGCGGGGTCCCTGAGCACCGGGTTGCCGCGACTCGTGCCCTCATAGCAGTTCATCGAGAGATAGGTCCAGGCGAGCAGATTGTAGGCGATGGGCTCGAAGGCGTCGTTGCTCTCGATCTTGGGGAACTGGGCGGAGGGCACCCCCCAGGCGGCGTCGAGCGTGCCGCTCAGCAGGTCCTGCGTCATCGTGTCCGGGTTCTGGTAGGTGACGAAGAGGATCTCGTCGATGGTCGGCCGCTGTCCCCAGAAGGACGGGTTGGCCACCATGCGGACGTAGTCGCCCTTCTTGACCTCGGTGACCTGGAAGGGGCCGCTCCCGACGATGGGCGGCTTGCTCTGGAACGACGCGCCGGCGGCCTTGGGATCGACCGTGCTCCACACGTGCTCGGGCACGATCGGGATCCAGGTGCGGATCATGTTGGCCTTGGGCTTGCTGCAGCGGATCTCGACGGTGAGGTCGTCGACGGCGACCGCCTCGTCGATGAAGGTCGTGAGGCTCGAGAAGGCCGCCATATCGTTGTCGATGATGTAGTTGTAGGTGAAGGCGACATCGTCCGCTGTGAGCGGCTCGCCGTCCTGCCATTCGACGCCGTCTCGCAGATGGAACGTCCAGATCTTGCCGTCGGGCGACGTCTCCCACGAGGTCGCGAGGCCCGGCGTTGGCTGCAGGTCCAGCGAGTAGCCGGTGAGGAAGTCGTAATTGAGCAGCCAGATCTCGTACGCCGAGGTCTCGGCGCCGATGAAGGGGTTGAGGTTGTCGGGGTCGTTGGTCCAGCCGATGCGAAGGACGACCTTCTCGGCGCCTGGAGACGCGCTCGGGTCGGCCGCGAGCGCGGATCCGAGCCCCGATGCCAGCCCCGCGGCGAGGACGCCGGCGGCGAGCAGCAGCAGGAGCGGGCGTGGAAGCCGGCGGCGAGTCCGTGTCGGCTGCGGAACGGGGTGCGTCATGAGTCGTCTCCCTCGATCATCCCTTGCGGCGACCGCTGGATCGCCGCCCCACCACCGGCCGCGTCACTGTGGGACCAGCCCCGTCACTTCCGACGCCGGCCGGGTACTCCCTCAGTATGGCTCGCGGCGCGCGGCGGGGACAAGAGAAGCGCAGGCGGACGCGAAGTTTGCCGCAGTATCGGCGGCGGCGCCGACGAAGTTCGCGGGCCTTGCCCGCAGGACCACCCGCCGAGCCGCGTGAAGCAGGCCCCACGCGGCGCGGCCGGCCGCCTCGTACGGGGCGGCCGGCCGTCGGAGCCGAATGGCTTCGTTCACGCCTCTTACTGCGCCAGGTCGAGCAGCGCCTGGCGGTCGTGGGCAAGCTTGTACTCGGACTCCATCTCCAGCAGGCCGCCGGGGAACCCGACCTTGGGCATGAGGGCCACATAGTCGTCGGCGTTGAACGCCTCGGGGTTGTGCACGCCGCTCTTGGGGTCGCCCGGCTTGCTGCCGAGACTTCCGGTCGCGAGGAGCTCGAGGGCGATGACGGGCGTGAAGCCGGTCTGGGCGGTGACGACCTGGATGCCGACGGTGTCGAGGCACTCCTGGTTGTCGGCGACCTGATACAGGTAGACCTTGCGCTCCATGCCGTCCTTCTTGCCGACGACGAAGGTGCCGGCGGCCGTCTTCCCGATGTACTTCTTGCCGATCTCGTTGGGATCGGGGGCGGCGGCGGCGATGACGTCGCGCGGCGCGACCATCACGTCGCCGACCTTGATCTTCTCGGCCTTGTCGATGTTGATCGAGCGGAAGACGTCCATCGCCTGCATGAACTCGTCGCCGAGCGCATACTTGAAGGTCGCTTTCTTGACGCCCTTGAGCCGGTCGGCGTTGCGGGCGATCTGGACGACCTCTTCGTGCTCGACGTGGCCGACCTCGACCTCGCCGATGCCCTCGGGCAGCCAGAACATCTCGAGCTCCGCGAACGGCTCGATGGTGTGTACCTCGCCGTTCTCGAACACGATCGCGGGGTTGTTGCACTCCTCGATCGTCGTCCACACGCTGAAGCCGAAGCTGATGCCCTTGGCGCCGGGGATGTCGAGGTTGCTGCCGTCGCGGATGCCGATCTCATCGACCTCGTCGAAGAGGTGGTCGGCGGCGTAACGCGCGAAGAAGTCGGCCATGCCGGGCTCGACGCCGAAGCCGGCGAGCGCGTACTTGCCGATCTTCTCGAACTCGGGGCTGAGCGCGTACTCGTCGTCGCCGAGCTTCTTGCCGCACTTGTGCATGGGGTCGGTCGGGTGCGGCTCGCTGAGCGTCATGGCGGTGTCGAGGTAGTGTACCTTGGCCTTGAGCGCGGCCTGGAGCAACGGCGGGTTGAAGTTGGGAGCGCACAGGTTCATGAGGATGTCGGCGTCATGCTTCGCGACGAGAGCCGCGACGGCATCGACGTCACCCGCATCGACCTGCTCGGCGACGAAACGCGGATCCTTGAGCGTGGCGACGAAGTCGGCGGCGCGCTTGCCGTCGTAGTCCGCCATCACCATCTTCTCGAGCCACTCACCCTTGGGGTCGCGACGCTTGGCGATCGCGGCGATTGACTGACCGACACCACCGGTACCGACGACGAGAGCCTTCATGACGTTCCTTCTCCTTGCTGAGACCAGAGATCCCTCCGCAGACGCTCCATGAAGCAGATTGTATAAGCTTCTGCGCCACCTGCCAACGGCAAGTTAGCGTTCGGCGAGGTTTCTTCCCGGTCTGAGGTCGTCAGGCTCCGACCTTGTACATGGTGCGCTGGCCGAGGGAGGTGACGACCCTGGCATAACCGGCGAGATCGCCATCCAGCGCCGGGTCACCCGTATCCACGAGCAGCGGCCCTCCCCCCAGGCTGAGGAGCTTGGTCTGAGTGGCGATCACGATGATGCGGTCCAGGCCGACGCGGCGGATCACCGCCGGGCTGATCTGCTGGTTGCCGCGCCCGAAGATGTGTCCCTGTCCGCCGATGGCGGTGACCACGATGAACGCCTCGGGCGCCGCGTCGGCGAGCTCGAGGAGATCGCCTTCCGAAAGGTCCGCGCCGGCCGACTCGTGGTCGCGGACGGCGTCCACCCCGAGCAGCGTCTTGGCCAGCCCGAGCCGCTCCATGACCGTGCGCGTGGTGGTACCGGGGCCGAGGATGTAGAGCGCCCCGGGGCGCATGCCGGCGATCACTTCGGTGGCGATGTCGTTGAGGGCGCGCTCCTCACCGGCGACCCCACCGGCCTTGGCGCCCTGGGTGAGGCCGCGGGCGTAGGGCACGACCATGAAGCCGTAGAGGTGAGCGGAGATGCGGTTGTCGCGAAACGCCTCCTCGTCGATATCCATGACCTCGCCTTCGCGGAGTTGCACGCCGGCGGGTCGCTCGTGGAGGTAGAGCGCGGCGACGTCGCCGGCGGCGGCGGGAGACGTCGCGTACACCGCCGAGTGGATCTTGACGCCGGCGGGGATGCCGATCACCGGCACGCGGTCGCCGACGGCGTGGCAGATGTTGCGCGCCGTGCCGTCGCCGCCGGCGAAGAGGATGAGGTCGACGCCGGCCGCGAGCAGGTCGCGCGCGGCCCGTTCGGTGTCGGCCGGCGTCGTCAGGACGAAGTCGTCGCAGGCGATCGCCGCCGGCTCGCCGCCGATACGCTCGAGCTCGCAGAGCACGTACGAGCGGCGGCCGTCCAGCGAGCCGAGCACGCGCGGCTCGAAGCCGGCCGCACGCGCCTCGTCCTCGCCCATCTCACCCGGCCAGGCGAGGACCTCGACATGGTCATGCACGCGAGCGAGGCGCTCGAGCGCCTGCCGTGCCCGGCGGGGCGCGTCGCGCACGGCCCCGCGCTCGAGCGCCGCGCGCAGCACGTCGGCGCCGTCGCTGCCCTTAAGACCGACGCGGCCGCCGACGCCGGCCACAGGATTCACGATCAGCCCGAGCTTCTTCATCTCGTCATGCCTCGCGACCGGGCTCAGCGCCGCTTCTTGCCGCCGCGGCGCTGACGCGACTTGGCGGAGCTCGAGGTCGCGCCTGAGCCGCCCGATCCGGCCCGCGCCGTGCCGCGCACCCGCGCGGACCCGGCGGGGCGCCTTCGCGCGATGAACAGGTAAGCGATGATCGCCGGCGCAAGCAGGGGGACGACGAGCGCGTTACCGCCCACCAGGCTCACGACCAAGGCGCCGAGGACGACCACGAACACCAGGGAGCGGAGCAACTTGACGCCGCGCGGCGTCATCGTGCGGCCGCGGACCCAGAGGTCGACGGCGTCGATGAGCATGAGGACGGCGGCGGCGACGGCGCAGAGCGTGGAGAACCAGGCCGCGGCAGTACGCGGGCTGGAGAACACGGTACCCAGACCAAGCACGAGGAGCCCCGTGAGGAGCACCGCCGTGACGAGGAAGATCGTCAGCGCGAATGCCTCAAGAGCGCGGATGCCCGGCTTGGCCGGTTGCTGAGGCACGCGGTCCGCCTTTCCTCGTCGCCGAAGCCGGCTGCGAGACGCAGCCGGCTTCGCGCCATGATACCCGAACGGGCGTGAGGGAGATGACTGCCCCCCCCGATCACGCGGCGCGCGGGCCCGCACCGCGACGGTGCGGGCCCGCGCGCCGGATCGCCCCTCAGACGCGAGTCAGCCCGGAGGCTCAGCCGTCGTTCTTGAACTTCTTCTTGTACTTGCGCCACGTGAAGGCCCACTGGTCGGGGTCCTCCATGGCCTCGGTGCGCCGCATCTGGTCGATGGGCTGGGCATGCGGCGAGTCCAGCACGAACTGGGCGTCGGCGTAGGCTTCGTCGCTGCCCTTCTTGATGACCGCCGCCCACTCGTCGAGGTCGGCCTTGCTGTAGGTCTCGCAAGGCTCCGGCGTGAACGGCTCCGGGACCACCCACGGGTGGTGGCTCATCCAGTAGCTCTGGATGCCGAAGTCGACCATGCGGTCGCGCAGCGCCTCCGTGCCCACCCCGGTGTCCTCCTTGAGCTGCTCCAGGCTGTAGCGCACCTGATCGAGCCGGCGGTGGCCTTCGGCATACGGCCGGCTCACGCCGTCTATCGCCATCAGGAGGTTGTCCAGGTAGTTGTTGTTGAGCACCGAGATCTCGGCGACCTCCCTGAGGCCCTCCGGGCCCAGGTTGCGGATCCACGCATAGGCGCGGATGACCGCCATCCAGTTGCCGAGGAACCCGCGCACGCGGCCGATGCTCTCGGGCCGGTCGTAGTCGAGGTGGTACGTATGGCCGGCCTTGGTGACCATCGGCACCGGAAGGTAGGGCGCCAGCTCTTCGGTGCACAGGTAGGCGCCGCTGGCCGGTCCTTCGCAGCCGTGCGGGCTGGAGAACGTCTTGTGCAGGTTGAAGTGGCAGGCGTCGAACCCGGCGTCGCGCGCCCGCGCGACGCCGAGGATGCCGTTGGCGTTGGCCTGGTCGGTGAACGCGAGCGCGCCGGCGTCGTGCAGGATCTCGACGTACTTGTCGATCTGCGGGTTGTAGATGCCGGTGTCCTCGGGGTTGGTGATCATGCAGCCCACGGTCTTCTCGCTGACGGCGGCGCGGAAGGCCTCGAGATCCGGGTAGCCGTTCTCGTCGGGCATGACGGTGATGACCTTGAAGCCGGC
>CAZJGT010000131.1:0-6501 GCA_964545565.1 uncultured Thermoleophilia bacterium
ATGGCGCCTCGTGCGTGCTCAGGAGGTCAGCGGCCTTGAGGCGAGCCTTGGCCGCCAGGTCGAGACCGCCGTCCGCCAGCCAGTTCTCGCGCGTCTGACGGTTCAGGATGCCGGGCCGCCACTGGACCTCGCGCATGTGGCGGCGCGTGTGCTTGCTCCCCATGAAGTGGCCGCCCGGGCCCGTCTGGGCGATCGCCTCAACGGCCAGGCTCTCACGGTCCACGGGGACGCCCCCCAGGAGGCGCCTGTTCATGGCGATGAACTCGTCGACGATCACGATCTGTTCGAGAGAGCAGGTGAGCCCGAAATCGAGATACCCGACGTCGTGGGCGAGGTTGGATCCGGCCTGCATGGCGAGAAACGTGATCTGCGTCGCCTCCATGCCGGCCTGAGCATCCGGAAGGTGGCTGTCGCTCGTACCGGCATTGCCCCAGTTGGGGATGTCCAGCCACTTGGCCATCTCGACGGCGCACATGTAGCCGGTCAGATAGCCGAGATCGTTGTAGCTCGATTGGGCCGTGGCGATATCGAGGACGGCGGACCCGATACCGAGGAGGAACGGCGCGCCCGGGCGGCGCAGCTGATGGAGCACCATACCGAACAGGCACTCGGCCAGTCCTTGCGCGGTATGGCCCGCAACGGTGATCGGCGCCGTCGCCCCGGCGAGCGGCGCCGGCGAGTAGATCGACGGCACTCCCGCGTCGGCGCAAAGGAGGAGTTTCTCGATACTGTCCACCGGATGGGAAAGAGGGCTGGTCGGCTCGTTGTAGACGACGAAGTACGGCTTCTGCCTGAGCTGTTCGGCCCCGCCGCGCAGCTCGCGGGCGATGTCGATCATCACCTTGAGGTCGCCGCCGTTCTCGGCGGTCATGACCAGCGGCTTGGTGCTGTTCTCCATCATCGCCCCGAAGCTCAGCAGATACGCCTGATGGGGATCCTCGTCGGTGGGATGCGCCGAGCTCATGATGAAGTCCAGGTTCGGAAGCGCGTCGCAGAGGCGAGCGGCTCGACGCACGTCCTCGAGCGTGCTCGGCCTGTGCTCACCGGTCTCGAGATCGTACGTGGACATGAGGTCCGACCCGGTGCCGAAATAGCTGTTGTACCCCCCGAGCTCCATGGCGAGTCCGCCCGCACGGTCGTACACATCGACCACGTGGGGCACGGAGAGGCGCGCCTGCTCGACGAGGTGGCGCGGCATCAGCACCCGCTCGTCGGCGGTCAGGGTGCAGCCGGCCTCCAGCAGCATGGCCTGCGCCTCGCTGTGATCCACCCGCATCCCGACCTTGCCGAGGATGTCGAGCACTGCCACGAAGATGTCGCGCTTGGCGGCCTCGCTGAGGAACTGGAGACGGCCGACCTGCGACGCGTTGCGGAGGTCCTTCACTGCACACGCTCCTTCTTCTCGTCATCGTGTTCGAGCACGCGCAGACGCTCAAGAAAGCAGTCGATCTCGTCCCGCGTGCCCATGCTCACCCGCGCCCACCCTGGGCAACCGAGCCCGTTGCCGTCGCGCACGATGACGCCCATGGCCTTCAGCGCCTCGCAGACCTTCTCCTGGGGCACACTCAAGCCCTCGATCGAGACGAGGACGAAGTTCGTCTGGCTGGGCACCACCGCGCGGCCCA
Source organism: uncultured Thermoleophilia bacterium (assembly GCA_964545565.1). GTDB lineage: Bacteria > Actinomycetota > Thermoleophilia > UBA2241 > UBA2241 > CAIXSE01. Next base: position 1,626 of record CAZJGT010000131.1, read on the forward strand.
TGCGCGCGAGAGCATCCTGCAGGTATTCGCGCGCCTCGATGACCATGCGGCGCCGCGCGAGCACCTGGTCCTGATGTTTGAGCGCCTCGATCGCGGCGACCTGGGCCAGACGATTGACGTTGAACGGCTGGCGTACCTTGTCGAGCGCGTCCGTCACGAGCGTCGGGCACACGCCGTAGCCGACGCGCAGACCGGCGAGACCGTAGCCTTTGGAGAAGGTACGAAACACACACACGTTGGGCTTTTCGGCCTGCAGCTTGAGTGTGTCCTGCCAGTCGTCGGCGGCGACGAACTCGTTGTAGGCCTCGTCGATCACCACGAGGACATCCTCGGGCAGTTTGTCGACGAAGGCCGCGATCTCGGCGGCGGGCAGGTAGTTGCCCGTCGGATTGTTGGGGTTGCACACGATGACGAGCTTCGTGCTGGGCGTGACCGCGGCGGCCATGGCGTCGAGGTCGTGGTCGTAGCCCGGCAGCAGCGGGATCATCACGGCAACGGCGCCACGGCGCGCGCAGATGTCCTCGTACAGCATGAACGACGGGTCCGCGAACACGACCTCGTCGCCGTGATCGAGCAGCGCGTCGCCGAGGAGTTCGAGCAGATCGTCCATGCCGTTGCCCACCGCGATCTCCGCTATGGACCGTCCAAAGCGGTCGGCGAGCGCCTGGCGAAGGTCCAGACAGGCGCCGTCGGGATACCGATTCACCTCGTCGAACGCCGCCATCACGGCCGCCTTCACCTCCGCGAAGGGCGGCAGCGGGAACTCATTGGAGGCGAGCTTGACCACGTCCTTCAGATCATACTCACGCTTGACGTCCTCGATCGGGGTGCCCGGCATGTACGGCACGATGCCCTCGAGGGCCGGAAGAAACCTCATCAAGCCTCCCCGCTCTGCGCGTCGCTCTTCCTGTGGACGACGATCCTGCCGGCGACGGCGTCCACCATGATGCGGTCGCCGTCCTCGACGTCGTCGTAGAACGCCGGGTCGACCTCGTCGACGAGCGGCACCTCCATGGCGATGATGGTGGAGACGAGCACCGGCTCCGGCGTCTGGATGACGACGGCCGCCGGAGCCGTCTTCTTCATGATCAGCCGGTACAGGCCGTCGGCCTGCACGACGGAGCTGCCCTTGCCGGTCGGCATGACGAGGACCTTGCCGGCGACGACGCGGCCATCGAGGCAGTGGCCCTTCTCGATCACGCAGCCCGTGTCGGGCTCGCACAGGGCGAAGCACAGGGCGTCGCTCGACAGCAGCGCCTCGCCCTCTCCGGCGCCCTCGGAGATGGGCCGGCATGAATACTCCCGCGCGCTCATTTGACCACCTCTCCGGCGAGGGCTGCCTCGACCGCCTGCGCCAGGGGCCGCACCGCGTAGCGCTGCCCGTAGACCTGACAGTAGAACGCGCACTTCTGCGACTCGGTGACGCCGGGCCGGCCGTAGTACGTGTCCCAACAACCGGGGATGTCCATGCACGTATCGGGGATGACGTGCCCCCCCGCAGCGCGGATGGTCTTGAGGAAGCCCATGCGCTCGGCCAGCTCGAGGGTGAGTGAGCTGACCAGGATCCAGGTGTCGACGGCGAACCGCTTGCCCTCGACGAGCGCGGCGATCTCGCCGACCTGACGGATCGTGAGGTGGGGGCAGCCGAGCATGGCGTAGTCGATGGGTCCGGGCTCGCCGCTGAACTGCTCGCGCACGCGGTCGAGGTCGGCGTCGGTGATCGTCACCCGCTCCTTGACGGCGTTGCCGCCGAGAGCGGCCTCGAGGGTCGGCGCCTCGGGCGTGATCCCGACGATGTGATACATGGCGACGGCGCCGGAGGTGGCGAGCTCGGCGCCGAACTGCAGGAAGCCCTCGGGAGTCGGGCGTGCGTCGATGCCGGTGAACACCGGGACCCCGGCGCCCTTGTACCGTTGTGGGTAGGCGTAGCCGAGAAGGGCCCAGTCGAAGTCGTCCTCGACCTTGGCCTCGACCTCGACCAGGACCTCGCCGCGGCGGTTCTCGTCGAGGAGGTAGCCGTATTCGGGGGCTCGCCCCGTCACGGCCGCGCACAGGGCGCTGATCGACGATTCGCGGTTGGTGCGCGCGCCGAGCACGGAGTTCACGTAGGGCGTCGCGGACGACTCCGAGAAGGCCACGACCTCGCCGAAGGCGGGTACGTTCTTCTCGAGCTCCGGCGTGCAGCTCAGGGTCATGGTCGCGCCGATGCGCCGGTAGGCGTCGTTGCTCGCCGCGACCCTGTCCCGCCCCGTATCCGTCAGCGAGCCGAGACGCTCGCCCACGTAGTCGATGTCCATGCTCGGGTTGGTCGTCGGCGAGACGACGCAGCGCGCGCCGAGGTCGACCAGCTTGGTGACGAAGTAGAGGTCGCCCTCCTGCGCGCTGGCCGCGACGTGCGTGCGGGTCACGGGCACCATGCGCTTGGCGTAGAAGGCCCTGCCGGTGCCCACCTGGACCTTCATCGCGAGCGCGACGCCTTCGCCATGCTTGCCCGCCAGCATGTCGCGCTCGAGGCTCGTCAATTCCATCTGGGCTCCCTTCTCACGCCAGGCACCCGGTGAGCGGACGCCACGGAAATCTGCACGGTCATCATGAACGGTGGCCACGAAGGGTCAAGGCGCCCGGCACCTGGTCTCGTATGCTGGACGGGAATGGGCCGCACCGGGGACGGGGCGGACCAGATCCGGGCACCCGGGCGGCGTCCGGTCGGCTCAAACCCGGCGACCCCCCTGCGTCACTCGACGCCGAGAGCGCTCCCGATGACGCCGACCGCCTCCACGGCGGCCGCACGCGCGAGCCCGATCTCCGCCCGACTCGCGCGGCGGAGGTCGCGGACGGCGTCGCCGTCCGGCAGCCCCGACAGGTTGATCTCGACGTTCAGCAGCGCCCCCTCGGCGCCGGCTCGCGCCAGGTGGACGGCGACGCCCAGATCGCTGATGGCGCCGGGGTTGGCGCGGCCCGCGAGTCGCGAGGCGAGCTGCAGCAGGTGTCGCGACTCCGCAAGCGTCTCGAGCGGCACGGCCGCGGCTCCGAGCGTGGCTCTCTCCAATGCCTCGCCACGCGCCGCGCGGTCGGCCTCCTCCGCCTTCGGCATGCGCACGGCCGCCATGACCGCGTCGAACGCGGCCGTGTCCTCGTCCACGAGCTCGAGGAGGCGGCCGCGCAGCCGCTCGCTCTGGGCGAGCGCCTCCGCGATCTCGTCAGCGGTGGCGGCGATGTCGTCCCGGCCGAGACTCAGGCGACAGACCATGGCCACCAGCCCCGCCGCGACACTGCCGGCCAGGGCGGCAGCGCTGCCGCCTCCGGGAGCCGGCGAGGCCGCAGCGACTTCCGCGCCGAATGCGCCTACGGTCAACTCGACCAGCGTTCCCATTCTTGCTCCTTTGTCCGTACGCCTGATGAGCGGTAGCCGGCCCACGATTGCAGGCCGACGACGACCGCGCAAGCCGCCGGACAGGGATCCGCATCGAGTAGACTTGTGGCCGTCGCGATCCATTCTCGAGAGGAAGCACATGAACGACTATCCGCTGCGCGCCGCCGCGCTGGACGAAGAAGGCTGCGCGGCGGTGCACGCCGCAACCGTCGCACTGCTGGAGCACACCGGGGTCGAGGTCCAGCACGACGAGGCGCTGGCGTTGCTGCACAAGGCCGGCGCCCGTGTCGACGGAACGAGGGTCCGCATGCCGCGGGCGCTCGTCGACGACGCGCTCTTCGCGGCGCCGCGGAGCATCCTCCTCGCATCGCGGTCGGACGAGGCCGGGCTCACGCTCGAATGCGGAGCCGTCTACTACGGTACCGGCTCCGACTGCCTGTTCGTGCTGGGACCGGGCGCCCGGGAGCGCCGTCCGGTCAGCCTCGCCGACGTCGAGGAGATGGCGGTGCTGCAGGAGAAGCTGCCCGCCATCGACTTCGTCATGTCCATGGCCCATCCGCACGAGCTGGACGCCGGCTTCGCGCCGGTCGCGCAGTTCGCCGCGATGCTGCGCGGGACCTCCAAGCCCCTGATCATGGTTCCCGAGGCGGGCACCGACATCGCGCTGTTCAAGGAGATGGCCGCGGTCTGCGGCGGCGAAGACAGCTGGGCGGTGTACGCGATGCCCACGCCGCCGCTCGTCCATGGCCATCACTCCGCTGAGCGACTGATCCGCTGCGCAGAGCAGGACGTACCCATGGTCTACGCCACGGCGCTCCTGCAGGGCGCCACCGCGCCGGCGTCACGCGCCGCCTGCCTGCTGCAGACGAATGTCGAGATGCTCAGCGGCCTGGTCATCGCGCAGCTGGCCAAGCCAGGCGCACCCTACGTGTACGGCGTCACGCAGGGCGCCATGAACGCGCGGACCGCCCACGTGCTCTACTGCGCGCCGGAGTCGATGGCGGCGCAGCAGGCCTCCGCCGATCTCGCCCGGTACTACGACCTGCCGACCTTCGGCTACGGCGGCTGCTCGGACTCCCTGATGCTCGACGAGCAGTGGGGCTTCGAGGCCGGCATGACGCTTCTCACGGCCGCGATCTCCGGCGTCACACTGCTGCACGACCTCGGCTACGTGGCTTCAGGCACGGCCTCGAGCTACGAGTCGGTGGTGCTGATGGACGAGCTCGTCCGCTGGGTGAAGGCGTATCTTCAAGGAGTGACCATCGACGAGACGGCCTTGGCCGCGGCCGAGATAGCCGCGGTCGGTCCCGGCGCCACGCACCTGGCCCGCAAGTACACGCGGCGACATGTGCGCGACTACCTGCAACCGGATCTGATCTCCCAGGACCAGCACGACAGCTGGGCGGCCGCCGGCAGCACCTCGCTGCTCGACCGCGCCGCCGAGCGCACGCGCGACCTGCGCGAGGGCGAGCGCGTCTACTCGCCGTCGGCGGACGCACTGCG
>CAZJGT010000132.1:0-6453 GCA_964545565.1 uncultured Thermoleophilia bacterium
GACGAGGTGTTCGTCGCGCGCCACCCCAGGTCCCGCGAGCTCTTCGAGCGCGCCCGGGCGCACCTGCTCGACGGCGTCCCCATGAACTGGATGACGCGCTGGTCAAGTCCCTTCCCGCCCTACGTGGCGGAGGCCCACGGCGCCCGCTTCACCTGCGTCGATGGCCATGAGTACATCGATTTCTGCCTCGGTGACACCGGCGCCATGACCGGCCATTCGCCGGACGGACCCGTGGCCGCGATCGCCGCTCAGGCGCGGAGCGGCATCACGACGATGCTGCCCACCGAGGATTCGCTCTGGGTGGCCGCCGAGCTCGCGCGCCGCTTCGGCCTCCGGTACTGGCAACTCGCGCTCACGGCGACGGACGCCAACCGGTTCGCCGTGCGTCTGGCGCGCCACATCACCGGGCGCCCGAGGATCCTCGTCTACAACTACTGCTACCACGGGTCTGTGGACGAGACGATCATCGCCATCAACGACGGCGTCCCGGGGCCGAAGCCCGGCAACGCCGGTCCGCCGGTCGACCCGGTCGTGACCACCAAGGTGATCGAGTGGAACGACCTCGAGGCCCTCGAGGCGGCGCTCGCGCCCGGCGATGTGGCCTGCGTCCTCGCCGAGCCGGCGCTCACCAACATCGGCATCATCCTGCCGGACGAGGGCTACCACGCCGAGCTGCGCCGGCTCACCCGTGAGACGGGGACGCTCCTCGTCATCGACGAGACGCACACGATCTGCGCCGGTCCCGGCGGCTGCACCGGCGCCTGGAGCCTCGAGCCCGACATGGTCACCCTGGGCAAACCCATCGGCAGCGGCGTTCCCGCCGCCGTCTACGGTTTCGGACAGGCGGTCGCGGACCTCATCCACGCCGACTGGGACTACCACGCCGCCGACGAGTGCGGCATCGGCGGCACGCTCGCCGGCAATGCGCTGAGCGTGGCGGCCGTGCGGGCCACCTTGGCGGAAGTGCTCACCGAGGACGCCTTCGCCCGCACGATCCCGCTCGCCGCCCGCTGGGCCGAGGGCGTGCAGGGCGTGATCGACGAGTTCGCGCTGCCGTGGGTCGTGAAGCTCCTCGGCTGCCGGGCTGAGTACTGGCCGCGGCCCGTGCCGCCGCGCAACGGCGGCGAGGCGGCCGCGGCCGAGGACGAGAAGCTCGACCGCTATCTGCACCTCTTCATGCTCAACCGCGGCGTGCTCCTGACGCCGTTCCACAACATGGCCCTCATGGCGCCGCAGACCACGGCGGCCGACGTCGACCGGCACACGGAGCTCCTCCGAGAGGCGGCGAGGACACTGCTGGACCGCTAGCCGGCGAGCTTCTCGTCGGCAGCCTCGACCAGCCGCCGGAGCTCGGCGCGGACGTCTCCGGCGAGTGCCTCGGGGGCGTGCGTCGCCAGGATCTCACGCGCCCGCTCCTCCGCCTTCTCAAGCGCGCCGCGCTTGCCGCTCGCGAGCCAGGCGTCGTAAGGCGCGCGGTCCCAGACGCCGGGGGCCCACAGGTCCTTCATGTGTCGGCGCGTGTGTTTCTCGGCCAGGTAGGTGCCGCCGGGGCCGACCTTCCTGATCACGTCCAGCGCCAGCGTCTCGTCGCTCACCTCGATGCCGCCCGCGATCTTCCGCACGATGCCGTAGACCTCGGCCTCCATCAGCAGGTGGGCGTAGCTGAGGGTCTTCGACCCGTCGAGCAGGCCGCAGCCGCTCATCATCTCGGCGCCGGCCGAGACACTGGCCAGAGTCGAAAGCGCGTCGTCCACGGCGGCCTGCCAGCCGGGCTCCTTGGCGCCGCTGGCCATGGTGCCCATGTTCATGGCGAGGCCGAAGCGATGCGCCATCTGCGTAGCGGCGGCAGCCAGGACGTAGTCCTCCGGGCTGCCGCCGGTGTAGCCACCGGTCTTCAGGTCCATCACGGACGGAGCGCCCGCCAGGAACACCGGTGCGCCCGGGAATGCCGACTGCAGCATGACGATGCCGGCGATGCCTGCGGCGAGATTCACGACCAGGTTGCCGGCCATGGTGGCCGGGGCGGACGCGCAGCCGAGCGTCAGCGAGAGAAGACCGACCGGTACGCCTGCCTCCGCCGCCACCAAAGCCGCTTCGAGGCTCACCGCCTCGTTGCTGAGCGGGTCGATCGGGCAGGCGATGAGACTCATGATCGGCCGGCGGCGGAGCTCTTCGGCCCCGCCGGCCACGACGCGCGCCATCTCCACCGCGCGGCGCGTCGTCTCCGCGCCCACCACGTCGACCGCCTGGAAGTGCTTGGTGGTGCCCGCGAAGACCGCCTCCAGCTCGTGCAGCGGCCGCGTGGCACGCGGAACGTCCTCCGCGGTGACGACGGGGCCCCAGGAGAAGCTCAGCTGGGGAACAGCGTCGACGAAGCGAGCGGAGTCGGCCACATCGGCCTTGGTGCTCGCTCGCAACTCACCGGTCTGCGGATCGAGGATGCGTATCCCGCAGCCATCGTTGCTGAGATAGCAGTTGCGGCCATCCAGGGTGAGATCGCAGCGTGGATCGCGGGCGGCGAGCAGCGGCGTCGCGGGCGCCGCCTCAAGCGCCGCCCGCACGACCCCCTCGGGCATCCGCGCGAGCTGTCCCGCGCGGTCGATGCGGCAACCGCCGCCTTCCAGCACGTCGAGCGCGCGCTCCAGAGGGAACCGCACGCCGACCTCGGCCAGCGTCCGGAAGACGGCCGCCTCCAGACGCTCAACGTCGGCGCCGTCCAGCACCTGCCAGCGCAGGCGCGGCCTGATGGGGTCGATCCGTGCAGGGCCTCTCGGCATCGCTCCTCCTCGTCGCCGCGCCCGATGCTACCGGGCGCCCCGCGCCGGCGTCACGCCCGGCGGAGGGGCGGTGGATCCGATGGTGGTCCGGCCGGCCTCCGCATGCGAGAGGGCGGCGAGGCGCCCGGCGCCTCGCCGCCCTGGTGGTCTACGGCCGCACGGTCGGTCCGGCCCTACAGCCTCTCGTCGCCCGGGGGCAGCGGCGTCTCGCCCATGGGCCCGCCCGAGAGCGGGATCTCGGGGACGGCGGTGTCGGCGAGGTCGTCCTCGCTCAGCGCCGCACCTGCGGCTCCTTGCATGTCCGCGCCGGCAGGTTCGCCGTCGTTGCCGACGATGCCGAGCTGCTTGGCGTGCTCGGGCTCCTTCTCGGGCAGGATGTGACGCAGGAAACGCCTCGTGCGCTCGTCCTGCGGATGGAAGAAGACTTCGTCCGGGTGCCCCTCCTCGACGAAGTAACCGTCGTCCATGTAGACGACGCGGTCCGCGACGTCGCGACTGAAGCCCATCTCGTGGCTCACCACGATCATCGTCATGCCGCTGGAGGCGAGGTCCTTCATCACCTTGAGCACCTCGCCGATGAGCTCCGGGTCGAGGGCGCTCGTCGGCTCATCGAACAACATGAGCACAGGTTCCATCGCCATGGCGCGGGCGATCGCCACGCGCTGCTTCTGACCACCGGAGAGCTGACTGGGGAAGAAGTCCATGCGATCGGCGAGGCCCACCTTCGTGAGCAACTCGTGCGCCTTGCGGATGGCCTCTTCCTTCTTCTCGCCCTTGACCATGACGGGACCTTCGATGACGTTCTCGGTCGCGTCCTTGTGCGGGAAGAGGTTGAACTCCTGGAAGACCATGCCGCACTTCATGCGGATCTCGTGCACCGCCTTCTTGAAGGCATTACCGTGACTGCCGCACGTGACGTGCACCCCGCCGACGGTGACCTCCCCGGCCGTGGGGTCTTCGAGGAAGTTGAGGCAGCGCAGAAAGGTGCTCTTGCCGGAGCCGGACGGGCCGATGAGCACCAGCACCTCACCTTTGTGGACCTCGAGGTCCACGCCCTTGAGCACGTGGTTCTTGCCGAAGTACTTCTGCAGGCCTTCGACCTTGACGACGATCTCACCGCCGACCTTGTGGCGGCCACCGGCGCCGATGTGCGTTTCGGGAGTCGACATGCTACTTCCTCCCCTTTTCCTTCTCTCGGGCCTTGTCGCGAGCCATACGGTTCTCGAGCTTGGCCTGCCAGAAGCTGAAGAAGATCGTCATGGCCCAATAGAAGGCGGCCGCGACCAGCAGGGTGGAGAAGAAGCTGAACGTCGCGGCGCCCGCGAGCTGGGAGCGCCGGAGCAGTTCCTCGACCGTGATGACCGACACCAGGGAGGTGTCCTTGATGAGGGCGATGAAATCGTTGCCCACGGCCGGGATGACGATCTTGAACGCCTGCGGCAGGACGATTCGTCGCTGCGTCTGCCAGCCGCTCAGGCCGATGGCCCAGGCTGCCTCGTTCTGGCCCTTGGGCACGGCCTGGATGCCGGCGCGGAACACCTCGGTGAGGTAGGCGCCGTAGTTGAGGCTCAGAGCCGCGACGCCCGCCCAGAACGGCGGCGGGTTGTACGACTCCGGCAAGCCGAAGTACTTGATGACCTCCGGGATGACCATGTAGATCGCGTAGATCTGCAGCAGCAGCGGCGTACCTCGGAAGAGCGAGGTGTAGAAGGTAGCCAGCCAGTAGGGGATGCGTCCCAGCACCATGCGCCACATGTAGCCCCAGCTCTGGTAGCGGTCCCAGGCCTGCTTGAACGTCATCTTCTTGGAGAGACGACCGAGCGAGCCGAAGAGCGCGAAGACGCATGCCAGCGCGATGGAGATGACGGTCAGCTCGACCGTGGCGATGGCGCCTCTGGCGATGTACCAGAACCAGTTCTTCATGACCCGTGTGCTGATGAGCGAGCCGGCGCCGGCCTCGCCTTCGGAGTAGAAGTTCCACGAGTACTCGACCTGGATCCCGTCGGTGGTGACGAGGACCGTCTTGAACGCGTAGTCCCCCGCCTCGTGGACGACCGCGAGGTCGAATTGCAGCGTGCTCGTGGCGCGAGACACGGCCGGGACGATGAACGGCTCCTTGCTGAGCTGCTCCTCCCTGCCGTCGATGAAGAGCTGGCACTGCGGCAGGTCGAGCTCGGCGCCGTTCGGCTGGAAGTTCACCTGGACGATGTCGCCGGTCCAGTTCTTGATGCCCTTGGGGTCGTCCGGGTTCGGGATCGTGCCCTTGATGATGGGCGTCCCCTCAGGTGCTGGAGTCGCGGCCGGCACGATCGGCGTGAGCGATGCCATCGTCAACGCAAGCACGGCCGCGAAGAGGGCGACGCTCAGGTACCCGCGTCGTTTGTGCATCAGCGAAGACCTCTCTGTCGGGACTGCGGCGGAGGCCCGCTGGGGATGCCCCCGCCGCAGTCGACCGGACTTTGCTCGGCCGCGCCTCGCGGGCGCGGCCGCAAGGCTGCTATTCCTTGACGGTCAGATCGAGGCCGTTGTACCACTTCTCGCTCATGGCGGTGAGCGACCCGTCCGTGTGCATCATCTGCACGGCATAGTTGAGTAGAGCGACCCAATCGCCTTCGCCCTTCTTGACGGCGAACGCGAGATCCTCGTAGTACAGAGGCGCCCCCGAGAACTCGAACGGCTGGCCCTGAGAGATGGCCTGCTGGCCGGTGGGACCTGCGGTCATCACGAAATCGAGGTTGCCGTTGCGCAGATCCGGAAACGCGTCGGCATCGGTGGTGTACGTCTTGACGATCGCCCCGCCGTCCTTCTTGAGGAAATCGTAGTACGTGGTGGCGGCGCCCACGCCGACCGTCTTGCCGGCGAGATCGCCGACGCCGGTGATCTGGGTGCCGCCTTCCTTCACGAAGACCTGGCCCGAGGTGAAGTAGTAGGGCTCCGTGAAATCGAGGGCCTTCTGACGCTCGGGCGTGACCGTCATCGAGCCGATGGAGACGTCATACTTGCCCTGGTTGAGGCCCGCCGGGATGGTCTCCCATGCCGGGTTCTTGAACTCCACCGTCAGGCCGAGGATCTCGCCCATCCTCTTGGCGACGTCGACATCGAAGCCCACGAGCTCGCCGGTGGCCTGGTCGACCGAGCTCTGCGGCGCGTAGTTCGCGTCGTTGGCGACGATCACCGTGCCGGCGTCGACGATCTTCTTGGCGAGCCCGGTCGGCGCCGCCCCGAGCACCTGCTGTGCGATGTCCGCGGCCGAGGTCGCCTCCGGAGCTGGGCTCTCATCGGTTCCTTCGTCGCCACCGCACGCGGCGGCGACCCCCGCGAGCGCGATGATCGCGACGAGGAATACCGCCACCAAGATGTAGGTCTTGCCCTTTCTCATGCCTCCGTCCTTTCCGGCTGGTTTTCTCTGCCCGACGACCGCGGATCCATAGAGAGCGGACGACGCGGATGGCGGCCCGGCCGCCTTGCGGACACATCGTGTCGCTTCCCCCAAGGCGACAGTCACCTCTGATTTATACAGCACGGCCTCGAAAAGACAAGCCTTTCGAGGCTGGTAGGACGATCACGAGTCGCCGCCGGGGGGCGCGATGACCACCCCGTCGCGTGCGGACGAACGCTCAGTCGATGCACGCGAGCCGCCTCAGTTCGGCGTCCACCGCCGGGTCGAGGGCGGGGG